>DATGLT010000077.1:0-59693 GCA_035294005.1 Verrucomicrobiia bacterium
TTATCCACGGCAATGCTGTAGTTCGCGAGGGTGGGTACTACGTCAACGAAAAAGGGGCAACCCGGTTGTTGGGTTATGGAGGCTTTGCCTTGTTCTGCGCCGGCCGGTTTTTTGGGTCGGCCCTTATCAACAAAAGGCCGGCACATCGAGTTTTAGGATCGTATGCGTTGATCAATGCTGTCATGTGCGGGGTTGTCGTTCTCAAGTTGGGGTGGGTTTCTGTGGTTGCGGTTTTCCTGAGTTTCTTCTTCATGTCCGTCATGTTCCCGACGATTTTCGCCCTCGGCATTCATGGTCTGGGGCCCCAATCAAAGAAGAAAGCCTCGGCATTCATCGTCATGTCCATTACTGGAGGCGCCCTCATGCCGAAGCTCATGGGCCATCTTGGTGACAAATACAACATGTCCACGAGTTTCTTGATGCCCCTGGTGTGTTTTGGGTTGATCGCGGCATATGGTTTCTCCTGGTCAAAGCTCAGCCAGGAACAAGGCGTGCGTGGGTTGGGAGCAACCGGTGCTCATTAGGCAATCCCGGCTTGGGCTGAGAACGAACCGATGATAAGTCCAACGAGCCCGCGGATCTGGGCTGAAGACGTTGTCATCCCTACTTACCTGGCGGGCGCTCCGAATCGCAACCCAATGTTCCTGGAAAAACGGGTGTACCAGGGCAGCTCGGGGCGTGTTTACCCGTACCCGGTGATCGATAAGATCCACGATGAAAAGGTTCAAGAAGTTCACCGCGTCGTCTTTCTCGAAAACCAGTACCTCAAACTGATGGTCATGCCGGGGTTTGGCGGACGCATCCAGTATGCGTACGACAAGACGAACGAGTACCCCTTCATTTACCACAACAAGGTAATTAAGCCCGCGCTTGTCGGCCTGGCAGGTCCATGGTTGTCCGGCGGAATCGAGTTTAACTGGCCGCAACATCACCGGCCCGGAACGTTTTGTCCCGTGGACTACGCCATCCGTGCAAACCCCGACGGCAGCATGACCCTGTGGTTAAGTGAAATCGAGCCGATGTGGCACCTGAAGGGAACGCTGGCATTAACTCTTTACCCCGAGCGGGCGCTTCTTGAGATCACCATACGGTTGTTTAATCCCACACCCCTCCGTCAAAGTTTTCACCTGTGGACCAATCCCGCGGTGCACGTGAACGATTCGTATCAATCGGTTTTTCCGCCGGACGTCCAGGCTGTTTATGACCACGGCAAAAGAGACGTTTCGTCGTTTCCAATCGCCCGTGGCCAGTACTACAAAGTCGATTATTCGCGCGGCGTCGATATTTCCTGGTACAAAAACATCCCGGTGCCGACGTCATACATGGCCGCGCGATCGAGTTTTGATTTTTTGGGCGGCTACGATCACAGCCGCCGCGCAGGGGTGCTGCACGTGGCCGACCACCATGTCATTCCGGGCAAAAAACAATGGGTGTGGGGCTGCGGCGACTTCGGAAAGGCATGGGACCGCAACCTCACCGATTCGGATGGCCCTTATGCCGAGCTGATGTGCGGGGTGTTTGCTGATAATCAACCTGACTTCTCATGGCTCGAACCCGGTGAACAAAAGGGGGTCCGGCAGTATTTTCTGCCATACAAAGAGATTGGATACGTGCGGAACGCAACCACCGAGGCGGCCGTCGCGTTTGAAGTTGAAAATCGAACCGCGCAAATCGGAGTTTATGCAACCAGCCCGCAACTCGGCTCGGTGATTCGCCTGCTCCACAAGGGCAAGCCGGTCTGGACCAAAACCGCACTGTTAAGTCCTGAAAATCCCTTTACCGCCCGGGTTCGACTCCGACCAGGGGTTCGGCGGGAACATCTGGAAGTGACTGTAACTGGCCCCGGAGGCGCGGTGTTAGTGTCGTACCGCCCCGAAAAAAAACCGACACTCCCCGCCCCAGAGCCCGCTTCGCCGATCCTCGCTCCGGCCCAGTTGGCCGGCACCGAAGCGCTTTGGCTCGCCGGCCAGCACCTGGAACAATACCGCCATGCCACGCGTGAGCCTGAAGATTACTACCGGGAAGCTTTGCGCCGCGATCCCGCAGACATTCGGAACAACAACTCTCTCGGATTATTGCTGATGCGCCGAGGCCAGTTTGCCAAAGCCGAACCGTTCTTCAGGTCGGCCATCCAAACGCAAACGCGTCATAATCCCAACCCGCCGCACGGCGAAGCGCACTACTATCTCGGTGTTTGCCTGACCTATCTTGGCCGATGGGATGAGGCGTTCGACGCATTTTACAAAGCAACCTGGAATTCAGCCTGGCAAGACGCCGCCTGCTTGAACCTCGCTCGGATTTCAACACGTCGCGGACATTTTACAGAAGCATTGCAGTTCGTGGGTGACGCGCTGGCCAGGAATGCCCGGAATCAAAAAAAGCTTCACCTGAAAACAGTTCTGTTGCGGAAGCTGGGACGCCTCGATGAGGCGCGGCTCTGCGCCGACTCTGCTTTGGAATTTGACCCGCTTGATTTCGGCGCCCGCAACGAGCTTGCGTTATTGGGAAATCCGGTCGCACGAGAGAAATTGCTGGAAATGATGGGCAATAACGCCCAGAGCTACCTCGCGATTGCCGCCGATTACTCCCAGCCCGGGGCGTTCAAAGAAGCAATCGAACTGCTGGAATTGTGCCTCAAACGATTAGCCGTTGCTGATAGGCAAAGCCCAACTCGCGCTCCGGGACACGTTGCCGAGGTCGGAATGCCGAATGCCCGCCCGATGCTTCTGTATTTCCTCGCGTACTACAGCTTCCTAAACAAAGAAGCGAAGCGCGCCAGAGCTTTTTTCAAATCGGCGCGAGCGTGCTCACCTGACCGATGTTTCCCGAATAGCCTGGATAGCATTGTCGCCCTGGAATGGGCATTGACGCAGAATCCCTCTGACGGTCGGGCAAGTTTTTATCTCGGGAACCTATGGTACGATAAACGTCAGGTTCGCGAGGCCGCGGTATGCTGGGAACGGGCGCGTCGCTACGAACCGAAGTTTCCAACCGTTCGCCGCAACCTGGCGCTGGTCTATTTCAACAAACACAAAAAATCGTCGAAGGCGTTGAAATCGATGGAAGAGGCCTTTGCCCTGGACCCCACGGACGCGCGGGTGCTTTTCGAACTGGACCTTCTCCGGAAGCGCGTCGGGATTTCACCCAAGAAACGGCTCGCGCTTCTGCAGGAACATCGCGGATTAGTCGAGGCGCGTGAAGACCTGCTGATTGAGTTCATCACCTTGCTGAACTCGCTTGGACACCATCGATCCGCGTTTGACTTGCTCATGGCCCGCAAATTCCATCCCTGGGAAGGGGGCGAGGGAAAAGTAACGGGCCAATACGTCGTGAGCCTGGTGGAAAGGGCCAAAGAACTGTTGGGTATCTCCGAACCGTCGCGCGATCCTGCCGACCATCCGGGCAACCCAGTGGAAGCTGCGCGGCTTGCGATTCGCCTTTTGGAGCGTGCCCGTGTCTATCCCGAAAACTTGGGGGAAGGCAAGCTGCATGGAGCCGCTGAAAATCACGTGCTCTATTGGCTTGGAACGGCACACGCCCGGGCCGGCGAACAGCATAGTGCAAAAGGATATTGGCGCGAGGCTACCCTGGGGATGCAGCAACCTGCCGCCGCGGTCTATTACAACGATCAAAACCCCGAAACCATCTTTTACCAGGGGTTGGCGTCGCTGAAGCTCGCAAACTCGAATGCTGCCCAGGAAAGGTTCCGAACGCTTATTTCATTTGGCCAGGAACACCTCGCGGACCGGATCGAGATCGATTATTTCGCAGTATCGCTTCCTGAATTCATGGTGTTTGATGATGATTTGAACCGTCGCAACGAGATCCATTGTCGGTACCTGGTTGCGCTTGGCTTCACCGGCCTGGGCAAATGGTCGCGTGCTCGCGCGGAATTGAGCAAGGTGCTGAAGCTGGATCCGTCGCACCAGGGCGCCTTGCTGCAGTGCCGCCTGTTACAACATTTGGCAAGCAGTCGTCCCCGGAGGCGTCTGTGACAGTCAACCCCGATTCGGGTCAGGGTCTGCAGGCGGGTGACGCTCGGTTTAATTCGCGGTATGTCTGGACGATCTCCTCAATTGCCGCATTGGGCGGATTGCTCTTCGGTTGGGACTGGGTGGTTATCGGCGGCGCTAAGCCATTCTTCGAGCCTTACTTCAACCTCGACACAATTGCCGAGCAGTGGAGCCACAATGTCCTTGCGGGCCTGTTCCACTTGACCACTGCGGCCGCCTTGAGCGGTTGGGCGAACAGTTGTGCGCTCCTCGGTTGCCTCGCCGGTTCATTGGCCGCGGGATTTTGGAGCGACAAGTTGGGCCGGAAAAAGCTGCTTATTTTCTCGGGCTCGCTTTTTGCCGTTTCGTCGATCGCCACCGGCTGGGCCGGCAGCTTCAACCAGTTTGTTACCTGGAGAATTCTGGGGGGTGTTTCTATTGGAATGGCTTCGAACCTGTCTCCGCTGTACATCGCCGAGGTTGCCCCTGCGCAATTGAGAGGACGGCTGGTCACCTTGAACCAACTGACAATCGTGTTTGGCATATTGGCCGCACAATTGCTGAACCTGGCTGTTGCGCAACCTGTTCCTGAAGGAGCCACCGCGGCGCTGATTGCTTCGTCATGGAATGGCAGGTTCGGCTGGCGCTGGATGTTTACCCTGGTGGCTGCGCCGTCCCTTTTATTTTTCATCGCGGCGCTTTTCGTTCCGGAGAGCCCGCGGTGGTTGGTCAAAAACGGACAGCGAACGCGGGCGCGCGCCGTTTTGTTGAGAATTGGAAACGAAGCTTACGCGGAGGCGCAGCTCGAACAAATCCAGACCACAATTGCGGCCGAGGAAGTCGCGCGCGTGCGTTTGCGCGACCTCTTCAGGGGCAGGATGCGGGTTATCCTGGCAACTGGTTGCGGACTGGCGGTGCTGCAGCAGTGGAGCGGCATCAACGTGCTTTTCAACTACGCGGAGAACATTTTTAAGAGCGCGGGTTTCGGCGTGAACACCATTTTGATGTTCATCGTGATTACTGGATTGGTAAACATGGCATTCACCTTTGTGGCTCTGGCCACCGTGGATCGCTGGGGCCGGCGCAGCTTGATGCTTTTTGGATGCGCGGGCATCGCCGTTGCGCACTTGCTGATCGGCCTCGCTTACCTGCTCCACTTCAAAGGCGTGGCGGTGCTGCTGTTTTCCCTGACCGCGATCGGTTGTTACAGCATGTCGCTCGCCCCGGTCACATGGGTCTTAATTTCGGAAATGTTTCCGAACCGGATCCGGGGCACCGCAATCTCTGTGGCCGTTTCGGCACTTTGGATCGCATGTTTTATCCTCACCCTTACTTTCCCGATTCTCGAAGGCAAAATCGGCCCGGGAAACACGTTCTGGATCTATGCCTTCATTTGTGCCGTGGGCTTCATTTTCGTTCTCTTGCGCGTGCCTGAAACCAAAGGCAAAAGCCTCGAGCAAATCGAGCGGGAGTTGCTCTGAGGCATGAGTTCTCCTCAGGGAGTGGGGAACAGAGCGCCGAAGTTCAAGGGAACTCAGCCAGGCGCTCTGCCGAGAGCTTCGAAGACGCCGGTCATGCCACATTGTAACCAGCGTCACGCCAACGCGGTTGCTCAGGCTTTGCCGCCGAAGGTCGTGTGGTCGTCTACATCCAAAAGATCGAACCAGTTGGTAATGTCTTCTCGTTTGGGCGCGATTTTTCGATGCAGTTCATGAAAGTATTCGCGTGATTCGAGATCCGAGGGCGCGCGTTGCTCCGCCAGCGCAGACCATGCGGCAATCTCGGCTTCGCTATGCTTGTTCTTGGCGTTCTGCTGAATCCATTCGAGGATCTCGCCGTCGCCTTTGCCGGAAGCGAGTTCCTTTTTCAACGCCTCGGCATCTACTCCCAGGAAGCTCAGGAGCCGTTGATCCAGCGGACAGTTGTAATGGTATTCGCCGTTCTTGCCCGCAATTTCCGCGCGGCCCTTGTCGAGCATGCGAGGCAGCGTCGCGTAGCCACCCAGACGGACACGCGGACTGCGCGGCGGACGTTGAGTCAGGTCGAGCGTATGATTCGAAGCCATATTTTTCCTTTCGCCAATTTGTGTATGTTCAAGGTTCGCCGCCGATATTGAGTGGCGACGATGTCGCGAGCCGTTCAGGCCACAGCAGGCTGCCGGTTCGCGAGCAGGCGTAAGATGCAGTCGATTCGCTCGATTGCAAGTATGGCCGGCGGCCGTTCCCTGCGTTCCGTTTATTTCGCGGTTTGAACCGCTTTTCGTCGCAAAGCCCATCGCACTCCGAACCAGGCTGCGACCGATAACACCACTGCAAGGCCGATTAACCCGATGCTGCCACGAAAGGAGGCCTGCAGCACGCCCGCTCCGATTAGTGTGCATGGAATGGCTTGCGGAAGCTGGCCAATGACCGTTCCGACGACGAAGTCTGTCTGCCTGATTGGCAGTAAGGCGCACGCCAGGTTGATGAGCACGCCGGGCAAAGGAAGCTGGCGCGCAAGAAAGACGCCCAGTGCCCCGCGTTGTTGTAACGCCGCCAGCATCCGTTTGCGGTCCCCCACAATTCGCGGCGCCCAGTCCCCTCCCAACTCCCTAGCCACCAGGAACAACGCGTAATTGCCAATCAGCGTCCCCAGTTGAGCCCAGAATAATCCCGCCCAAAACCCAAGCGTCATTCCCGCAATCACGCAGAACACCAAACGCGGAAAACCGAACGCGACCAACACAGCGACTCCTCCCGTCAGCACGAGCGGCGCCAGGCCGCCAAACCCGCGAACCCGGTCGCTGATTTCCCGTAATCGACCCAGGTAATGTCTCAGCGGCGAGCAGTAAACCACCAGGAGCAAGACAAGCACCCCAGCGGCGAACAAGGCCGTCTTTATCCAAGACGGTTTGACTTCCAACTCGGGTAAATCCGTCGTAACCGAGTGCGGTTGGTTCGTCTGGACTGGGTCGGGACCGATCGGCATTAACGCTGAAATCTGGACTTTACTCACCGAATCCACAACCTTCAAATCCCCGCGGCCAAAATGAACTCGACCGGCCAGGACTCAAATATCGAACTGCTCGTCATCGGCTTCGGAAACACTTTGCGCGCGGATGATGGGGCCGGTCCGTTGGTGGCCGACGCGATCCAGGCCCTGAACCTGGCGGGTGTGAGCGCAATCAGTTGCGGCTTATTAACTCCTGAGCTGGCCGAACCGTTGTCCAGGGCACGCCTGGCGATATTTGTCGACGCAGCTCTCGATGCCGCTTTCCAGGTGCGTCTCGAGGAAATCGAGCCCGCAGCATCGGCCCAAATCCTGGCACATTCGGCCGATGCTCGCACGTTGCTGGCCCTGGCCAGGGACGTCTTCGGGCATGTGCCCAGTTCATGGTTGCTCACGATTCCGGCCCGGAACGTGGGGATAGGGGATAACTTGTCAGCCGCAACCAGCAGCGGTGTGCGCGAAGCCGTGGAGCGAGTGAAGCGGATCTATTTCGACCAACGCGGCGGCGGCTGACTTGCCGGGCCGAACCCGATCCGGCCAATCGTCAAAACTTGTATTGAGGCCGCACTGTTCAGGTCGTGAGCGTGTGCTCCGAATGTTGAGCAAGGCAAGTTCGGCAGAGATAGTTCTTACCGTCGAAAAAAGTGCTGTAAGGCATGGCCCTGTGGCCGCAGAAATCGCACACTTCGTATCGTTCGAGCGGGTCGACAGCCACCACGCTCAGGGCCAGGCCCTCCCCTTTTTGCAGAGCCTCAACTTGCTCCGCGATCCGGTCCCGAATGAAATCAAACACACGCGCCTGGCTGAAGTCGTCGGTAAACGACCACGTGTTACGGTGCCCGGTGAGATATCGCCCGCAGCCGTCTCGTAGAACCACATGAATTGCGTGCGGTTCATGCATAGCCGGTACTATGTAACGCAAATTGTAGCTTTGTGCCAGCCCTATGTGAACCCCGTATCTCGTCAGGTTCGGTTCCCAAAACACTTGCGGCGAATCGCGTCAACCACCAATATCTCGCGCATGTCGACGCATCCTTCGAATCCACCCGGTCCCACTCAAAGTCCATTATCGCGACGCGAGGCCCTCGTTCTTGGCGCCACTGTGGCCGCTGGCCTGGCCCTGGCTCCCGGCGTCATCGCCCAGGCGTCCCGGCGAAAAGTCGTGGTGTGGTCGGAAGGCACCGCCAACGTCGATCCCAAATCAAAAATCGTTTATCCAAACGACATCAACTCGGCGATCGCCGAAGGTTTGGAGCCCTTGAAAGAGCAAGGCTGGCAAATTGTCAAAGCCAGCCTCAACGATCCTGACCAGGGCATCAGCGATGAATTGCTCAACACTACCGACGTTTTGATTTGGTGGGGCCACAAGAAGCATGGCGAAGTGAAGGACAGTCTGGTCGACAAGATCGACGCTCGGGTTCGTGACGGGAAGATGGGCTTTATCGGCACCCACTCGTGCCATTTTGCCAAGCCGTTCAAAAGGCTGATGGGGACCGCGTGCAGTTGGCGCGAGTACGTCGAGGACGGCTCGACCGCGGAAGTCATCGTAAAGGAGCCGAATCATCCGATCTGCAAAGGAGTCAGCAATTTCAAGCTGAGGATTGAGCGCTATGGGGAGCCGTTTGCTGTCCCAACGCCTGAATCGGTGCCTTTGGACGGCATTTACACCAAAACAGACGGCAACACAGAACCCGGCCGTATGGGAATGTGCTGGACCGTTGGCAAAGGCAAGGTCTTCTACTTCACTCCGGGCCACGAAACCTTCAATGACTACTACAAGCCCGAGGTAAGAAAGATCTTCGTAAACGCCGTTCCGTGGGCGGCGCCGGCTTAATCAACCCGGCCTGAACTTCTCCGCATCCGCCCACATAAGTGGGCCGCCGCAACCGCCAAAAGACGTGCGGAATCCGCGTTGCCTCGGCCGCTACTTTGAGTCAATCCAACCGCACACACGACTCCATCTCGCGATAGACAAAATTGATGTGGTCAACGGCCAGCCCAAGCTGCCGTACGCGGTCTTCTTCGATGAACAGGACCTCCTCCTGCAGCCGCAGTTTTCCACGGAGCCGGATTTGGCCTCTAAGCCATACCTCGACCAGGTGTCCCAAAGGCAAGCCGATCTGGCGAGCCAACTCGGCCGCGGCTACTCGCCGGCTCTCCACCCACTTCACATAGCCGGTTTCTGAACCGGATTTCCCAAATTTAAATTCGCCCTGGTCAGCCACAGCTTGCCTGGTGCCTATTGATACGCGGAAAAACTTGAACGAGTCAAGTTTCGTGGATGCTAATGGCTCAACCGGAAGAACGTGGGAACAGTTCCCGGCTCGAGGACGCATCGGATAACGGGTCCAACCACTTCCGCGGCCTGGGATCGCCCACGGAAAGGTTTGTCACCTCCCAGACCTCAACTTTTATTCTGCGCCAGCGAAGTGATCGTGCCGCGCAATTCCTCGGTAAGTGTCAGGCCGGCAGGATCGGCCGGAAGGAATACCACTCCATCGATTGACTGGACTTGCGGAAACACAATTGTTGGATCCATCCAATTGACGCTGTTGACGATCTCCTGGAACGACAGCTTTCGACAGGCCACAAACAAAACCCAAAGCACCGCCGCGCATCCATCCATATCCATTTTTTGAAGACTCCGGCTCCTGGCGAACATGCGGAATGCAGCCAGGAAGACGCGGGGTCCGGAATAAAGGCAGTCGGTAATCATTTTGGCGCCGGCATGAATTGTTCCCGGCGCAAGCGGATTAACATTCGACACCAGGCCGACTCCCGGCAAATAGAAGTTTACCACGGCGCCGGAGGCTGTCCCCACGTTCACCGAGTACTCCGAAAGATACTCGCGCGAGGTTCGGGCGTTGCCCCAGAAAAGTGCCGGGATCAAAAGCAAGCCTGCAATGGAGTGAATCCAATGGTGAAACCCGAGCCACGGCCCGAGCGCGAAAAGTGAAACGACGTAAACCAATCCCCAAGTCGCGATCAAAATGGCAATGCCACCCGCGAGCGCTGCGAGCCCGCCGAATAAATTCAGGGTTGCCTGGCTTCGCATCCACTTGCGAAGCCAGACGGCAATGGCACTGTAGTCCATCATACCCCGGACAGAAACCGTTGCGCGCGCCCAGCAGTAACGCTTCACCACAGACCCGTTCTACCGCTCACCCTGAGCCGCGCGGGCGGGTTTTGTGGAAAAATAAATGTCTGAATCCATCAGGGTCGGCAAATCAAATATCTCGTGCCGTTGAGTCTTGACTTGTTTTTTCCTGAGTTTTGGTCAATCCTAACAACACTTAAGCACTCCCGAGTTTTCTTCCCGGTGAACATTGGGGCTGCAATGAAAGGCGGCAATGACTCGCCGAACACGCTTCATTATTGCCGGGGTTGCCCTGGCCGCTTGGATGTATTGGTGGGGGGGTGCGCACAGTCCGCGCGTTCGCCCTGAAACACCGGGTTCAACAGAACCCATATCCAGCCAGCTCAACCGATCCACTCAATCGCACCTCACGCCCAAATCGCCGACGCCTGTAGCCCGAAGGGTGAAGGTTAGGAAACGGCCGTGGGATGCGCGCTATCTTTCCACCCTCTCAGGCATGGGGCCGGGCAGCCCCATCCAATTTGAATTGGTCGATGGCGAAATGGCCAGGGGCATTGTAGGGGCTGTCCGGCGGAGCGGCAGTGAAGTAGTCCGTATTTCGGGTGAGATCAGCGAGCCGGCAAAGGGAAACTTCTTTTTCCAAAAGCAAACGATGCCCGGTGTTGCGGGCGAGTTTGTGGGCCTGGTAACGATGCCAGAAAAACCTATGGCTTACCGCATCGAACCAACCGGCCAGCGCGCGGCGCCCGAGTTGATTGAACGGCCGATAGACGACGTCGTCTGCCGCGGGTTCCCTGCGCCTCGGTCATTCCCTTCCCGAGCGCAGCCGGATATTCCACCGCTGGACCCGGCACAATACCCGGATGTGCCCATCCCCGGTTATCAAAATGGAATCGTTAGCCTGGAAAGTCTCCACGGCGCGACGGCAGTGGTGTACTTGGATTTTCAGGGAGGATACACACCCTCGTGGGGGGGCGTCTCCTATGACCGCCCCGCCGTGAGCAACGCCCAAATCCGCGATGTCTGGAAGCGAGTCGCCGAGGATTTCATGCCGTTCAAAATCAATGTCACGACCGACCTGGGCGTGTTCCAAAGCGCGCCGGACAACGGCCGGCAACACGTGATTATCACCCCGACCACAACGGTCGCCGCAGAAGCCGGGGGCGTGGCGATGATTGGGTCCTTCAACTGGACCGGCGACACGCCTTGCTGGGTGTTTACCATAAGCGGCAAACAATGCGCGGAGGCGTGTTCGCACGAAGTCGGGCACACTTTGGGATTGACTCATGACGGTCAGGAATATGGCGGTCAACTCTTCGAGTATTACGACGGCCACGGAATTGGCGACACCAGTTGGGCCCCGATTATGGGTGTGCCGTACTTCGCCAACGTGACGCAATGGAGCAAAGGCGAGTATACCAACGCGGATAATCCCGAGGATCAACTCGCCATGATTACCTCGCAAAACAACTACGTCTCTTATCGTCCTGATGATACCGGAGACACGCTCGCCACCTCGCGCTATCTTGAGCTCTTTTCTGATTACAGAGCATTCGCCGAAGGCGTCATCGAGCGAACCGGCGACACCGACGCGTTTCAGTTCACGACCAGCGGCGGAACGGTGTTGCTGCGCGCCGACCCCGTTAATACCGGCCCCGACCTGGCGATCCAGGTGTCTCTTTGTGATCAGAACGATGTCCCGCTCCTTGTCAGCAACCCGCAAAATACCCTCTGGTCCGGCTTTGGGACTAATCTTCCGGCCGGCACTTACACGTTCCGGGTAACCGGCGCAGGCCGCAATAATCCCCTGACAAATGGATTCACCGCCTATGCCAGCCTTGGCTACTACGCAGTAACCGGGTTGGTGGTAAACGCCCGGCTGCCCGATAGATTTGCAGTACCCGAACATGCAACCAATGGTACTGTTGTAGGGACAATTCGCCCCTTAACCACTAACGATTCCTTCTCCTTCAGCATAGCTTCCGGAAACATAGGCAACACCTTTGCCCTCCAGGACAACGGCGTGCTCTCTGTAGCCGACAACACGCTCCTGGATTATGCTCAGCTCGCTGCCCATACTCAATTGGCCGTTCAGTTCGAGCTGTTTATCGATATCATCGATAACCTCAATCCCAACCTGAATGAAACCAACCGTCGGGTCGTCGTTGCGGTTTTCCACGTTCCCACTCCGCCCCAGATCCTCTCGGCCAGCCAGGACATTGTCCTTCCCGCCGGCAGCAGCCTGTTACTAGATCCCCAGCTCATCGGCGACGCTCCTCTGAGTTACCAGTGGTATTTTGATCAGAGTCCGATCATCGGCGCGCAGGGCCCGGTTCTCGCGTTAACCAATGTGCAATCCCGCGATTCTGGAACCTACGCTTTGACCGTTACCAATTTACTTGGCGCCGTTACCCAAACCATTGATCGGCTGAGCGTGACTTCCTCTCTACCTGTAATCGTTGTTCAACCCCAACCGCAAGGAACAGCGGCCGGATTTCCAGCCTCGTTCAGTGTCGAGGCGGTCGGCACCCAGCCCCTGGCCTATCAATGGCTCTTGAACGGGACCAACATCGCTTTCGCGACGTTGCCAACTTTGTCGGTCCCGAGCGCCACGCCGGACCTTGCCGGAGCGTACCAGGTGATGGTCAGCAATCCGCTTGGCGTGGTCACCAGTTCCGTTGCCGGACTGTATCTGGAGCCTGTCGCCGCCTGGGGCTGGAACGGGGACGGCCAAACGAATCTTTATCTCGCACTGACCAACGCTGTGCAGATAGCGGCCGGGCCCTCCTACAATCTCGCGTTGAAGCGCGATGGCACCGTGTTCGGCTGGGGCAACACCAACCAGGCCCCGATTCCCGCCAACCTGACCAATGCCGTTGCTGTCGCAGCCGGGGGCGACCACAGTGTTGCGCTGCTGGCCAATGGGACGGTGCGCAGCTGCGGCGGCGCGTCGGGCCCCGGGATAACCGGTCCCCCGCCCGGCCTGGCACAAATCGTGGCGGTCGCAGCCGGAGGAAGTCACAGCCTCGCGCTGAGGTCGGATGGCAAAGTATTTGGGTGGGGCCTGAACGCAACCGGGCAAATCACCATTCCTGTTTTGTTGACAAACGTGATTACCATTGCGGCCGGCAGCAATCACAGCCTTGCGATCAGCGGCGATGGGAAGGTCTGGGCCTGGGGAGACAACTCCTCGGGCCAGTGCCAGGTTCCCACAAACCTGCAAAGTGCGGTTGCAATTGCCGCCGGAGCCGGGCATTCCCTTGCGTTGCAGATGGACGGCACGGTGGCCGCCTGGGGGGATAACCGCTATGGCCAGAGCTCCGTTCCCGCCGGGCTTTCGGGCATCATCGCGGTAGCCGCCGGCGCGGATCACAGCCTCGCACTAAGCCAGGTGGGCACCCTTTACGCCTGGGGCGCCGGCGCGACCAACGCCCAGTTGTTTCCCAATTTCGGCCAGTGCCTGGTTCCACAACCGGTCCGCAACGGCAACAACACCTCCGTTGCCGCCGGCGCCGCTCACACCGTCGTGTTCAACGGATCCACAGCTCCGTTCATTAGCCAGGCGCCTGTGGGTTGCGCCGCCTTTTCGGGACGCCCAATCATGTTGCGGGTTGCGGCAACCGGCGCCCGCCCCCTCACTTATCAATGGACGCGCAACGGAACAAACCTGTCAGCCTCGGCCGGGCCATTGCTGGTTGTTTCACCGACAACAAGCGCCGACGCGGGTGACTACCAGGTCATTGTAGCCAATACCCTGGGAGCTGTCACAAGCGCGGTCGCCAGGGTAGTTATCAAACAAGCCCCACCCGTCATCGTCGTTCAACCCGCAAGTCAACAACCGCTCGTTGGAGGCCAGCTCCAGCTCTCGGTGACTGCCTACGGAACTGAACCGCTCTTCTATCAATGGCGGCTCAACGGGCTCGATCTGGACGGAGCGACCGACCGGACTCTTTCCCTGTCGCGGCTCTCGCCAAATCAATCCGGTTATTACTCAGTTATTGTGAGCAATGCGCTGGGCTCGATTAGCAGCGCCAAGGCAAAGATTTCTGTGTTGCAGGTGGTCGCCTGGGGTGCGGGAACGAACAACTCCGGCTCCTTAAGTTATGGCCAATCAATCGTGCCTCTAGGTTTGAGCCAGGTTAGCCGCGTCGCCGGAGGCGGTTATCACAGCCTGGCGCTTGAAAGCGCCGGCAGAGTCATTGCCTGGGGTGCCGGAACCAACAACAATGGTGCCTACGCCTATGGCCAGTCGCTCGTTCCTGGATCGGTCTCGGGTATAACCGCAATCGCCGCCGGCATGTTTCACAGCCTCGCTTTGCGCGCCGATGGATATGTCTTTGGCTGGGGTTTCGTGCCAGAACAAATCCCCGGGCCTGCTACCATCCCCAGCACGCTGAGTGATGTGATCGCGATTGCCGCGGGCAGGTCACATAGTGTCGCGTTGCGCAGGGACGGCCGCCCCGTGGTCTGGGCTCCAAGCTCCTCCAGCTCTCTAACCAATATACCTGCGGTGGCGGTGAATCTTGTGGCCATCGCCTCGCGCAATAACCAGATTGTCGGCGTTCGCGGCGACGGTACCGTTGTCCGCTGGGGCAGTCCCTCCCCGGTGCCGGCAAACCTGAACGGCGTAATCGATGTCGCCGCCGGAAGCTTTCAGGCCTTTGCTCTCAAAGGGAATGGCACGGTTGCATCTTTGGATAACACCGTTCTGCCGGCAGGGCTCTCCAATGTGGTCCAGATCGCGGCCGGTTATGAGTTTGGTTTGGCGTTGCGAAGCGACGGTACGGTCGCGACCTGGGGCAGCTTACCAGGCCCATACAGTATCAATCCGCCACCCGGCATGTCCAACGTGACTTCCGTTGCGTGCGGCGATTACAATTTCCTGGCCACTCTCGGCGACGGTTCGGCCTCTATCTGCGCGCAACCGCTTTCCCGAGCCGCGGCCGTCGGAGACAGCTTGTTTCTTCGGGTCGGCGCGACAGGTCACCCCCCTCTTACATACCAGTGGTACTTCAATAACGCCGCCGTGCTCGGAGCCACCGGCGCGGTTCTGCAATTGGGGAGCTTCCAGACCAGTAAAGCCGGGGATTACTTTGCGGTGGTAGCCAATGGATTTGGCGCGATTACCAGCAGTGTCGCTTCCCTCAGCCTCGCCGCCGCACCGCCGCCCACCCAAGTTTCCCTGAGCGGAGCCCTGGGTTCGCCGGGTTTGGTCTGGACCACCGGCCCTGGCGCGGGTTGGTTCGGCCAGACCAACGTCACTCTCGCCGGCTCGCCCACCGCTCAAAGCGGTCGCATCTCCGACAGCCAGCAGACCTGGGTCCAAACCTCCGTTGTGGGCCCTGGCCGGTTAAGTTTTTGGTGGAAGGTTTCCTCAGAACAATATTTTGATTTCCTCAATTGCTACATGGACGGCAGCTTGCTGGGCGGGATTTCCGGCGAAGTCGATTGGCAATCGACGAATTTTTTCATAGCGGCCGGTTCGCATTCGGTGCAGTGGAATTATCAAAAAGATCCAAGCACCAGCACGGGCCTGGATGCTGGATGGCTGGCGAACGTCTCTTTTGTGCCCGATCTGCCTGTCATTCTCTACCAACCTTTGGGCCAAACCTCATGGATGGGCTCGAACATCGTCTTGTCAGCTTCAGTCCTGGGCGCTGCTCCCTTGAGCCTGCAGTGGCTCAAAGATGGGTTCGGCGTGCCAGGCGCGACGGATACCACGTTTGTCATCCGCAACGCCACGCGTCACAACTCCGGCGCGTACCAATTCGCCGCCACCAACCTCAACGGCGCCGCTCTCAGCATTTTGGCACCCGTCCTCGTGCGGGTCCCGCAAAAGCTCATCCCCTTGCCTGCCCAGGTCGATGGGACTTTCCGCCTTCTTTCAGCCGATGCCGACGGCGCGCCTTTGATGCCGGCGGATATCACCGGGTTCCGGTCTCAGTCCACAACCAACCTCCAGGATTGGCGTTACCTGTCCAATGTTCTCCAACTCACCAACGGCGCGCTGCTCCTGAGCGTTCCCATAGACCCCTCCAACGCCCCAGCCTTCTACCGCGTGATCGAGCGCGGCCAGTAAAACGCAATATGGTCCACGCAAAGCCGCGAAGGACGCCAAGAGGGATGATTGAGGCGTTACCTTGCCTGATTGAGCAAATCCCGGCCTCTCGACCCTCGACCACTCGGCTCTCGTCTTACCCGGGAGCATTCTTTCCGCATTCCCGTCTAACCTGGCATGAAACGGAGTATTGTTACTTTGGCGTTGCTCGGGTTCCTCGGAACAGGACTTTTTGCGCGCGGGGCCGGGATGATCATTGTGGAAGACAGCTCGATGTGGCCGGACCGGGTTCTTCCGCAGCCCATGCCGCCATGGCCACCGGAGCGGCCGCATTGGAGGCCGCACGCCTTTTCTCCCCTCGAGGTCGAGTCCGTGAAAGTGCGGACGAAAATCAACGACCAGGTCGCAGTGACTCGAATTGACCAGGAATTCTTCAATCCGAACCCGTCGCGGCTCGAGGGCACCTTCGTTTTTCCGGTTCCAAAAGGGGCGCACCTCGACAAATTCAACATGGAAATTGACGGCAAACAGGTCGAAGCGGAACTGCTCGGGGCGGAAAAAGCGCGAGGCATTTATGAAGGCATCGTCCGCAAGCTCCGGGACCCGGCTTTGCTGGAATATGCCGGTCAGGATGTGTTCAAGGTGCGCATCTTCCCCATCGAACCCAACAGCCGCAAGCGTGTCTCTTTTTCCTACACGCAGCTGCTCAAATCCGATGCCGGGTTGATCGATTATACCCTGCCCTTGAGCACCGAAAAATTTTCCCGCAAACCAGTCAAGAATGTGGTTGTGGAAGTGAACCTTCAGGTAAAGAACGGGCTCAAGTCCATCTACTCACCCACCCATTCGGTGGAAATCAAACGCGACGGCCGGCAACGGGCCTCCGCAACCTTCGAAGGTTCAAACGTGAGTGGAGAGAGTGATTTTCAGCTTTATTTTGCGGCGGAAAAGGACGAGCTCGGCGTTAACTTGTTGGCTCATCGCGCCGAAGGCGAGGACGGCTACTTTCTGCTCTTGGCGTCGCCCGGCCTCGAATTGGGTAAAAAGGAGGTTATTCCAAAGGACGTTGCCTTTGTCCTGGATACCTCCGGTTCGATGGCAGGCAAGAAGCTCGACCAGGCCAAAAAAGCGCTGCAATTCTGCGTCGAGAATCTCAACGAGGACGACCGATTCGAGATCATTCGATTTTCAACCGAAGTCGAGCCGCTGTTCGAGAAGTTAACCGAAGCCAATAAGCAAAACCGCGAACGGGCGGAGGACTTTGTCAGCCATTTGCGCCCGATGGGCGCCACGGCGATCGACGACGCGCTCCGGAAAGCCCTGGCTTTGCGCAGCGACCGCAGCGAAACACGCCCCTTCGTCGTGATATTTCTTACCGACGGCTGCCCGACGATAGGCGTTACCGACGAAGATCGGATTGTGGCCAATGTTCAAAAAGAAAGTGATGGCAAGGCGCGCATCTTCTGTTTCGGTATCGGCACGGACGTCAATACGCATCTTCTCGACAAAATCACCGAGCAAACGCGCGGGTTCAGCCAATACGTTCTCCCGGAAGAGGACCTGGAGATCAAGGTTTCGACTTTCTTTTCGAGGATTAAAGAACCGGTTCTGGCCAACCCGGAGCTCAAGTTCAATGGCGATGCCAGGATCTCGAAGTTATACCCAGCGCGCCTACCTGACTTGTTCAATGGCGATCAGTTGGTCATTGTCGGCCGTTACTCGGGCCACGGAGATTCGGGAGTTGTGCTGGAGGGAAATGTCAGGGGCGGGCATCGAAAGTTCGGTTACGACGTGCGGTTTCCTGAAATCTCCTCTGAAAACGACTTTCTGCCGCGTCTTTGGGCAACCCGGCGCATCGGCTATCTGCTGGATGAAATCAGGCTGCACGGCGAAAATTCCGAACTGAAGGACGAAGTGACGGACCTGGCGCGGAAGTACGGAGTCGTGACCCCGTACACCGCCTATTTGATCGTTGAAGATGAGCAGCGACGGGAGGTGCCGTTGGCGGTCAGGTCCATGCCGCGTTTGCAGGAGGATGTCGGCGCGCGGCACGAAGCGGAAAAGAGCTGGCGCCAATTCACAACCGAGCCCGCAGGCGATGTGGGGGTGGCCAGCGCCATGTCCGGGCTTGCGCTGCGCTCTGCGGATGCCCCGGCGGCAGCGGCGATGAGTGCCGACGCCGCATTCGGCCGGCGTTATGGTTTGGCGGCAGGAGGAATGCCGGCTCAAGGCCTGGCGACACAAACCGCTCCGCCGGAAACATCGACCCTCGCCCGGTACACGCAACAGTCCCAATTCGTTGCGGGTAAAACCTTCTTTCTGAATGGGAACCAATGGGTGGATTCAGAATTGCAGAAGGCTCGAGAAGCCACCCGCGTTCGTGTCCAGTTCGGTTCGCGCGAATACTTCGATTTGCTCGCGCTGAATGGCGGTTTCTCGAGCTGGCTATCGCTGGGTGACAACCTGCAAATCCTTTGGCGCGGCGTGGTGTATGAAATCCATGATTGATTCACGGCCCCGCAACTACGTTTTTCATGTCGCTTTCGACCAAACTCGTGTATTGGCAGTCGTTTTGATGAGGGTATGAGAATAACCGGGTTAGGGCCGATCTTCGCGCTAATGACAACGTTGCTGTTCGCTGGTACACGGGACACTGAGTGGAAAAAGGTCGATCAAGCGGTTAGCCAGGGGCAACCCCGGACCGCGATCACAAACCTTGAACCGATCATTGCCGCGGCGCTTCGAGAAAAGGCTTATGCCGAAGCCGTCAAAGCCATCGGCAAGAAGATCGTTCTCGAAGCCAATATTCAGGGCAACAAACCCGAGGAGAAGATTACGCGGCTCGAGGCCGAAATTCGAAAAGCCCCTCCTGAAATGGTTCCCGTTCTCGATACCCTGCTGGCTCATTGGTATTGGCAGTACTTTCAGCAGAACCGCTGGCGTTTCATGCAGCGGACCGCCACGGCCGAAGCGCCGGGGAAAGATTTCACGACGTGGGACCTGCGCCGGCTCTTTGCTGAGATTGATGGTCAGTTTCAGAAGGCCCTCAGCGCCGCAGCCGTTCTCCGGCGCACTCCGATTTCTGCTTGGAACGATCTGTTAACCAAAGGCACCCTGCCCGATACTTATCGGCCCACCCTCTATGATTTCCTGGCTCACGAAGCCCTGGAATTCTACACCTCGGGCGAACAAGCCGCCGCCAAACCCCAGGACGATTTTGAACTGTCATCGACGAGTCCCATTTTCCAATCCGTTCCCGCTTTTCTTGCGTGGACCCCCGCCGTGGCCGCCGGTTCAGAAGAATCCCCCACGCTCAGGGCCGTCCGTTTGTACCAGGATTTGCTGCGATTTCATCTGAATGATCCCGCGCCGGGTGCAGCCCTTGCAGACGCGGATTTAGAACGGCTTGTCTGGGGTTGGAGGGCATCGTTTGGAGAAGATAAAAATGCGCAGTACAAAGCCGCCCTCGAACGATTCATTGCGGAGCATGGCAATTCTGAGATTTGCGCCATGGCACTTGAACACGAGGCCCAACTCGTGCAGCAGGATGGCGACCTTGTCACGGCGCGAACCCTGGCGATTCGCGGCGTCGAACAATTTCCGGAATCTGTCGGCGGGAAGCTTTGCCGGAATCTGAAAGACCAGATCGAAGCCAAATCCGCGGCCATCTCTACTGAGCGAGTCTGGACATGTTTCGAGGGAAGCGGAGAAGGCCTGCCAAAAAGCCCTGCTGACCCGGCAAGCACAAACGCCCAGAACTGCGCGCTGATCTCGATTCGGTACCGCAATGTGGAGGCGGTCTATTTCCGCGCCATCCCTTATGACTGGAACGTGTTCCTGGAAAGGCGCCATAACCGTCCCGAAAACCTGAACGATGCCGAGCGGCGCGAAATTCTCCAGCAAACACCCGCGCTCGAATGGTCCGAGCAACTGCCTGCGACTCCCGATTTCAAAGAAAGGACACGCGTTTTTCCTTCTCCTGCAAAGCTCAAGCCGGGATTTTATTTTATCGTTGCCAGTCACAGGCCCGATTTTGGCCCGACTCAAAACGTGGTCAGCTTCGCGCCGGTCTGGGTGACGGACCTGGCGCTCGTTACCCGAACGAGGAACGGTCAATTCGAAGGGTTCGTCCTTGCGGCAAACTCGGGTGAGCCCGTTCCGAACGCGGAAGTCTCCGTGTGGCATCTCGATCAAAATCGCAACCGCGTGGCGGATCCTTCGTTAAAAACAGACGAGAACGGATTTTTTACCTTCAAGAGCTCCGCCAACGGCGGGTTCTTGTTCCGCGCGCGTTTTAACGGGCATGAAATTGCCTCGGCCACGGATCTCTGGTTTTACGGAAATCCGGTCGATTCGGAGAATCGTCCCATGGCCCAAACCATTTTCTTCACGGACCGCGGCTTGTACCGGCCCGGCCAGACTATTCAGTTCAAGGGGATCTGCCTTTGGGTTGACCAGCAAAAGGCCAACTATGAAGTGCTCAAGGGCGAGACGGAAACCGTGATTTTCGCAGACGGAAACGGAAAAGAAATCAGCCGGCTCAAGGTTCAAGCCAATGAGTTCGGTTCTTTCTCCGGCAGTTTTATCGCGCCGCGCGATCGATTGATGGGCCGGGCAACGTTGCAGGTCGAAGGCAGAGCGACGGGCTCAGCCTGGGTGCAAATTGAGGAATACAAGCGCCCCAAATTTCAAGTGACGCTCGACACGCCCAAAGTTCCGGCAAAGCTGGACGAAACCGTCACGCTAGTCGGGCACGCGATGACCTATGCAGGCGCGCCGGTCGATAGCGCGCCGGTGCGGTTTCACGTCGTGCGCGAAGCGCGCACGCCCTGGTGGTGGGGGTGGTATAGCCGGCCCTGGCGCGGCTCCGGCAGCCACGAAATCGCGCATGGCGTCGTGACTACGGGAGTGGATGGTTCATTCAAGATCCAGTTCAACGCGAAGCCCGATCCAAATGTTCCGGCGCAAGATGAGCCCACGTTTGTATTCCAAGTGAACGCGGATGTTACGGACAGCGCGGGAGAAACCCGCTCGGCAGGCCAGAGCGTCCAGGTCGGCTATACCGCGCTGGAAGCGACTTTGGGCGCTTCCGATTGGCAGACCACGGCCGCGCCGGTTGAGGTCCTGGTGACCACTCGCAGCCTCGATGGACAGCCTCAAGTGGCTGAAGGCCGTGTGCTCGTTTACGACTTGCAAGCGCCGGCCCGGGCTCAACCTGCGCCGCTGAACGGTTCCGTGCTGTTTTTCGGCAGAGACCTTTCAGGGCAGGTCACCGGGGATGAACCCAACCAGGATTTGTCGAACCCAAACAACTGGTCTCTCGGGAGGGTTGTTGCCGAGACTGGATTCACCACGGATACCAATGGGCAGGCCCGCGTGTCCTTCAAATTGGGTGTCGGCGCCTTTCGCGCCATCGTCGAAACCCAGGACAGGTATGGAAAGAAAGTCAGTGGGAAAATGCCGATCCGAGTCATTGATCCAGATGCCACTCACCTGGCTATTCGAATCCCGCAGTTGCTCGCCGCGCCGCAATGGGAGATTTCGCCCGGTCGCGATTTTACCGCGGTCTGGGGAACAGGCTATGAATCGGGCCGCGCGTTCATCGAGATCGAGCATCGGCATCAAATGGTCCAACGCTATTGGACCCGTCCGAATCAAACCGAGCAACAAATCAAAATCGCCGTCACCGACGCGATGCGCGGCGGATTTACCCTCCACATCACACAGGTTCGGGAGGACCGCGTTTACCTGGAATCGCGACCGGTTTCCGTTCCGTGGTCAAACAAGGAACTCGACCTTCACTGGGAGCACTTTGTGTCGAAACTCGAACCTGGTCGGAAAGAGAGTTGGACAGCCGTCATTGCCAAAAGAAATGAGGCCAGCGGGGTTACCAATTCTGTGGAACAGAAAGCGGCCGAGATGGTGGCGACTCTCTATGATGAATCGCTCGACGCCTTTATGCCATTCGCGTGGCAACAGCGTTTCACCATCTTCCGTCGCGATTACTCCACCATTCAGGAGCAATTCGCCAACGCTCAGGTCGCCTTTCAGTTCGTCCTTGGGAACTGGGGGACCCCTTACCAGGGTGTTCAAGCGAGCTACCGGTCCTTTCCGAGAGACCTCACCTCCTCCGTATGGGGTTTTGCGTTCCCAACCGCGCGCAGCCTGGGCGGCATGGCCCTGGCAAGCGCCAAGCTTGCCGATTCCGGCATGGAAACTCACCGGCAGATGCTCAGCCTTCTTCCTGCGGCTCCCCAGGAGGCAAGTGTGGTCGCCGGCCGGACCGTAATGGACGCGGCCTCAGCCGGAGTAGCATACAATGAAGGAGAACATCTCCCAGGGGCCCGTGGTGGGACAAATGTGAAACTCGACGGTGTTGCCGCTCGAAAGAATCTCAATGAGACCGCGTTCTTCTTTCCACAACTAACAACCGACACCAATGGCTCGGTGCGCCTGACGTTTTCCATGCCCGAAGCACTGACCAAATGGCATTTCATGGCCTTCGCCCACAATGCCCAGGCTTGCAGTGGATTCCTGGAGGACCACGCGGTAACAGCCAAAGATCTCATGGTTCAACCGAACCCGCCGCGCTTCCTGCGCGAGGGCGATCTCATCGAGTTCACAGTCAAAGTCTCCAATCAATCTGACGCCGTCCAGGTGGGCTCCGTCCGGCTCAGCTTTGCAGACGCGCTTACGGGTCAGCCTGCCGACAAACTGCTGGGTTTGGTTTCGACGAGCGATCCCTCCACAAGCTCGCTCGCGCAAGCCTCATCCAATGAGCAGGCCTTTTCCATTCCTGCCCGGCAATCTCGCGGATTTTCATGGCGAATCAGCGTCCCCGATGGCTGCGGTTTTCTCTCCTATAAAGCCGTTGCGGCCTCCGCAACAGTTTCTGACGGCGAGGAAGGAGCCATACCGGTCCTTTCACGGCGCATCCTTGTCACAGAGTCTTTACCGCTTTCGATTCGGGGTCCGTCGACCAAAAAATTCGAATTGGCAGACCTAATCAAATCCGGCGGATCGAAATCGATCCAGAATAAGAGCCTGACCGTTCAGATGGTTTCAAATCCGGCGTGGTACGCAGTCTTGGCCTTGCCTTACTTGATGGAGTATCCGCATGAATGTTCGGAGCAGACATTCAACCGGATTTATGCGAACGCGCTGGCGAAGACTGTGGCCGCGAGCGATCCAAAGATCCATCGCGTGTTCGAACAGTGGCGAAACACGCCGGCCCTGGATAGCCCGCTCGAGAAGAACCAGGATTTAAAGAGCGTAGCGCTGGAAGAAACACCTTGGTTGAAACAGGCGTTGTCTGAAAGCCAGGCGCGCAAAAATGTCGGAATTCTCTTCGACGACAACCGCCTCAATTACGAGATCGGGCATACCATGGAAAAACTGGCGCAGATGCAGTTGTCCGACGGCGCGTGGCCATGGTTCCCTGGCGGGCAAGCGAACGACTTTATTACTCTCTACATCACCACCGGTTTCGGAAGGCTCCGCCACCTGGGAGCGGATGTGGACATGACGGCGGCCATCCGCTCTCTGGCACGACTCGACGCATGGATGAACGAGAATTATGAACGCATCCAAAAGCTTAACGAGCCTGATAAATACGTGCCCAGTCCGACCGACGCGCTTTATTTGTACGGCCGAAGCTTTTTCCTGACGGACAAACCCATTGCCGGGGGACACCGCAAGGCCGTCGAGTTTTTCCTGGCCCAATCACGGAAGTTCTGGCTCCGCACGGATTGCAGGCAGACGCAGGGTCAACTGGCTCTTGCCCTTTCGAGATTCAGCGTGGCATCAGGCGCACACGACACAACGCCGCAGGAGATCCTGCGCTCAATCAAAGAACGCAGTGTTACAAATGAGGAAATGGGCATGTTCTGGCGCGAGACCGAGCTCAGTTGGTGGTGGTACCGTGCACCCATTGAAACCCAGGCGCTCATGATTGAGGCTTTCGATGAAGTCCTGCATGACCAGGCTGCGGTCGAAGAGTGCAAAGTCTGGCTTCTCAAACAGAAACAAACCCAGGATTGGAAAACCACAAAGGCCACTGCGGATGCGGTGTACGCTTTGCTCCTTCGCGGACGCGATCTTCTTTTGAGCGACACCTTGGTCCGGGTGAAGCTGGATGGAATCGAGATTACTCCCGGGAACGAAAAATCAAACGCGAAGCGGTCAGCAACGACACCCGAGCCGGGAACCGGTTTTTATGAGGCGAGGTTTAGCGGCGGGGAGATAAAAGCCAGGATGGGCAATATTTCCGTCCAAAAATCCGATCCGGGCATCGCCTGGGGAAGCGTGCATTGGCAATACCTCGAAGATATTAGCAAAGTGACGTCTTACCAGGGGACTCCGCTGAAACTAACCAAATCCCTGTTCATCAAGACTGCAACAAATCGCGGACCGGTGCTGGAACCCGTGAAAGGCGCACTTAAACCTGGCGACGAACTGGTTGTGCGGATCGAATTGCGCGTGGACCGCGACATGGAATATGTGCACATGAAAGATCAACGCGGCAGCGGCACTGAACCGGTTAATGTGTTGTCGCAATACAAATATCAGGATGGCCTGGGTTATTACGAAAGCACCCGGGACACCGCTACGCATTTCTTCTTCGACTACCTTCGCAAAGGCACTTATGTGTTTGAATATTCGACTCGTGTCCAGCTACGCGGCCACTATCCGACGGGAGTTGCTGAAATCGAATGCATGTATGCGCCGGAGTTCGCAAGCCACAGCGGCAGTATTGAACTGACGGTCAAGTAATCGTAGCCGCCGACGTAAGGAGGCGGAGAAAGCACCCGCCCCGCCGCAGTCTTTAAATACCGGCGTAAACAGACCTGAGCCAAGTCGGTGTCAGGCTTATCGTGTCTGACATGAAATTGCTGACCATGCGCGAGCTGAATCGCAAAACTGCCAGCGTTCTGGACGCCGTCGAGCGCGGGGAGAGCTTCGAATTGCGCCGCAATGGCAGAGCGGTCGGATATATAACCCGGACGCCGCCGACTCCCCAGCGAAGCCCCGACTGGAAAGCCCACTTCAAATGGCTCCGCAAGAAAGCGACCAAGGACGACACCGAAGCCCTGGCCGAGTTCGAGCAAGAACGCCGCCGACATGCGGCTCGCGAAAAGAGACTCGGGAACCTCAAATGAGGTTCGTCGCCGACTCAAGTCTGCTGGTTCGCCTCTACTTGCTCGACAGCAAAAGCGACTGCGAGTCTGGCCTACGCTGGACAAGGACGAAAAGGGGCTGGTTAGGCACGCATCGTAAGCAGGCGTAGAAAACGGCGCCTCCTTTTCCCCAACCCTTCTCCCCAGGGGAGGAGAAGGGAGGACTGATTTGCAGCGGAGGAACCGTTTCGTCCGCCTCCTTACGTCGGCGGCTACGGGCTGTTTGCGCTTGGCGGAAATTGCCCTCTGGTCTAATTTTGTGCCGTCAGGAAACCCACTTTTACTCAGAGCTCTTTATGAAAATCCTCGTCACGTTCTTCTGGTTTGGCGCCGGAGCCATCGCCGCGTGGGCGGCCGGACTTCAGGACTACCCGATTCGTCCCGTGCCCTTTACCGCGGTCCGTGTCGAAGACGGCTTCTGGTCGCCTCGGATGGAAACCAACCGGGTGACTACGGTTTGGTACGATTTCAAAAAGTGCGAAGAGACAGGCCGGATCGATAATTTTGCCAAGGCGGGCAAACTGATGCCCGGCGAGTTTCGCGGCACGCCTTTTGACGATTCCGATGTGTTCAAAGTCATCGAAGGTGCTTCGTACACCCTGGCGTTGCACCCGGACCCGAAACTGGACCAGTACCTCGATGAGCTAATCGTCAAGATTGCGGCCGCGCAGGAACCGGACGGCTACCTTTATACCGCCCGCACAATCGACCCGAAATGCCGGCTGGATTTTTTCGGGCCGACTCGCTGGTCCAAGTTGGAGGGCAGCCATGAGCTCTATAACCTGGGTCACCTGTATGAGGCCGCTGTTGCGCATTTCCAGGCCACCGGCTCGCGGTCGCTCCTCAACGTCGCCCTCAAGAGCGCCGACCTGATCTGCAAAACCTTTGGTCCCGGACCGGATCAACTCAAGGAACCGCCAGGGCACGAGGAAATCGAGATCGGCCTGGTGAAGCTCTTTCGCACAACCGGGGAACGCAAATACCTCGACCAGGCTAAATTCTTTTGTGACATCCGCGGGCGGGCGGAAACGCACAAGCTGCGCGGCCGCTATCAACAGGATCACAAACCGATCGTTGAACAGGACGAGGCCGTCGGGCATTCGGTTCGCGCGGGGTACCTGTATTCGGGAGTAGCGGACGTGGCTGCGCTCACGGGGGATACCGCATACGTCTCTGCCATCGACAAGCTTTGGGATAACGTCGTCAGCAAGAAAATGCATCTGACCGGCGGCATCGGGGCTTCCCCTGATGGCGAGGCATTCGGGGCCAACTACGATTTGCCGAATCGAACCGCTTACCTCGAAACGTGCGCGGCCATCGCCAATGCCTTGTGGAACGAGCGGATGTTTCTGCTTCACGGCGATGCCAAGTACCTGGATGTGCTCGAACGAGTCATTTACAACGGGTTCCTCGCCGGCGTGTCGCTCACCGGGGACCGGTTCTTCTACCCGAACCCGCTGGAAAGCGATGGCAAAGACAAGTTCAACATGGGCTCCTGCGAGCGAGCCCCGTGGTTCGGATGTTCCTGCTGCCCGGTTAACGACGTCCGCTTTATCCCGGAGATAGCCAGCTTTATTTATGCGACCCGCGGCAGCGATTTGTTTGTGAACCTGTATATCGGCGGATCCGCCAGGATCGACGTGACCGGAACCCCGGTTGATATCAAGATGGCCACTCGCTATCCCCGGGACGGCCGCGTAACACTGACCGTGAGTGCGCCGAAGCCGGTGGATTTCACAATGAACCTGCGTGTGCCAGGCTGGGCCCGCAACAAACCGGTCCCGAGCGATCTCTACAGCTATGACGATGGCCTTTCGCTAAAAACCAAACTGGCGGTCAACGCCCAAACCGTCCCCATGGAGATCGAAAAGGGTTTTGCGCGCATTTCACGGACGTGGAAATCAGGCGACGCCGTCACCCTGGTCTTGCCGATGGCTCCGCGCCGCGTCGTTGCAAACCCTGCGGTCGCCGCTGATCGCGGCCGGTTCGCTCTTGAACGCGGACCTTTGGTCTATTGCGCCGAGGGCGCTGACAACGCTGGAAAGGTTCTCGATAAGGTGCTCGGGGGAAAATTGCATTTCCAGTCCGACTGGCAACCGGATGTGCTGGGTGGAATTACCGTGGTGCGTGTGTCCACGCCGGAGGTGAAGGACGCTCTTAAACTGATCCCCTATTACGCCTGGTGCCATCGTGGCCCCAACGAAATGCGGGTCTGGTTCCCAACGGGGGCACCGGAAAAGTCGGCAGCCGGCGCCGGTCGGTTACCCGCCTTGGCGGCCCAGAGCCAACCAAAGCCCGACTTCGAATGAGCTATCGCCTGCCAGGCGTTGCGCAGACCAGCGCTCTCCTCACCGAGAGCCCGCTGCGCGATCTGGCAGCCCTGATTCGATCGCGCACGCCCTTAATCGCGGTCGAGAGCAACGAGGAACCGCAGGTCATTTCCGTAGTCCGTCAGTTGGGCCGTCAGCTTCAATTGAAGACGTTCCGGTGGACGGTGACCGAGGGCATGATGGCCTTTGACTCCGCGGACCAACCCCAACAGGCCGTGCTTAAATCTCAGGAGGTCCTCAGTTATATCAAGCTTTCGGCATCCTACGGTTTGTTCGCGCTGTTGGATTTTCGCCGCTACCTCGATGACGAGGTCCACGTCCGTTTTCTCAAAGACATCGCCCTGGATTACCCACGGCATTACTCGACTGTCGTAATCGTGGGAACGGTGCTTGCCATCCCGGAAGAACTCCGCCCGTTTACAGCCTATTTCAAGCTGCCCTTGCCCACTGCCGCTGAATTGCGAGGCATTGTCTGCGATGTTGCGGCCGAATGGGGCGCCCAGCACGGAAACCGCGATGTTCAGACCACTAACAAAGCCTTGGATCTCCTTGTTCGAAACCTCACAGGCCTAACCGCCACCGACGCCCGGCGCTTGGCGTCCAAGGCTATCGATGATGACGGCGCTATTACCGAATCAGATATTCCCGAGGTCATGCGCGCCAAGTACGATCTTCTCGGGCGCGATTCGCCGCTCTCCTTTGAATACGAAACCGCAAAGTTCAGCGAAATTGGTGGCATGCAACGATTGCGGCAATGGCTGGAGACCCGCCGCAGTTTCTTTCGGGACGAACCCCCGGCACACCTGGATCCGCCGCGCGGACTCCTGCTGCTTGGCGTTCAAGGATGTGGCAAAAGCCTGGCCGCCAAAGCGGCGGCGGGCATTTTCGGTGTGCCGCTGTTGCGCCTTGATTTCGGCATTCTCTACAGCAAGTACTACGGCGAAACCGAACGCAACCTGCGCAAAGCCCTCGATACCTCCGAGGTCATGGCGCCCTGCGTGTTGTGGGTCGATGAAATCGAAAAAGGTTCCGCTGTTGGCAGCGAGGATGATGGCCTTTCGCGGCGTGTTCTGGGAACGCTCCTCACCTGGATGTCCGAACGTAAAAAAGCAGTGTTCCTCGTCGCCACCGCCAACGATATCTCGTGTCTGCCGCCTGAATTGGTGCGCAAAGGACGATTCGACGAGATTTTCTTTGTAGACCTGCCCTCACCCGCAAACCGCTCCGAGATCTTGAGAATCCATTTGATTAAACGCGGACTCGACCCCCAGCAGTTCGACCTGGCAGCCCTGGCGGAAGCCACTTCGGGATTCAGCGGCTCTGAAATCGAGCAGGCCATTGTCTCTTCGATGTACACCGCCCACGCGCAAAGCCGCGTTCCTTCAATGGAGGATCTGCTTGCCGAAATCCGGCAAACCCGGCCGCTCTCGGTGGTCATGTCGGAAAAGGTGGCTGAGGTGCGGGACTGGGCCAAAGACCGAACGGTGCCATGCGATTAGCCCGGTGGAACCGGTGACGCGTCGGCGCCCGCGTGCTTTTACCCCCACCGGTTGAGGTCATTACCCACTGCCGTCGCGTGGGACGGTGTTTGACACTTTACCTGGTTCTCAATGCATATGAAGATCTTGCTTCGCAGCACAGAAACCGGGCTCTTTTACGTCGGGCCTGACCAGTGGACAAAGAACGATCCTGAGGCCTTTGACTTCGAACAGACCGATCACGCCCTGGACACTGTGCGCGACGCCAGGCTCAAAGGCATCGAGGTCCTCGTCAAGTTCGAGGACCCAGAGTTTGAGATTCCCCTGACCATCGTCGACGCCGGCCAATAACTCCTGGCGGCACCCGGCAGAGTGGGGGTGTGCAACCTGCCGAGCCCACGGCCCGTTTCAGCAGGCTCTTGGCCAATCAAGCACCCCGTTCGAGCCTCTCAATCCTCTCTTCCAGCGGCGGGTGCGACGCAAAAAGCCTGGCCAGCCCCCCGGCCGGCCCGGAGATTTTCAGGGCTTGAAATGCCGGATGCTGCTGCGCTTCCGCTTGGACCAGTTCGGGGTCGTGCAAACGCTGCAACGCCCGCAGGGCATCGATCATGTTTTGACGCCCGGCCAACCGCGCGCCACCCGCGTCAGCCCGGAACTCGCGCCAGCGCGAAAAACAGAGCACAACCATCGACCCCAATATTGACAGAACGATCTGAAACAACATCGACATGAGGTATTGAAGGGCAAACCCGCCGCCTTCTCGATCGTCGCGCGATCGCAACGCCTGGCTGACCACGAACGCCAGGATCCTTGAAAGGAACAGGACGAACGAATTGATCACGCCCTGGATCAGGGTCATCGTCACCATGTCTCCGTTCGCAACGTGAGTGATTTCATGGCCCAACACCCCTTCGACTTCACGCGACCCCATCCGTTGCAACAGGCCCGTTGAAACCGCAACCAGCGCACGCGACCGGCTTGGACCCGTTGCGAACGCGTTCACTTCATCGGATTGGTAAATGCCTACCTCCGGCAGCGGCAGACCTGCCGCTCGGGCCAACCCATGAACGGTCTCAACCAGCTGCCTCAGCGCTGGGTCCCCTGTATCGGGCGAGATGACCTGCACGCCCATGCTCCACTTGGCCATCACTCGCGACAAGGCCAGCGAAACAAATGATCCCGCAAAACCCCATATCAGGCAAATCACCGCAAAACCGCCCAGACCACCTTGCGGGAAATACCGGTTCACGCGCAACAAACCCAGCACCACCGTAATCGTGAGCATTACAAGGAAGTTCACGACTACCAGCAGAACGATTCGTTTCCCGAACTGTGCCAATTTCATAATTCAAGTTCCATCTTTGAGCTTTGACTCCTGATTCGATGATTAGTTCACCGGCGTTCACGATGTGGGTAAACGCCGACGAAAGTATCTTCCGATCGAGATCAGGGTAGGCACGGTTCACACCATTTGCAACCGGGGCTCGAGAAGTTGCAAATATCTGTTTAAGAATAATGTATGGTGTTTCGCCCTGGATGGAGAATTGGCGTCTGACCGAAGCCACATCTCGGGAAAGCTCTCGGGGGTGTGCCGCAGTTCTTGCGCCCCTCACCCGAATGGTGTGGTCGGACTTGCTTACGAGCCGGCCTCGCTTCAGGCCAACAGTTTGAGAACCACCTCGCCCGAGACGTCGGTCAACCTGAAGTCGCGGCCTTGGAACCGGTAAGTAAGTTTTGCGTGATCGAATCCAAGCAAATGGAGGAGGGTTGCGTGCAAATCGTGCACATGAACCCGGTCGCGGGTGGCATTGAACCCGAACTCGTCGGACTCGCCCAGGGTGATGCCAGGTTTCACGCCACCGCCCGCCAGCCACATCGTGAAACAGTTTGGATGATGGTCGCGTCCGTCGTCACCGCCCTGGACCATTGGAGTTCTGCCAAACTCGCCTCCCCACACCACCAGCGTGTCTTTAAGCATGCCCTGTTGTTTGAGATCTTTGACCAACGCGGCGCACGCGCGATCGGTATCCAGGCAGTTCTTTTGAAGATCGTGAACCAGGTTCCCGTGCTGGTCCCAGGCCTCGTGGAAAAGCTGGACGAACCGCACTCCTCTTTGGACCAGCCGCCGCGCCAGCAGGCAATTATTGGCAAACGAGGATTTGCCCGGCTCAGCCCCGTATAGTTCGAGAATATCCTTAGGCTCCTTGGAAATATCCATCAACTCCGGCGCGCTGGCCTGCATGCGGTAAGCCATTTCATAGGAGTTGATGCGCGTGGCAATCTCGGGGTCGCCCACCGCGTCGAAATGCTTTTGATTCAGCCGGACGATTGAATCCAAAGAGTCCCGCTGCATCTGGCGATCCATGCCTTTCGGATTCGACAAGTACAGCACCGGGTCCCCGGAACTTCGCAGGAGCACTCCCTGGTAAACTGAGGGAAGAAAACCGCTGCCCCAGTTTGACGCGCCCCCGCTGGTGCCCTTGGCGCCCGAACTGAACACCACGTAAGCAGGCAAGTCCTGGCTCTCGCTGCCCAAACCGTAAGTGACCCAAGCGCCCATGCTGGGCCGGCCGAATTGCTGAGTGCCCGTGTTCATGAAGATTTGACCCGGGGCATGGTTGAACGCGTCGGTGTACATCGCTTTAACGATGGCGACGTCGTCCACGATTTCCGAAAAATGCGGCAACAACTCGGAGACCTCGGCGCCGCATTGGCCATGCCGGGCGAATTTAAATTTTGGTCCAAGCAAAGTTGAGTTGGGATTGATGAACGCAGCCCGGTACCCTTTGAGCAGCTCGGCCGGCGGGAGCTTGCCGTTCCACTTGGCCAGCTCAGGCTTGTAATCAAACAGTTCGAGGTGGCTTGGAGCCCCGGCCATAAACAGGAAAATCACACTCTTTGCTTTTCCCGGAAAATGGGGTTGCTTGGGCGCGAGCGGATTCGTTCCCGTCAAAGGAGCGGCCAGGCCGTTTTGTTGAAACAACCTGCCCAGGGCGATGGCGCCCAGGCCCACGCCGCATTGTTGAAAGAACCAGCGCCGGGTGATGAGCTGACGATCCAGCCCGCGGTATAGATGCGATTGACAGTTCATTCTTTGGTGATGGTTTCGTCCAGGTTCAATATAACGCGCGACACCACTGTGTACGCGGCAACCTGGGTTGGAGTGGCGCCTTGCGGCAGATTGGCGATGGGCTCGTCTTTACCTGAGGCAATTTCGTTCGCATTTACCCAGCCTTCGGAGATCCGCTGCCGCTGTTTAGCTAAGAGCGAGAGCAACTCTTCCTTCTCGTCCTGGGTTGGCGCGCGGGAGAGCGCGCGTTTGAACGCATAAGTCACACGGTCCGCGTCGCTGGACCCGCCTTCTGCCACGGCTCGGCGAGCCAGCGCCTGCGCACATTCGACAAAGATGGTTTCGTTCAGCGAAGCCAATGCTTGCAGAGGTGTATTGGAGCGCATTCGGCGGACGCACGAAAAGTCGCCGTTGGGCGCGTCGAATACCTGCAAAACAGGATACGGAGTCGACCTGCGCCGAAAAGTATATAGCCCCCGCCGGTACCGGTCTGGTCCGGTCTCTTGTTTCCACGGGAACGGCGCGTAGCTGGCGGGCGGCTGGAACAGGAACTCGGGTGCGGGCGAAAAAATGGAAGGGCCACCCAGCTTCGGGTTGAGCAATCCCGAGGCTGACAAGGCAATATCGCGCACAATCTCGGCCTCGACGCGAAACCTTGGACCACGCGCGAGTAACCGGTTGTACGGATCTTTGGCATAGAGCTCAGGCGTGGTTTTCGAGGATTGCCGGTACGTGGCCGAGGTCACAATCAGACGGTGAATGTGTTTTATGCTCCAAGAAACCATCGGGTCCGCGCCTGTTTGCCCAGACGGTTCCATCAATTCGACGGCGAGCCAATCCAGGAGTTCCGGGTGCGACGGCGCTTCGCTTTGCATTCCAAAATCTTCGGGCGTGGTCACCAGCCCGGTTCCGAAATAAGACTGCCAGAGCCGGTTGACCAGGACACGCGCAGTCGTCGGCGCGCGTTTATCGACGAGCCACTTTGCCAAAGTGAGGCGTGAAGCTTTGTTTCCCTCGGGGGCCAGATCGTCTTTATCGAGTGGATTGAGGAACGCCGGCACCGCCGCGCTCACTTCATCTCCTGGCTTGAGCCAATCTCCTCGCTTTAGAACCCGAGTCTGTCTTTTTTGATCGCGCGCAACCAGGGTTAGCGTTGTCGAGCCTTCAGGCCACCCGCGCCACAAACTTTCAATCCGGTCGTTGGACTCTTTAAACTCGGGAACGGTGGTACGCCAGTAATCGAATACACCTGCCACTTGCGCGGGGTTGCGCTTGCCAGGCGGAACCTTGAACACCTCTCGAACACGAGCAGGGACTGGATCAGCCCAAACGGGAACAGGGTTCGTTGTGACCGAAAGCCTGAACCGGCCCAGGTTGTTGTTCATCAGGTCGTCACTGTTCCAGCCTCCGTGGTTTTGCTTGAGGTGAATCACGAAAATCGTTCCGTCAGGAAATCCCACGTTTGTGGCGCATTCAAAAACCGCCTTCCGCGGTTGGTTTCTGCGCCCAGGTCCGGCGTCAATCCCCCAAGCCGTCTCTTCTTTATCGTCGATCGCAAAGCTCGCCCGTCCGGTGACACGGTGTTTGCCTGATTTATCGTCGAAATTGGGTTCCAGGTCCGCTTCGGGCTGGTCGAAATCAGCTGTTGCCCGGGAAAAGCGCACTCTGATTTTATTGGTCGGGTTCTTCAACTCCATGGCATCGACTTGAAACTCCGTGAGCGCGCAGGTTCCTTTAAAAGACCGCCCAGGTCCATTGCACGGAAGATTTGGGTCGTTGAGCAGTTCGAGTTGAAATGCGGTAATATTCTGCAGATCGTTTGTAACAGATAATTGCGCGGTATGCTTCGTCGGGGCATAGCCTAGCGCGAGGAACGAGCCGTCCGGTTGAGGAAGATACCTTTGCCCGCCCGTCGAGAGATCTTCGACTGTGGGGCGAAGGACGATCCAGCCGGGTTGATTGGTTTTGACCGTTTCTTCCCACTCTTCCATGCGCTGCTTCCAATCGGGCATGGCGCTCCTCAATTTCGCGTTAATCTCGTTCATTTCGCGCGTCAACCGCGACACCTGCTGCAGTTCTTCGGGAGGGTAAACAACGGCCTGGCCTTCGTGGTCATTGTTCAGAAAAGCGAAAAGCCTGTAATACTCTTCCTGTTTGAGCGGATCGAATTTGTGATCGTGGCACTGGGCGCACTGGATCGTTACTCCAAGAATGCATTTCCCAATGCAATCCATTCGGTCGAACATGGCATCCATGCGGAATTGTTCGGGGTCAATGCCGCCTTCTTCGTTCACCATCGAATTCCGCAAAAACCCCGTCGCAACTACTTGATCCTGAGTAGCGTCGGGGAGTTCGTCCCCCGCCAGTTGTTCGATAATGAAGCGATCATAAGGCAGGTCCCGGTTCAGCGCCTGGATCACCCAATCCCTGTAGAACCAAACACTCCGCGGCTTGTCCTTTTCAAAGCCGTCCGAATCAGCATACCGCGCCCCGTCCAACCAAACCCTCGCCCAACGTTCACCATAATGTGGCGAGGCCAGCAAACGTTCAACTTGCTTCGAATAGGCGTCAGCGCTGTGGTCGGCAAGGAAGGCGTCCAGTTCTTCGATGGTCGGCGGAAGTCCAATCAGATCCAGGCTCAGCCGGCGCAACAAAGTTGCCTTTTCAGCCTCCGGGGACGGATGCAAATGTTCGCGTTCGAGCCGCGCCAGGATGAACTTATCCACCGGGTTGCTCGCCCATTTTCGTTCTTTGAGTGTCGGCTGGGCCGGACGAACGGGAGCCTTGAATGCCCAGTGCCTGTGCCAGTCTTTTGCAGTTTCTGCGATTGCCGTGTTCGGCCATTTGGCGCCCTGGTCTATCCAGGCGCGAATGATGCCGATTTGTTCCGGGGTCAGCGGGTCCCGTTTCTTTGGCATTTGCGCCAGGTCGGACCGTGTTCCTGCGACTGCCTGCACCAGCAGGCTGGCGGCGCTGTTGCCTGGGACAAGCAACGGGCCGGAATCGCCGCCTTTGAGAGCAGCCGGCCTGGAATCCAATCGCAGCGCCCCTTTTTGTTTTTCAGCGCCGTGGCATTCATAGCATTCGCGCGAAAAGATGGGCTGAATGTCTTTGATGAAGTCGATCTGGCGGGACGCCCCAGGCGGCAACTTCTGTGACGCCTCCGCTGTTGTGCTGTCGTTCTGGCTTGCTCCCCGAACGTGGAGGTAACCGGCTAAGATAGCTGCACAGGATACCGTGAGGGTTTTCCATGTGGCTTGCATTGTATGACTATGCCGCACTGGAAGTTGTGCGTCTACTCAAGATTCTTATGCCGGTCAGAAGCTCCGAATTGCCGCGGAACCCACCGGTTTCGGGGTTCAGGAGCAAATTGGCGCAATTACCGTCTAAGAAAAGATGCGTGCAAGTGTCGTATTTGCAGAAGCGATGATGTTAACGGTATTCAACTCCGGGTTGGCGCACTGATCGGGCGTGACCGCGAAGCCCAACATGGCGTTGATGCGACAGGACCAGGCTAATGTCGGACCCCGGCGCCCGGAAACGATCGAAGAGCTCTTCGAAGCCCTGGAATCGCCATTGCTTAGCTATGCCATGCGGTTCAGCACCGAACGCAGCATGGCCGAAGACATCGTTCAAGAAGCATTCATGAGATTACACGCACAGTTCGCCGAGGTGAGGGAGCCGCGACGCTGGTTGTACCGCACGGTCCATAATCTTGCGCTCAACCAGCGTCGTGCGGCTGACAAGATTGTTCCGATGCAAGCCGGCAATGACGAGGGACTGCCCCAGAGAGATGTTTCGGATCCCCAACCGCTGCCGGATGAGCAAATAGCCCGCATGGAGGGCATCGGGCTTGTCCGGCTGAGCCTGGAATCGCTGGATGAACGCGGGCGTGAACTCATCCGGTTGAAATTCCACGAAAACCTTTCCTACAAAGAAATCAGCGCGCGCACGGGGCTAACGGTCGGTCACGTGGGGTACCTCCTGCACCATGCGATTAAATCTGTCGGGGACGAATTGGGAAGGAACGGGCTTGTGCCATGAATTTTGAAACCCCATCCGATCCCCGCCAAGCGCTGGAACCCAGCCTGACAGCTCTTTTGCTCGGTGAATTACCCGAGGAGCAGGCCAGGTTCCTGCTTCAGGCAATTGCGACCGACCCGGAACTTGCCCGGACTTTCGAGCGGCTGAAATCCACCACCGCCCTCCTCAACCAGCTGAACAGCGATCAAGGCCTCACCGGTTCGGCAGCGCCGAACCCGCTTCCGAAGTTAAGCGAGGAGCGTCGCGCGCTATTATTGCAGCAGTTCAAGACGGTGCGGCCCGTGCAAATGCAGGAGGCCCGCCGGCCTTGGAATTCATGGGTGGCAGCCGCTGCCGCATTGGTCATGGGCCTGGCGGTCGTGACCGCGGCTTGGATGCGTGTCTCACTCAGGGGCAAGCCGCAAACCATGGCGAGCTTGGACAGAGCCAAGTCGGAAATTTTTGGTCGTCCCGCCGGTTCGTCGTCTTCAGAGCCGGCTCTGCGGGCTGCGGGCGAGGGTAAGTCCGACAACCGCATGCCGGCTCCGGTTCAGCGAGGAGAGGAACAACTCGATAGCGCTGCTAAGTCCCGGAATTCGGCCGGTGAGATTCCAGCCCATTCGCTTCAATATGGTGAGTTTGACGCAACTGCCTCTGCCCAGGACCAGCGCGCCCGCGCCTATCAGCTCGTCCCACAATCCGCCCCTGCCGCAGTCCCGCGGCAAACCATTGAGCTTGGCTACGAAAACTTAAAGGAAATGCCGCAAACCGCCGCCGTCGATTACAACTCTCAAGCCGCCGTAAATCAAGCGCCCGACCCATCTTTGACTCATTATTTCTGGGTATTGCCGCCCGGCGGAGCACTCCCACCCCAGAACGGGCAAGCTCCGGACCAAATGGTGACGTTGGCCGATACGCCTCAAGTCGGAGATTTGTTTACATTCCAAAAAGAGGCACGCGCATCGGCGACCCACGCGGCGACTGAATCAGAGCAGCTCATCAAAGATGCCGCGATTGTCGGTGGCAGAGCCACCGAAAGGGGAACGCTTGCGCAAGGGGTGGTGTCGGATGCTGCGCCATCGTTGGATGGAGTTTTTCGAAGTGAATTGAGAGACGCCGAGAAGCAGCCTTCAGCCGGCGCGGAAAACCTAAGGCGCAAACTCGGGCGGACTGAGCAACTCGGCCTGGCCCAAAGCGAGTTGAATGCGAACCTTCAGAACAAGCCCGAGCTTCAGCCGCCGGCACAGAACACAGTTCCGGGGCTGGTTGAAGAAAAAGCGATTCTTGAGCAGCAGCGCAGCGGGCTTTACCGAGTGGATGACGAGCTGACAAAAAAGCAAGAGGCAGAGAACCTCAGTCGTTTTGATCTGAACGGCGGTTTGCAGAACGAGATTGATCAAAACGATGTCGTGGTCGGAAAGCCAGCAACGCAGCCGATGGCGTCGGAACCGGAGGTCCAAACCAGCGAAAACGCTTTTTCGACATTTTCACTCAACGTCAGCGATGTTTCGTTCCAGCTCACCGCCGCGAGTCTCGAAAAGGGCAAACTGCCTGACCCCTCTGGAATTCGCAGCGAAGAGTTCATTAACGCGTTTGATTATCGCGACGCGGAACCGGCGAAGGGGCAGCCGGTCGCGTTTGCCTGGGAACGGGCTCGTTATCCCTTTGCTCAGAACCGTGACCTGCTCCGCTTATCTGTTAAGACCGCGGCGGCCGGGCGAGAAGAGGGACGCCCGTTGAACATTGTGTTGCTTTTGGATAACTCCGGTTCAATGGAACGCGCCGACCGTGTGGCGATTCTCCACGAAGCGCTGCGGGTCCTCGCCTCTCAGTTACATTCCTCGGACGTTTTCAGTGTCGCCACTTTCGCCCGCAAATCGCGGCTCTATGTTGACGGGGTCACCGGCGATCAGGCGGGGCAGGTCGTCGGCCAACTGGACGGGTTGACGCCTCAGGGCGGCACCAACCTGGAAGAGGCGCTGAACCTCGCGTATCAAACCGCGCGGCGCCATTACCTCACAAACGGAATCAACCGGGTTGTCCTCCTGACCGATGGCGCCGCGAATCTCGGGGACACGAACCCGGAGGCGCTCAAGCTAAACGTCGAATCCAATCGGAAACAGGGAATCGCCCTCGATTGTTTTGGGGTCGGTTGGGAAGGCTATGACGACGACATGCTTGAGAGGCTGGCGCGCAACGGCGACGGACGCTACGGATTTCTGAATTCGCCCGAACAGGCAGTCCAGGACTTTGCCGGGCAGTTGGCAGGCGCTTTGCACGTTGCAGCTTCAGATGTAAAGGTCCAGGTGGAGTTCAATCCCCAACGCGTCACCGCATACCGGCAAATCGGCTACGCGCGGCACCAGTTGACCAGGCAACAATTCAGGGACAACACAGTCGATGCCGCCGAATTAGGTGCCGCGGAGGCCGGCAACGCTCTTTATGTGATCCAAACCAACCCGCAAGGGAATGGTCCTTTGGCCACCATTCGAGTTCGGTACAAAGTCCCGGGCACATCGGATTACCATGAACATGAATGGTTCGTTCCATTTACGGGTTCAGCCAGCTCCTTCGAACAATCAAGCCCTTCGATTCGCCTCGCAGGTACGGCGGCTGCCTTTTCCGAATGGCTCGCCTCCAGTCCATACGCGGCCGAAGTTGCGCCGGATCGGCTGATTCCATACCTCAACGGAGTTGCCGCGGCCTATGGTGCTGACCCCCGCCCTCAAAAGCTCGAATGGATGATCCGCCAGGCCGCGGCGCTTTCAGGAAAATAGCTCCACATCGATTTACATTATGAAACCCGCACTCTTGTTCTGTACTTTGCTCTGCAGTCTCACCGCCTTTTCGGCCGAGAAAAATGCCAGCCCTGTCCGCCTGGAGAAAGTTCAGCTGGTTGGCGATTTGACCGATGGCAAAGCGTCTTTCCTGCTTACCGGAATCGCTCACGTGAGCAGCGCCTCGAGCGCTTCGCTTCCCATTCTGTCCGGGACCGTAGCGGTCACCGAGTTCGGCTCTCACAACAAATGGAACATTCGCGAGAACGGCGGACAATACATCGCCGTCTTCGACCGCAAAGGAGATTTTCACTTTCAATTGAAGTTTCAGGCCACGGTGCGCGCGATTGGTGATAAAAAGGAGGTTCGCTTCCAAGTGGCGCCGGGTCCGCTTCAATCCATCCGGATTCGAGGCTTGTCCTCCGAGACGCAACTGGAGTTCGAGGGCGCCGCCCGCCCCGAACGCCACGGCGACGAATTCACAAGTATCCTGGGCGAAGACGGCCGGGTGAGGTTTAGCTGGAAAGATGCGCAGCCGCAGACAGCCGGCAAGCTGTTCTACGCCGCCGAAATGCTGTCCCAAATCAGCGTCAGCCCCGGGCTGCTGCGGCAGGCTGCGGCACTGAACTTTAAAGTCATGCAGGGAGAACTGAGAAGCCTAACCATTCTTCTGAGGGGCCCCGGCGAGGTCACTCGGGTGCAGGGCGACGAGGTTTTAGCTTGGGACATCGAGCCGGTTTCAAATTCGAATGACCGGCGGCTGACAATTAAATTCAATCAACCTCAAACCAATCAGTTCAGCCTGCAGATCCAGGCGCAGGCTACCCTGGGCGCGTTCCCGCAAACTGCGGACGTCCTCGCATTCCAGCCCGAGTCAGCAACGCGGTTCTCCGGTTTTTTTCGCGTCGTGAACGACGGCGCAGTGCGTCTGGAAGTCACTCGGGCAACCGGGCTCTCTCAGGTTTCTCCTGAAACGTTCCCGGAAACCGAGGTGACTCGGGCCTTACTCCATCCCACCGGGACTCAGCGGTTCGTTTACAGATTTTCCGGGCCCGACTTCGCCCTTCGAGTGCAGGCGGACCAGATCCTGCCTGAACTGACGGTTTCGGAGGTGGTCAGTTACCATTTTGCGGAAAACGAGCTGGCGATTGACAGTGAACTGGAGTTGGAGGTCCGAGAGGCACCTCTGCGGGAATTGAGTATAAACGTGCCTCCTGGGTACGCGGTCGCGCGACTTGCCGCTCCCGGCCTGGGCGATTACTTCATTGGCGAACGTGCGGGCAAGCCGGAGTTGCGCCTGATTTTTGTTCAGCTGGTTACAGGCCACCAGGTCGTGCAATTGCGACTGGAACGCGCCCAATCTGCGATCGAGGAAACCTGGTCGCTGCCGCCATTGGAAGTGCCGCAGGCAAAATCGGTGCGCGGGTATATTGCGAGCGCGGCCGATCCGGGTTTTCGGCTGAGCCCGCAACGGACGTCGGGCCTCACGGAGATCGCCGGTGCGTTCTTTCCGAAAAAGCAGCCGGGCATTCAATCGGCATTCCGGCTGAGCGATTCAAGCTGGCAGGCGGTAGTTCACGTTGATCGGATGCCGCAGACTGTTCAGGCGGATGCCTTCCACCTTTTTTCAATTGGCGAAGGTATTGCCTACGGGAGCAGTGTGATTAACTACACAATTTCGGGCGCGCCGCTTTCCACGTTTAAGTTCGAATTATCTGATGAATACTTCAACGTGGAGTTCACCGGCAAAGATGTTCGGAATTGGCAGAAGACCGCCGGCGGTTACATCGTGCAGCTTCACAGTGCCGTGTCCGGCAGCTACACGCTGCTGGCCACCTTCGAACGTCCATTCAAGCCTCATGGCGATACTCTCTCGTTCACGGGCGCACGGCCCCTTGATGCCCAATCCGAACAAGGCCACGCCCTGGTGATCAGCACCTACCAATTCCAGGTTTCGCCGGTCGACGTTTCGCCGGCATTGCTTCCCTTGGAACCTGGGGAGGTGCCGGCCGAATACCGATTGTTTTTTGACTCACCGATCCTCGCCGCCTATCGCTATACCTCCAGGCCGTTCAACCTCCGTTTAGCTTTGAATCCGCTGGCCCAGGGAGACTCACTGAGCCTTGTTATCGACCGCGCCTCTTTGGTTTCAAAAATATCGAAGGAAGGTCAGGTAATTACCGACATCCGTTACTTCATCAAAAACCGCGGAAACCCACGGCTTCGCGTGGTCGTGCCAACCGGTTCCAAGCTTTGGTCGGCGACAGTGGATGGGACCTCGGTCGTTCCGGTCGCGGATGGCAACTCGAACTTGATCCCGTTGCCGACAAGCACCGGCTCCAACGCGACGGTCACACTTGAACTCAAGGTGGCCTATGCTTCCGACAATGCGAGGCGCGTACGGCTCATCGCCCCGGCGCTCGAAGCGCCCATTACGCTGGCGCAATGGAGGATTGTCCCGGACACAGGCCAGGCGCTTGGATATCGCGGGGGCTCGTTGACTCCTGCCGGGCATACGGACGATTCGGGCTTTGCACAATTCGCGCGTGCGTTGGGGCAAGGCCGGCGCTCGGAATTGGTTTCAACACTTTGCCCTGCTATTGTTCTGATCGGGCTGGGCCTGGCCGCCTGGTGGTGGGCTGCAGGAGCGAGCGTCCGGCTCGCAGCTCGGCACATAGCGGGGTTAATCCTGGGCACCTGCCTGTTGTTCGCGGCAATCCTTTCACTGAGCAGTTTCACCGATCTTTTGTTGAAGAACCGCGCTGTCAATCCGGGTGAGTTGACGTTTCTTGTCCCGGTTCAGCAGGCCAATACCGCGCCAACCGTCGATGTGAGCAATTCACCGGCTGGGTTTTCTGCCGCACGATATATCGGGTCAGCCTGGCTGGCGCTGTTTGCGGTAGCCCTTTGGTTTGGTTCTCGGCTGTTCAATCGCCCGTCACTCAAGCTGGTGGCCCGCTGCTCAGGATGGGTCCTCATCGCGTGGGCTGCAGCCAGATCGCCCAATGGGGCCATCGCGTTCCTGGTCGTGCTCGGGGCGTTCCTGGTATGGGCTTTGGCCGGCCCCTTACTTTTCCAAGCCTTGCGGTTGCCTCCCAAGAGCACCCGCATCGCACCATCTGACGCGGGCGCGAGCACCGCAACGGCCAGCGTTCTTCTGCTTGCCTGCATCGCGGTTGGGTTGGGTTCGAGCGCCTACGGAGGGTCGAGGTTCCTCTCCGACCCGGGTTTGCGCGGCGTTCCTGAAAGCGTTGAACAGCAAATCCGTGTCGAAGACGATTTCGCGATTGGGACGGCAACAATTCGCTGGCACGCCGAGAAAGGGCAATGCCTTCCATTGTTGCGCGGCGCTGCGGTTTTGACGGATTTGAAATACTCGCAAAGCGATTTGAGTTTGGAACAAACGCGAATTGGTGCCGCTGGCGATACACCTGGGGCGGGTCCTCAGTTCGAGGAACTCCGCGCCCGGAAGAGCGGGACTTATCAAATTCAGCTTCAATACCAAACTTCAATTGTTCGAACCAACGGCGAATCCGGGTTTTATTTACCGTTGCAACCCGGGCTGATAAACCACCTGACACTGGTGTTGAACGCCCTCGATGTCGATGTGACCTCGAGTGGGGCCGTGTCGATTGACAAAAAGCCTTCCGGCAGCAACACGGTGGCCGTTTTGGTGCTTTCGCCCAACCCGGGCACATGGATTGGCTGGAAGCCGAAAACGCGCGATGTGGGGCTCGAGCAGTCGTTGTTCTATGCCGAATTGGCTCAGATTTACGCGCCCGCAGCCGGCGTTGTTGAAGGAGCGCACCTGGTGTCCGTGCGAGTGACTCGCGGCGAATTGAAGGAGCTGGATTTCGAGATTCCGGCCCACCTGACGATTACTGACGTTGTGGATCCCGGCGCCGCGGCTCGGTCAAATACCACAAGCTCGATTCTGTCACTGTGGCGCTTTGATCCCGACCGACGGCACCTGCACGTGACCCTCGCCCGGCCGGAATCGAAATCCTTCAGTTTGACCATCCGATCTCAAGTGGCGACTTCACCGCTTCCCTTCGAGCAGGTCCTGGGACTTATAAAAATAAGTGGGGCCGCCGACCAGGTGGGACTTGCAGCTTTGGCGACTGCAAATGATGTGCAATTGGATTCCGTAGCCGCCGATGCGATGGAGCAGATCAACCTGGAGGATTTTCCGACGGCCATCCTGGCGGATTTCCAGGCCCAGGTTGGGGGAGCGGTCCTGCGGCGCGCGTTCCGCTATTCCAATCCCGAAGCACTACTCAATTTGAAGGCATCGCCAGTTCAACCTGATATCCGGGTGGAAAGCCAGGACACAATTTCCCTTGGTGAGGATCGAACGGTGTTAGCTTCGACTGTCAACGTGAACATTGCCCGCGCTGGAATCTTCCGATTGAGCTTCCCGCTTCCGCAAGACTTTGACGTCGATTCCATCAGCGGCCCTGCGCTGAGCCATTGGACACTACTCACGACCAATTCGGATAGGGTCGTAACTTTGCATTTGAAAGGCCAGACCGAAGGGCGACAACAGTTCTCGATTTCACTTGCCGGGCCAGGGGCTCGCGCCGCCACCAATTGGACCGTCCCTCAACTGTTCCTGCGTGAAGCCAACAAGCATACCGGCAGTCTTCTCTTGGTCCCGGAGCAAGGCTTGCGCCTTCAGACGACCGCGTCGACCGGCATGAGCCAACTCGATCCGCAGCAGGCCGGCATAAAACAAAAGGGAGTGCTGGCCTTTCGCGTATTGCAGCCCGACCGCCGCTTAAGTCTCACCATCGAGCGGGTCGATGCCTGGATCCAGGTCAGCAGTCTTCAACACGCCGTTATCGGTGAAGCTCAAACCAGGATTTTTGCCAACCTCCAGTATGAAATCGAAAACTCAGGTTTGAAAACATTTCACGTGTTGCTCCCAACCAACGCTGAATCCGTCCGATTCGAGGGCGACCAGGTTTCGGATTTTCTTCCGGTGACCTCGGGCAAAACCAACGATATGCAATCCTGGGAAGTGCGTTTAAATCGCCGCGTCATCGGGAGCTATCTCTTAAAAGTAACCTGCGCGACGCCCCTGGCTCAAAATGCCACTTCAACGACTTTGCGGGGGATCCAGGCGCTGGGCGTCAACTTGCAGCGTGGGTATGTCACGGTTCAAACCGGGGACCGTTTGCAGGTACGCAGCGACGGGCCGCCCGCCGCGCTGCAAGCATCGGAGTGGCAAAGCATTCCCCGCAGCTTGCAACAGGGAATACCCGGAAACGGGGCGAGTTTCACTTACCGTTTGGTGGATCCGGATTTCACGCTGGGATTGGCAATCGAGCGCTACCAGGCGGCGCAGCTTTTGCCGGCGCGCATCAGCAGCGTCGATTTGCAATCCGTGATTTCGGAAAACGGCGTGATGCTCACCCGTGTCACCCTGCAAATCTACCCCGGGGAAAAGCGACTGCTTCGGACCAGCCTGCCCCAAGGCGCGCGGTTCTGGTTCGCTTTTGTCAACCAGGCCGCCGTTTGGCCTTGGCGCGAACAGGACCAAGTCCTGATCCCGCTCGAACAACAAGCGCTCGGGGACAAGTTGGTGCCGGTTGAAATCTTCTTCAGCAGCAGCATTGGGGCGTCAAACCGACGGACTCTGGATCTGGCACTCGTCGCTCCGAAGTTCGACTTGCCGCTGGAGAACATTACCTGGCGGATAGGCCTGGATCAAAAGTGGGAACTCCGCAAGTGGTCGGGCACCCTTCAATTTCAAGGTGAGGACTGGATGCCGCAAAATGAGTCTTTGGACCTGGAAGGGTACCTTTCGAATGAGCTTCTGGAACGGCAGGAACGGTCCAAGAAAGCGGAGGACTACTTGAATGCTGCCAACGCTGCATTGGCTGAGGGCAACCCCTTGAGAGCGCGCCGGGCTTTCCAGTCAGCTTTTGGATTGTCGACTTCTGACGCCGCGTTCAACGAAGATGCCCGCGTGCAGCTGCACAATATCAAGTTACAGGAGGCGCTGGTGGGATTGAATGTGCGCCAGGTCGCAGCGAACGGCGAGAATGGCTCAATCGCTCAAAAGGTTCGGCAACTGCGCGAGCGCGACGTGCCCCACTACACTCAACAGGATGCAAAGGACATTCTCGAACGCAACAGCGCCGATGAGAACGTTGCCCTGATGCGGCTGGCAGAACGCTTGATTCAGCAGCAGGACGCGGCTTCGACCAGCGCTACGGCACTCCATGCCACGATCCCCAACCAGGGCCGCTCCCTAACCTTTAAGCGCGCCATCCTGGTGAGTCCGTGGGCGACACTGAAGCTCGACTTAACAGCGGGTTTGCCGGCTCCCAAGGATTGGAGCTTTCGGTTCGGCCTGCTCGGATTTGCCATCTTGCTGATCTTCGGTGCGACCTGGGGCGCTCAGCATGTGCTTACAACCCGGCGTGCGCCTCACGCGTAACCTTCAATTGAAGCAGAAGCCGACGCGCTGAACTCGGCTCACACGGGAGCGGCGGTGATATCCATCGCGTCCAGCCGGTTATGCGAGTTGTGCGAAAAGTGGGGTCTCCCCTCGCAAAACTGGCGGTACAATTGGTCTGCCACTTCCATTTTCCGGACCAGCCGATCTGACCCCTTCAGTTCTTCCAGCAGCTTGGGTTTCAATCCAACGCGCTGGTTGGATGGCCTGGAGACGGTAAACTCATTGACTCGGCCGTCCTCACCTCGAGCGTGATCTTCGATGTACGAAATGCAGCGACTCAACGACCCGGGTTGCTCCGGCAAGGCCGAAAACCGGGTTCCAAACCTGGCGTTGAGTCGTTTCACCACGCCAGCGAAGTCCGAAACGGCCTCTTCAAAGCGAGCCAAAAAAAGATCTTCACGGTATCCGAGCATGGCACGATGAAAATCGATATAGTAGTCGAGGGCTTCCCCAACTTTCATTTGGCCTTGCCAAAAAATTGTCCAGGAAACTACCGAGTCGACCGGCTGGCGAATAAGAAACAAACCGGGCTTTCGTTTTTGGATCCAGTTAATGATAAAAGCCGGAATATGGTAATGGCTGGCAACTTTGACCTTGGGATTGGCGAGTTTGAAGCAAGCGCTGGTAAAAGTGTTTGCGGACCTGGGGAAGCCTCCGATCCACATGTCAAAGTCGGCCATCAGGCAGTCGCCATGGCCGCGCATTTTGCCAACCCACCTGTAGAGTTTTGGTTTGTGCCACAGTAGCCGCCGACCGAACCTGCGAATCGGCAGAGGGCCCGCTTTCAGGAGCGCACAGATTTCTCGCATTTGAGGCGTAGCATCAAAAGCTTAGGCTTATAGTCAAGAATATTGTAAATAATTCGTAAAAAAGCCCAAAGCTTCTGCTTTCCTCCTATCGGACGGAGCGTAACCGATAAAGGTAACGAATATCCGCGCTCGAAAGACCTGATTTTCGGGTTTCCTCGGTTCGCGCCATCTGATTTTTTTCGGCCCTGATGGCAGCCAGTTCTCCGGCATCCAGCCAATAACCGCCACAATTAGGACATTGATCCACCTGCACCTGGCGTTTCGCGCTGAAGAAGTGTCGGTGCAACTTGATGCCTGCACAGCGCGGACACTCCCGTTTGCGCGCCGGATCCACGACGATTCGTTCGTCACGCGAAATATGAAGAAGCGGTTCGCCGGCAGCCTCCCCTTCCTCATCGACTTGCTCGAGCTCAAAAGCATCAAACCAGATGCCGCCGCAGCCTCCCTGGCAAACATCCACTACAAGACCCCCAACCTGGACTTGAGCCAATTCATTGAAACAAGCAGGGCATTTCATAGCTCGACGGTATCACAGGTTCGGCCGGGGATCACTTCATAACTGGTGGCGAATGTTCGAGGAGGAACCGCTGCGCTCCAGCCAGGTCGTCGGTGTTGATGAGGTCGACATCCTCATTCAGCAACTCCTGCCAGAACACCGGCTGATCCGGGGAACCCCAAAACCGCACTTTTCGATGCTGCTGATGTGCCCGATCGACGATGCTTTTGAGTTTCCGCTGTTCCTCCGGATCCATTTGGCCTTTGCCGCGCCACATGAAAGTCTTGTACCAGTTGCTGCTAATCCAGGGAATGACGTCCGGGCTTATTTTGGAATCGAGGTCTTCGAGGCCCCCATCCAGTGCCGCGTAGCGAATTTGTTCGCCGTCAAACATGGCTTTGGATCGGTCCCCGGTGATGATGGCGAGAATTGCGTTGGTCGTCCTTGTGCCATCTTGAAAAGTTACAAGCATGTCGCTGTAGTCGCTCAACACTTTGCGGAGCACGGGGTAAATCTTTTTCCAATCTGTTTTTAAATCGATGAGCAACGTCACCTCAGGTCCGTCGGCGTAGACTCTGCCGTGGTTTTTTCGAACCCTTTCGCGCAAAGGGTCCAGGTACAGCGCTTGCAGCGTGCGTTCAGGCCTTACTTCGCGCCGCTCGTGCGCGACCAGCAATTGGCCGTCGACCAGGTAAATATCCGCTTCGATACTGCAGAACCCATGATCGAGAGCGTCGAACAGCGGCCGTTTGTGCTCGTAATCATTGTGAGCATGGACACGGGTTAGTGGCACCGGCTGGGCATAAGCCCCCCAGACCGTGCAAAACAGGAGACAGAAAGCGGGCTTCATATGTTTGGCATACCTGTGTGTCCCGGACAGGATCAGGTCAATTTCACCTTAATGGAGCTATGCCTGGCAATCTCCGGGATCTCGCAGCCGAAATAGTTGCTCCGGTAATCCTCGGACTCCAGCAGGTGTTCGCGCTGGTCCTGTCTTCCGCGGTGAATCAGGTACTTAAGTTCTTTCAGATTGTCGGACCACCGGACCCCGTTGAAGAATTCCGCGCCGGCGAATTGAGTTTTGTAGAGTGCGTTTTCAAGGTAACACGACCCCAGGTAAGCAAAACGAAAGCCCCGGTCCGCAAACTCAGCGACCGCCGAGGTCATCATGAACATCCCCAGATTGCGGCTGTAGTAATTGAGGTCGTAAAAAGCGAAGTAATAGTAGGCCAGTTCTTCAGGCTGCAGGTAAAGCGTCACGGTGCCAATCTCCCGCCCGGATTCAGTGTCGGTGAACAACATGACATGGGAAGTAATGGCTCCTTCAAAGAGCAAATCCAGGCGCTGATAGGACATCACATCTTTGCCGAATTTTATATCGGCGTACGTCTTGAAGAATTCTCTCCGCGTGGGGGAATAATCGAAGTCCGCTTTAGGAATCAACTCCACACGAATGGCCTGGCCTTTGCGTAAAATGCGCCTGTTCTCGGAGCTTTTGCTGAATTGCTTCAGGTTCACTCGAACCTGGCGGCACAAATAAAAGCGGTCGAGATTGCGGGAAGAGGGCAGGAATCCCTGGGCAAAAAGGTCCGCGGCAGTCTCGCCTGGGTCGGGGAACCCCCAAATCGCATACGGAAAAACGTAATGCGCGTAGTCCGGTTTGGCTTCGGAAAAGAGGAGCTTCATGCCGAGTAAACCCTGGGCAAGCGCGAGCGCCATGCCGTCAGCACATCGTACGACACGGAGCCCTTTAGTTTGGCAACCTCATGGACGGAGATCTCATCATTTCCTTGCCGTCCCATGACGACTGCCTCATCCCACACTTTGGCTTCCGGGATTTCCGTGATATCCACGGTAAAAGCATCCATGGCGACGCCTCCAACCAACGGGGCTCGCTTGCCGTGAATCAAAACCGAGCCCTGGTTACGGACGCGGGGAAAGCCATCGCCGTAGCCCAATGGCAGAACAGCAATCCGTCGTGCTGACGGGGCGGTGTAGCGCATGCCGTATCCGACGCAATCACCCGGTTCCAGGCATTGGATGGCGGCGATGCGGGCCTTTACTGACATAACCGGCTCAATTCCCGCAATCCGCCGGCAGACACTTGAAGGGAACACTCCAAGCGGCAAAATGCCCAGCCTCACCATGTCAAAGTGGGCCCGGGGCAGATCGAGGAAACCTCCGCTGTTGCAGAGGTGACGCAATTTAACGTGGATGCCCCGCGCGGTCATTTCCTCCAAGGCCTGGTGGAACCTCGACAACTGCAGGTTTGCGTATGTCTTGTCGGCTTCGTCGGATTGGGCGAAGTGGCTGAGGACCCCTTCAAGAACGAGGGATTGGGTGGTTGCGATTGCTTCGGCCAACGCGGCCGCTTCGGTCCAGCGCACACCGTAGCGGTTCATCCCCGTGTTGATCTTGAGATGAACGGGAATGCGCTTTCCCGCTCGCGTGGCAATCAGAGCAAGCGCTTTTGCGGTGGCATGCTCGCTGACGCAGCAGGTCAGATCGTGGTCCACGCACCAGGCAAGCTCCGATGCTTGCCGGTCTCCCAGCAGCAGCATTCGGCATTTGAGCCCTGCCTCGCGCAAAACAACCGCCTCCTCGAGAGTGCTCACTGCAAGAAAACTCGCGCCCTGCGCCAGTGCAGCCTTGGCGACGGCCAACCCGCCATGCCCATACCCGTCGTCTTTAACCACCGCCAGGACTCTCAAATCGCCCGGTTTGTCGGCGGCGATCAGTTCAAAATTCTTCCGCAGGTTTGTGAGGTTTATTTCAACCCAGGCCGGCCTGAGCGGCAGGCCATTTGACGTGTTCAGCAGAAATGACTCGCCAGCAGGCGCGATGTCATTTCCTGACTGACCGCGGGTGGCGCCGGTCGCATTCTCAATCAAAACTCCTGGGTCGGTCATTGTATCGAGCATGTGCTGTTATAACGTTCCTGGCGGCCAAAGGCTCTGGCCGACATCCGGCCGGTAATAGCTCCCAAGGCTGCGCAACTTGCGGATGTTTGAATAGGCCTTGATTATCGCCGATTCGAGGGTCGGGCCGAACGCTACCACATCGGCAATTCGGTGGCCGGTGCTGCGCAACAGGCCCGCGGGATCAGCAGCGACTTCGTTCCACCAAAGATCGCAATCGACCGGTTCGCTGACCTCGACTGGAAGTTGAGGGCCCCTGACCTGCACGTAGGGATACCCGTACCCGGCAAGGGTAACGGAACATCCGAATTCCAGCCCATCGACAAACGTGAGGTCGAGAGGTTCGTTGTTGGCGGTCCGCAGTAGAACAGCCAGCGGAGCGCGCAACATCCGAAGGAGCATGGCTCCGGACGTCACTCCGATTCGGATGTTGTATTCGATAACGTGCCACTGGCCCTCACGCTGAACAGCCGTGACCTGAATCGGCCCGTGGTAATTCACTTCTTTGAACCATGGGCGCAAGGGATGCAGCAACTGACGGGCAAGCCCATATTTGTCTTCCGGGTCCTTTTCAACCAATCCGCCTAGGGGCGCTCCGGCCACAATCCCGAGGTTGCCCGCGTAGGCGCGCTTGTACTCCTGGTTTGTGACGACCGAATACACTTCGCCATTGCTGACGAAAGCGATATGCCCGGCTTCGCGTCGCCCAAGATACTCCTGGAGGAACACCCCTTCAGCGTAGTCGACGTGTTTCAGCCATGAACGCGTGTCGGCCAGCGTTTCACAAAGAATCGTGTGAATGGGACTGGTCGGCGAGCAAAAGGGATTTTTCAGAACAAACGGATGAGGATTGGCCTCCAGGATGGCCTCCGCTTCCAACCGGTTCCGAGCCACATAGGCCCGGGGAAATGGGACGTTGAACTGATGACAAAGTTGTCGCGCGAAATCCCGGTCCCGCTCGATTTTCATCGCCTCGTGCGTGGGGCAAAACAGAGGTGCCGAACTCTCCAGCAACGCTCCAGCCCATGGCGCCTGCGCCCAGTCGATCGACATGGGCACAACCAGGTCAACCGCGTGCTCTTTCAAAAGCGGCACCGGTGATCCGATCTGGTCCGAGCGATAAATGGGGCCGACAAGCGACGCTGGGTAATGGCCGTATGGCCGCGTGAGATACGTGGCGACTTGAGCCCCGGAATCCTTCAGAATTTGACCTGTGCTATGGGCAAACGAGCCGACGCCCAGGACCAGCACAGATGGCGATTTGCTGCGGCTCAAACCTCACCCTCCAGGAAGCGGCTTTAACACTGAACTCGCCAAACGCATCATCATCGACAGGCTAAGGGTGTAGACGTCGTTCGAACAAGGCACAAATGATTTCCTTGCTGATCGGTGGCGCCACCTCACCAATTCCGTGGTGGACACTCCGGGCGGCTTTGATAAACCTTGCTGGTCCGGCCCAACTCAGGCGATTTGACCTATGAGAGACCTTTTAATTGGAATCGACAGCGGCACTCAATCGACCAAGGCCCTGGTAGTGGATTCACGTGACGGAAAGGTCCTGGCTGCGGCCAGCCAGGAATACGACCTGATTCCTGACCTGCCGCCCGGCGCAAAGGAGCAGCACCCTCACACCTGGCGTGATGCCACGGCCAGCGCAATCCGGCGAGCCCTGCGCCAGGCGAAAGCCTCCAGCGGCGAAGTCAAGGCCATCGGCGTCAGCGGCCAGCAACACGGGTTCGTGCCGCTGGATAAGGACGGCGAGGTGATCCGCCCGGCTAAACTTTGGTGCGACACCTCAACCATTGCTGAATGCGAGGAGCTGACTTTGCAACTCGGGGGCCTGAAAAAAGCCATTCGCCTGCTCGGCAACGCGGTTTTGCCCGGATTCACCGCCCCCAAGATTCTTTGGCTCAAAAACCATGAACCGAAAAATTTTGCCAGGTTGGATTCGGTCCTCCTGCCGCACGATTACCTCAATTTCTGGCTTACCGGGGAAAAGACAATGGAATACGGCGACGCCAGCGGGACCGCATTGCTGGACGTGCGAAAGCGGAAATGGTGTTCAGCGATGCTCGAAGCCATCGATGGCGATCTGTCGTCGAAACTCCCGCGTTTGATTTCAAGCGACGGCCCGGCGGGTGTGCTTCAGACGTCGACCGCCAAGCAACTGGATCTAAATCCGGGAATCGTTGTCAGCGCCGGGGGCGGGGACAACATGATGGGCGCCATCGGAACCGGCAACACCCGTGAAGGAGTCATCACGGCCAGTTTTGGAACCAGCGGCACTATCTATGCCTGCGCTGAAAAGCCAGTCGTCGATCCCCGTGGGGAAATCGCGGCGTTTTGTGATTCCACAAACCGGTGGCTTCCCTTGCTGTGCACGATGAATGTTACCGTCGCCACGGAAATGGTGCGGGAGGATTTCGGATGGTCTCATGAAAAGTATGCGGGCGAAGCCGGTCGAATTCCGCCGGGCTCCAACGGCCTGTTATTGCTGCCGTACTTCGAAGGTGAACGCACCCCGAATGTGCCCGCGGGCACTGGTGTTTGGTTCGGGGTCAACAAGAAGACGTTTGAGGCGGCGCACTTTGCGCGCGCGTCGATGGAAGGCGTCACGCTTGGAATGAACTACGGCTTGCGACGCCTTGCCGAGTTGGGGGTCAAACCGACCCAGATCCGCGCTACCGGCGGCGGCGCCAAATCCAAAGTGTGGCGTCAGATCATGGCTGACGTCTTCGACGCCGAGGTCGTCACGCTCAAAGTCAGTGAGGGCGCCGCTTATGGGGCTGCCTTGCAGGCACTTTGGTGCTGGCGCTTAGGCCAGGGCGAAAAGGTTTCAATCGACGAAATCACGGACCGATTTGTGGAAATCAATAAGGGCGAGAGTGTCGAGCCAAACAGCCGCAGTGCCTCGATTTACCGTGAATTGCAGGGGTTGCAGGACGAAATGTCCCTGGCGCTGAGAAACGCATTCGATAAGCACAGGCAATTTGTACTTCGATAGATCCCTGGCGCGGCACGGAGCCGGGGGATTCATATCTGTAGGCCACGCCTGCTCGGGTCCGGCACAAGATTGTTCCTGCAACACGTTGAGCCGTGTGCTACGTATTCAACGGAGTTATGAGTCAGCACATGCCAGCGTCCGCGCATCGTATTGCCAGCGTCAACCCGGCCACAACCGAAGTGGTTCAGCATTTCAATCCGCATTCCTCGGCGGAAATCCAAAGAAAACTGACGATGGCTGAAGAGACGTTTCGTTCGTATCGGAAAACTCCCCTGGCTCAACGCGCGCATTTTCTAGACCGGGCGGCGGAGGTTCTCGAACAGGAAAAGTCCGTGTTCGCTCGAACAATGACCCTGGAAATGGGCAAGCCCATCAAAGCCGCCGTCCAGGAAGTTGAGAAATGCGCCGCCGCGTGCCGGTATTACGCGACCCACGGCCCTCGAAGCTTGCTCCCGGAGCACTCGCCCGAAGCCGGCTCACGAAAATGGATTCAGTATCAGCCTTTGGGCCCGGTCCTGGCCATCTTGCCATGGAATTTTCCTTTCTGGCAGGTATTTCGTTTTGCGGCGCCGGCTTTGCTTGCCGGCAATGTCGGTCTGCTCAAGCACGCGTCAAATGTTCCCCAATGCGCCCTGGCTATTGAACAACTTCTGCGCCGAGCGGGTTTTCCAGAGGGAGCTTTTCAAACGCTTTTGATCGGGTCTGCCGGTGTTCAAGAGTTGATCGACAACCCGGTTATCCGTGCTGTGACCCTCACTGGCGGCGTGGATGCCGGCAGCAAAGTAGCCGCTGCCGCAGGCCGGCAAATCAAAAAAACCGTTTTGGAGCTCAGCGGCAGCGATCCGTTTGTGGTCATGCCAAGCGCCGACCTGGACGCGGCGGTCAAAACTGGCGTGCAAGCCAGGACCATCAACAACGGTCAATCCTGCATTGCCGCCAAGCGGTTTATCGTGGACCAAACAATCGCCGCCGAGTTTGAACGCCGGTTCGTCGAACAAATGGCGCGCCTGAAAGTCGGCGATCCAATGGACGAAAAGACCGATATAGGCCCGCTTGCGACCGAGCAGGTCCTTGCGGACCTCCAGGACCAGGTGAAACAAACGATCGCGATGGGAGCAACGTTGGTGCTCGGCGGCAACCGGCTGAGCCGACCCGGATATTTTTTCGAACCGACCGTGCTGACCAACATTCCGCCCGGGTCACCCGCGCATCAGAGCGAGATGTTTGGACCCGTCGCGTCCATATTTCGGGCCAATGGCATCGAGGACGCCATTCGAATTGCAAACGACACGCCGTTTGGATTGGGCGCAAGCGCGTGGACTAATGACGAAAAAGAGCAAAGCCAGTTCATTGAACGGCTGGAAGCAGGCATGGTCTTTATCAACGGCATGGTCGCTTCCGAACCCGCATTGCCATTCGGGGGCGTAAAGCGATCGGGTTACGGCCGGGAACTGAGCTATCACGGAATGCGCGAGTTCCTGAACGTAAAAACCGTGGTAGTCCGCGATTCCCGTTCTGGTCCAGCCTCAAATCCCGGTTCCGAATAGCCCAAGCGGCAGTCATTTTCGGGCTCGTAGACCAGGGTCAACTCTGCCGCTCCCGAACGGAGTTCGGGAATAGTTTACCCAATCTTTTTCTACAAAGCTTTCGTCCCGGACAGGGCTCAGGATCTTTTGGCATTTTACGTCTCTCAATCACTTAGCACCGTTGACTTTCTGCTCAATTTATGGCCTAATTTACGCGTCCAACGTGCAGTTCTATGGCGGCGTGGACGTGAATTTATGATGCCGTTTTCCAACCAAAAGAGGGCATACGTGAGACCCGGTGTTCACTATAGCCTCTTTCGCGGCGTCTTATCCCTGTTCACGTTTGTTCTGGTACTGGGAACAAGTGCCAGCGTCGTCGCCCGCGGTCTGCCTCCGCAGGAGGGTATCCTCAATTTTGGCAAGGTAAGCGACCATCTTTATCGTGGCGCTCAGCCTGATGCGGCCGGGATCCAAGCTCTTAAGAAGCTTGGCGTGAAACTGATAGTGAACCTCCGAATGCCAGGTGATTGCTGGAAAGAGGAGGCTAACCAGGCCGCCGCAAACGGCATCCTGTACACGAATTTCCCCATGACTGGTATGGGCAGGCCCAAAGACGATCAGGTACAACAACTCCTGGCGCTTTTAGCGAGCTCCCCTGGCCCTGTTTATGTTCACTGCCAACACGGGTGCGACCGGACGGGAACGGTTGTGGCATGTTACCGTATTCAACATGACAACTGGTCCAACGATCTGGCGCTGCGCGAGGCGAAGCTTTACGGCATTTCGCGCTGGGAGTTCAATATGCGCCGATTTGTGCGCAACTTTCGCGCACCTTTGACACCGGATCTGCGCCGGGCCAGCCTCAAATAAGGGCCGTTATCTTCGTCGGCTCGTGCCAGATCCCCGCCCTGCCACGATGTTCTCGGTGCTCCTCTGCCCCATTTTGGCATTGGAATAGCCCCGAAATTCGGCTAGTCCGTGGGCATGCGTGAGCGGTTTGATTCGATCTATTCGCACGGTTTTGTTCGGGCCGCCGTGTGCATCCCTTCGCTGCGAGTGGCCGATCCGGAATTCAACACCTCGCGCACCATCGACTTGGCCAAGCAAGCATCCGACCAGCACGTCGCGGTCGCCTTGTTCCCTGAGCTTGGCCTTTCCGCCTACTCGAACGAGGATCTGTTTCACCAGGATGCGTTGCTAGAAGCGACGGAAAAGGAATTGCGGAGGCTCGTGCGCGAAAGTCAGGCGCTCGCACCTGTGCTCATTGTGGGGGCTCCTCTGCGATTCGAAACCGCATTGTTCAATTGCGGCGTTGTCATCTATCGTGGGTCGGTACTTGGAATCGTTCCCAAGACGTATCTGCCCAATTACCGGGAATTCTACGAAAAACGCCAGTTCACTTCGGGCCGTGATGCCCTCAAGAAAGAAGTTTTGTTCCTCGGCAAAACCGTGCCATTCGGAAACGACCTGGTATTCGCGGCGAGCGCACCGAAGGATTTCAAGTTGCATGTAGAAATCTGCGAGGACGTATGGACCCCGATTCCTCCCAGCACGTACGGGGCGATGGCGGGCGCGACGGTGCTGGCAAACCTCTCGGCCAGCAACATCACGATCGGCAAAGCGGAATATCGAAAGAACCTGTGCGCATCGCAATCGGCGAAATGCGTCGCGGCGTACCTTTACTCGGCGGCAGGTCCCGGAGAGTCGACCACGGACCTCGCCTGGGACGGCCATGCGTTGATATACGAAAACAATGATCTCCTGGCGGAATCGAAGCGCTTTGCCGATGGAGAGCAGATCATTACCGCGGATATCGATTTGGAGCGGTTGGTCCAGGACCGGATGCGACTGAACAGTTTCCACGATTGCGCAAGTGATTCGCGCTCCCGGGTTGAACAAATTCGCCATGTTCCGTTCGAATACCGGGTTCCCGACGTGACGGCGGTTCTCCAGCGCGACATTGGCCGGTTCCCTTATGTGCCCAGCGACGCACGGGAACGGGATCAACGCTGTTTCGAAGCGTATAACATCCAAGTTCACAGCCTGCTGAAGCGCCTTTCGAGCACCGGGACCAGGAAAGTGGTGATCGGCGTCTCGGGCGGATTGGACTCAACTCACGCCTTGATTGTCGCCGCCAAGGCAATGGACAGAATGGGTTTGCCGCGGAAGAATATCCTGGCTTACACGATGCCCGGATTCGCGACCAGCAGCCACACTCTGACCAACGCGCGCCGGCTTATGCAAGCCTTGGGGGTAACCGCTTCCGAGATCGATATCCGCCCCGCCTGCAAGCAGATGTTCGCGGATATCGGCCACCCTTTTGCCCGGGGCGAAAAGGTCTTCGATGTGACGTTCGAAAATGTTCAGGCGGGCGAGAGGACATCGCATCTGTTTCGACTCGCCAATTTCAACCAGGCGATCGTGCTGGGCACCGGCGACCTGAGCGAATTGGCGCTGGGCTGGATGACCTACGGCGTTGGCGATCACATGTCCCATTACAACGTGAACGTGTCGGTCTCCAAAACCCTGATCCAATATTTAATCCGCTGGGTCATCTGTTCGAACCAATTTGACAAGGAAACCGACATCACCTTGCAGGCCATTCTCGATACCGAAATATCGCCTGAACTTGTGCCCCACGCCGACGGCGATTCCAGCCGCCCCGCTCAAAAGACGGCAGAAACGGTTGGCCCTTACGAACTGCAGGATTTTTTCCTGTATTACGTGACCCGCTACGGATTTCGCCCCGGCAAAGTCGCTTTTTTGGCGAGGCACGCCTGGGGAAACAAGGAACGGGGCTCATGGCCGGATTTATTGCCGCCCGAGAAACGAGCCCAATACGACCTGGCAACGATCAAAAAGTGGCTGGAGGTTTTTGTTTATCGGTTCTTCAAGATCAGCCAATTCAAACGCTCCGCCATCCCGAACGGGCCAAAAGTCGGCTCCGGCGGTTCGCTCTCGCCGCGCGGAGATTGGCGGGCGCCCAGCGATTCCGAGGCGGAGGTGTGGCTTAAAGAACTGCGCGAGAATGTCCCGGCGAGCGGCTAGGGTTTATCCCCTATTCCAAGACATTCCCGCAGCGGTAGAATGCGTGTCCAACGGATTCTCAACCGCTTTCCCAAGGAGAAGCGGTGTATCCTGGCTGTTATTTCTTCTCCTTGGCCTCGGCTTGTTCGATTTTCTTGATGTATTTGGCGGGTTCCTTGTTGAAATCCTTCAAGCAACCCTTGCAACAGAACTTTATTTCGCGACCCTGGTATTTATACACAAAAGGCTCACCCATTTCGCCAAGTTTGTCGCCGGAAACAATGCACTTGTTAAGAGTGTACGGCTTCAACTTGGGCTCGGGTTTCTGATCCCCGGCCAGGGCCAGGAGAGGGCCGCCTAAAATCGAGATCGAGACAACGGAGACTGTCAGGTATTTTACTAGTTTCATGTTTAATGCGTTGATAACGTCGGATCATAATACGCCAGACTGGCGGTGATCCCTCAAGTTTTGTTCGCCGCGACCCTTTCGGAAATGAATAAAAAGCTCTTTCTCCTGGACGGCATGGCGCTCGTGTACCGAGCGCATTTTGCGCTCATCAGCAAGCCGATATTCACCTCCAAAGGTGTGAATTCTTCCGCGCTGTACGGCTTTACCCAAACGTTGCTGGAAATCCTGAAAAACCAGCAACCGACCCATCTGGCGGTGGCCTTTGACACCGACGCCCCGACACATCGACACACGGAGTTTGCTGATTACAAAGCCACTCGGCAGGCGATGCCCGAGGACCTCAGCCTGGCGTTGCCGCATGTGCGACGAATGATCGAGGCATTCCGAATCCCGGTGCTGGTGTGCGACGGCTACGAGGCCGATGATATCATTGGCACCGTCGTGCGTCGGGCCGAAAAGGAAGGCTTCACTTCATACATGGTCACCCCGGACAAGGATTTCGGTCAGTTAGTCGATAAACACACGTTCGTTTACAAACCCAGCCGGATGGGGGACGCCGTTGAAATCATGGGCTTACCGGAAATCCGTCAGCGCTGGGGAATTGAACGTGCCGAGCAGGTTGTTGACGTGCTGGCTCTCATGGGCGACTCCTCCGACAATATTCCCGGCGTCCCCGGCATTGGCGAGAAGACGGCTACGAAGCTGATTGGCCAATATGGGAGCCTCGAAAACCTGCTGAATCGGACCGGAGAACTCAAGGGCCGCCAAAAGGAAATGCTCGAGCAGAACGCCGAACTGGCACGAGTCTCGAAACGGTTGGCAACGATCCTGTGCGATGTGCCGTGCCCGGTCGATCTGGAGTCGCTGAAGCTTCAGGAGCGCGACGATGAAGCCGTCAAAGCTCTCTTTGTTGAATTTGAGTTCAACTCGATCGGCAAACGACTTTTTGGAGATGAATTCAAGGCCGGCCGGGGTTTCAGCGCCTCGCAGGACAAGTCGCAGAATTCCAAAACCGATGACCAGCGAGAGGGCGAACTTGTGCTCGAAAGCGAGACTGAGGTTTCCGGCGCCGCGGCACCTTCCGTTTCGGCAAAGCTCACAAACATAACGGCGGTTCAACACGACTATCGGATCCTTACGTCGGCCGAAGAGCGGTCCGCCCTCATTGCTCAACTGAAACAGCAACCGGCCTTTGCCATTAGCGCCATGGCGACAGGGCCGGATGCCAAGCAGGGGCGATTGCTGGGCCTGGCGTTCTCGTTTAACCCTCATGCGGGCTGGTATGTGCCCATGCCGGCGCAGCCTTCAGAAGCGCGCAAGCTGTTGAAAGAGTTCGAACCGGTTCTTCGATCACCCGGCATCGAAAAGGTCGGCCATAACCTTAAGTTTGAACTGGCATTGCTGAAATGGATGGGAATTGAGTCGGGTGGCAAGCTCTTCGACACAATGATCGCCCACAGCTTGCTCGAGCCGGACCTCCGTCACGGGATTCAATACTTGGCGGAGACGTTTCTCGGATATGCGCCGATTTCTTTCGAGGCCCTGGCGGGCGGCTCCGAGCAACTCGAGCTGACGGCCGCTCCGCTCGAAAGAATCAGCGAATACGCAGTCGAAAAGGCGGATCTCAACTGGCAACTGCGCCAAAAGCTTGAGCCATTGCTCAAGGACAAGGGCCAGGAGCGCGTTTTTTACGACGTCGAGGCTCCATTGGTCCGTGTGCTGGTCGAGATGGAGTTCGAAGGGATCCGGCTCGATGCAGAAGCGCTGGCGGAATTTGGATCGCAGCTCGCCAAAGAAATAGATGAGCAGGAAAAGACGATCTGCCGCCTGGCGGGAACTACCTTCAACCTGAATTCGCCGCGGCAGCTGGGGCAAATCCTGTTTGATGTCATGAAGATTTGCGCCGCTCCGAAAAAAACCAAAAGCGGACAGTACTCAACCGACGAACAGACTTTAATGGCCCTTGCCCCGGACCATGAAATCGTGAGGCGGCTCCTGGACCATCGAACAGCCACCAAACTCAAGTCGACGTATGCCGACGCGCTGCCG
>DATGLT010000078.1:0-25799 GCA_035294005.1 Verrucomicrobiia bacterium
GGCAATTGGACATTGCGCAGGGCCGAAATGACAAGGCGGTTGGACAAAGCATCATCATCCACCACCAACGTCCAGAAATTCTGGGGCGGGCCGGTCCGGAATTCGCCGGGTTTGCTGACCAGTTCCTGCAAGAAGCTCACAGTGGCGGACACAGTGCGTTCCAGTGAAGGCTCAAGGCGCGGGAGCTTGTCCATCACGTTGAAGAGCAGGGCTTCGAAACAACTGGCCAGCTGCGCGATTGCCTGGTGCTCGGCCATGCCCGCCATCGCGGTGATGAAATGCACTTTTCGGTAAAGCGCCTGTAGCTGGAGCTCGCGCTCGCGGTCGTTCTTTGCGTTTTTGAACGCCTCGAATAGTTCGCCGAGATTGCGGCTGAGCGAGGCCGCGTTGTGGACCAACTCAGTCTTGGCCTGCTCCTGCGAATCGACTCCAGGGTGGTGCGGCGCGGGCAATTTCGGAATGGGAGGAGCCGGTTGCACGCGCGGCGGAGGCGCGACCGGCGGCGGAGGAGGTGGTGGGGCCGGTTTAGGCGGGGAGTTTTTTGATGCAGCCAGCAGGTTATCAACGTTGCCGATCGAAGGGCCGCCTTCGAGCACTTCCTTAATGGCGTCGGCCAGGGATGCCGGATTGCATTTTATCTTGAGAAGCCCCTTCTGGGCATCCAACTCGGCCGCGCTTTGAGCCATCGGATCCATGTAGGCGTTGGAAAGGACGATGACCGGAAGGGTCTGATACTCCTTCTCCTTGCGCATGAACTTGAGCACTTCGACGCCCGAAAGCTTGGGCATCATCAAGTCGAGCACGACAATGTCCGGCTTGTTTTCGCGGAGCGAACGCAGCGCTGCCACGCCGTCAGCCGCGGTGGAGACGTCGTAACCTTGGCGCGCAAGGCCATCGCGATAAATGCGCACGGCGATTGGGTCATCGTCGACCAGGAGAACACGTTTCATTCGGTCATTGGGTCAATGGACAGGTCCTTGTCAGCTGTTCAATCGGGGTAACCTTGCGGGTGCGATTTGTGCCAGGCCCAGGCGGTTTTGATAATATCGTCGAGTCTTGGAAAAGCCGGTTTCCAGCCGAGCTCGCGCACGGCTTTGGCGGCGGAGGCCACCAACTTGGGGGGATCGCCCGGCCGGCGAGGCTTTTCGACGGCGGGGATTTTCACACCGGTCACCTGTTCGCACGTTTCAATGACCTGGCGGACTGAATAACCGTCGCCATTGCCGAGGTTATAAAAGCCGCTTTTTCCAGGTTCGAGCGCGAGGATATGCGCCTGTGCGAGGTCGATAATGTGAATGTAATCGCGAATGCAGGTGCCGTCGGGGGTTGGATAGTCGGTGCCGTAAATCTCGCATTGTTTGGACTGGCCGAGGGCAACCTTGAGGACATTGGGCACCAGGTGAGTTTCGATGCGATGATGTTCTCCAAACCTGGCGCTGGCGCCCGCGGCGTTGAAGTAGCGAAACGCCACGAAATCGAGTCCGTGGATTTGCCGATACCATCCCAGCATCTTTTCAAACATCAGTTTCGATTCACCGTACGGATTGATAGGTCGTTGAGGCAGATCCTCGGTCATTGGCACGCGATCGGGCGGCCCGTAAGTGGCGCAGGTCGAGCTGAAAACAAACTTCCTGACCCCAGCGGCAACGGCCGCTTCGAGCAGGGAGAGGCCGTTGGCAACGTTGTTGCGAAAATACTTTCCCGGGTTGGTCATGGATTCGCCCACCAGCGCATTGGCTGCGAAATGGAGGATCGCCTCGGGTTTTGCTGCTTTGACAGCGTTCAGGATGTCGCCCTCCCGGGAAGGCTGGCCAAGGATGAACCGGGCACGGGGATCCACCGCCGAGCGGTGGCCTTCACTCAGGTCATCGTAAACGGTCACCGAATGCCCGGCATTTAGCAGTTCTTCGGCGCAGACAGACCCAATATACCCCGCGCCGCCGGTTAGGAAGACATTCATCCGCGGCTAACCTAATCTCGGGACTGTAGGACCTCAACGGGAAAATCCGGCAGAACTTACGCGCGGTGGCACGCGTGGGCTAGAGCCTGGTCCGTTTCATCCATGGATACGGCAAATCCGCAAGCGAACCTCAGGCTGCGCCCATATCCTCTACTTATCCGGGCGCGGCGACGGACCGTTTTCAAAGCCCACGTTTTCGGTGCGGAAACGAACCTTCACCGGGTAGTTTTTCCCATCCGTGAATGATTTCGCAAGCCAGTGTTCGACAAACGACTCAGTCTGCCTGCGGCCGGTGTCGCGGACCAACGGAATATTTGCCTTCGCCTTCTGATAGGTCATCCAGGTCATTGAACTGCGGAGATTCTCCATTGCCTCTTCGGTATTTCGCAAATGGCTCCCCTTTTTGACCTCGTATGTCATTCGGGAAATGTCGAGGGCTGGTTTGTTGAATTTGATGTCCGGCGCGGTGACGTAGACCACGCCGTCTTTGAGTTCAAAATCCCAGCGGGCGTTGAGGTCCAGGTAATAGGTGTAAGTGACCGGCGCGGAAGCTTCGACGATGACGTCCGGGAGCGGAATATAGCCGAAGAGCAGACTTGATTCGTCAGTCCGGGTAAAGGTTTCCTGCTGTGAAAGGGTGGCGAATTGGAGGTACTGGCTCCCGCTGATGCTGGTGGCGTAGCTGGTGAAAGTCGTAGTGATGGTACCCTGCTTAAACGCGCTGGCCACCTGTTGAATTTGCTGGCCGACACTGGCGGCGAGTTTCCCGGTTTTTTCGAGTGTTTCCCCCGGCAAATCGCGGCACGATTTGAACACATAGACACCGGCCGCAGTAAGCAAGGCCGCAACCATCACGCAAGACAGCGGCCATGCCCATGAAGCTCGCCGTGCCGATGAGCTTCGTCCACCCGTGGTGTCATTCCCGGCCGGAGCCTCAGGAGCGGTCATATGCGTCCAGCCGGTACCTTGCCTGTGTCCGCCGAATCCGCAAGCGTTGAATAAATGCGATCGTAAAGCGTCGGATCTACGTTGGGTTCTTATAACTGCCTGGAGCAGTTTGTGTGAGGCACAGGACTGCTCCGCTTTTCATGGTAGCTGGTTCAGGTTGAGTGAGCGGCCCGGTGTCAACGCCGGGCCGCTCCTGTTTTGACCGGTGAATCAACCTGGAGGCCAGCCCATCTGACGGCCGCCGATAATGTGGCAGTGCAAGTGCGGCACGGCCTCGCCCGCATCCGGTCCGTTGTTAAAAACAAGACGAAAACCGGTCCTGGTCAGCCCCTCCTTTGCGGCCACTTCAGCCGCTTTCAGCAACAAATGACCCAGCACTTTGTGGTCCTCAGCGGTAGCCTCCGCGATGCGGGGTATTGCCTTTTTTGGGATGATGAGGACGTGTTTGGGCGCTTGAGGTTTGATGTCACGAAACGCCAAAACAAGGTCATCCTCGTACACAATCGAGGCGGGGATCTCGCGCGCGATGATCTTTTCGAAAAGGGTTTTGCTCATGGTGCCACGAATCTGGTCCGAGGCGGGCCCGAGGTCAATGGAAAGTGCCCAAACGGTGACTGGATGTGAACAACTTTGGTTTCGAACTGCTTGTCCCGCCTTGCAGAATTTGTAGATTGAACTGGTGGAAGAACACGTCGAACTCGTAGACGCGGAAGAAGCCCTGGCGTTTTTAAAACGCTTTCCCGAAGACTCGCAGGTGCGCGGTCAAAAGCGGTACCGAGAAGGGGCGGTCCAGAGCGTGTCACCCATCGAGGCGGGGACCCATTACATCGTGACAGTCAATGACGGCACCTGGGAAAACCGGGTCGAGCTTTTACAGGACCCGCACTCAGGCTGGTCGGGCAGTTGCACGTGCCCCGCCCAGGCCGATTGCGCGCATATCTTTGCCGCCATGAGCGCTTTACTTGCCGAGAACCGCATGACGCTCGTTAGAAAACTCAGCAGAGGCGAGAGCACCGGAGAAGCAAAAAAGGCAGGGCAGCTCGTGACGGCGCCGGTTTTTGAGGAGGAAACCATGGCCGAGCGCCTGGTGAAGGCGACCGGAGCGCGCCTGTCAAGAGAAGCTACAGCGTTTCTGAACAAACTTCACACATTGTACACACGCTGGCGCCAAACCCAGTCCCTGACGTATTGGGACCTCCAGCAACTGGGCCTTGTGCAACCGCATTACAGTTGGGCTCTCCTGGACATTTGGCCAAACAAACCCCGCAACGAGCACGAGTTCTGGCTGTATATCGCCAATTATCTGCAGCAGCAGGGGTCCCACATACCGGAGTTCATGGAACCCGTAAGCGACCTTGCCCCCATCGCCGATCGCCTGCTCCATTGGCAACGTGCCCGTGAAATTGAAAAATGGAAGCAGCTGTTGGGAACCTGGCACCCCGAGCGGGCGCAGGCAGCGACGCAAAAGACAGAGCTGCGCGTCGTCATTACCGAATACACCGCCCAGCTCGAATGGCTGCCGCCGGGCAAAGGACAATTCGAAAAGGCCAAACAGAACCAACTGCGCCGCCTTCAGGACAGCTATTACGAGGGGCAACTCCAGCTGGACCCGCAATCCGAATTGATTTGGCAACTTTTCTCCAATGCCAGTGATTACGGATCCCCGATCGACATTGATTACGAGGATCCCGACTCGACTCAAGTCCTGAACCGGCTGATTCGAGTTCCCGCCCTGGAAAACCGCATCGTTACAAGCAAGGGCCAGCCGTTCGCAAGAGAAACCGAAATGCTGCGGTGGGAACTCAGACCAGCCCAATCCGACGATGACGATTACCTGCTCCGACTCGTGCGGGCCGATGGTTCTCCTGTTCCGCCCGTTTGGGTAGCCTTGCATGGCCACCCGGTCCTTTATGTGACTGATGGAGTGATTTTTCCCGGGCCGGCTTCGGCCGAAGGTGTGCTGAACCCCGCCAAAGAGAATCGCATTCCGGCGCCCGCGGTCGAGCGAGCCGGAGGCCTGAGCTTTTTGCAAGCCCTGGGATTGGAATTGCCAGAGCGGGTGCGCGACCGCGTTCGGACACTGCAATACAAGGTCACTATTGATTGCGGTCTACGGCCGATTTTTCCCGGATCCGATACCGAGGAATGTTTCATTACCGTCAGCGCCGACGCGCCCAACGGACAGGTGCAGGAGTGGGACGGTTTCAGTTGGCGCCAGAAAAAGGCGGGACAAAGCGGAAAGAAAAGCGCCGGCGGAAAGGCCATCACAATCTACGACGAATCGGCTCTGAAAGAATTGCCCTCGGTGCTCGAACCGCTGGGGCTCAAGCCTTCCCGATATCAACGAGGTTTGAGCATGCGCCTGACCCGGAAATTTGCCGATGTGTTCGTGTCGTGGCTTACGACTGTGCCCAGCCATATCACGGTCAACCTCGAAGGAGAGCTGGCGTCCTTGACTTCCGGGGATGTGGCAGGGCGCGTCAAACTGGAAGTCACTGAAAGCGAAATTGACTGGTTCGATTTGCAGGTGGTGCTCGACGTGGCCGATACCACCCTCACCCAGGCCGAGATCAAATTGCTGCTGAACGCGAAAGGCTCGTTCGTGCGGTTGCAAGGCAAAGGGTGGCGGCGTTTGCAATATGACCTGACCCAGGAAGAGAGTGACCGTCTTGCACGGCTCGGGGTCAGCCCAAAGGAATTTTCAGCTGAACCGCAACGCTTGCACGCCCTTCAACTGGCCGATGACGCTGCAAAGAAGTTCCTGCCCGACCGGCAGGTCGAGCAGATTCAAAGGCGCGCGGCGGAGATCAAAGCCCGAGTGGCGCCGCCGCTGCCCACGGGGATCAAGGCCAAGTTGCGCCCGTATCAATTGGAGGGGTTCCATTTCCTGGCTTACCTTTCGGCAAATCGGTTTGGGGGCATTCTGGCCGACGACATGGGCTTGGGCAAAACCCTGCAAACGCTGGCCTGGCTGGTCTGGCTGCGCGAGCAGAACCTCGATGGTAGCCAGTCCGAAAACGGCGAGGCGCCTGGCGCGCCTCCTTCGCTGGTCGTCTGTCCGAAGAGCGTTATGGATAACTGGCGCGCCGAGGCGGAGCGTTTCGCGCCGGGGCTGCGGGTCAAAGCATGGCCGGCGGGCGAAGTGGCCCAGGTGAAAGACCAACTCGGGATAGCCGATATCCACGTCATCAATTACAATCAACTTCGATTACTGGGTGAAAGCCTGGTCTCCGTACACTGGCTCGCCCTGGTCCTGGACGAAGGCCAGTACATCAAAAACCCGAACTCGCAAACCGCGCAGGTCGCCAGGGCATTGAAGGCGGGACATCGGCTCGTGCTCTCGGGAACACCCATCGAGAACCGCCTCATGGATTTGTGGAGCCTCATGGCTTTCACCATGCCAGGCGTTCTGGGCAGCCGCACGCAATTCGCCCGGTTGTACGACGCCAAAGGCGATCCCCTCGCCCGGAAAAGACTGGCAGCCCGCGTCCGGCCGTTCCTCTTGCGCCGCACCAAAACACAGGTCGCCAAGGACCTGCCCGACCGTGTCGAAGAGGACTTATTCTGCGAAATCGAAGGGGAGCAACAAACCCTTTACCGGGCTGAACTCAAAGCCGCCCAGCAACTGCTGTTGAGCATCAAAACCCAGAAAGAACTGGCCCAGCAACAATTCCATTTCCTGACGTCGCTCCTGCGCTTGCGCCAAATCTGCTGTCATCCGCGGCTCATCCAACCCGAAAGCAAGGCTCCAAGCGCCAAATGCGAATCGCTCCTCGAACAGCTGGAACCGCTCATGGAAGAGGGCCACAAAGTACTGGTCTTCTCGCAATTCGTCCAAATGCTCGATCTTTTGCGGCCCAGCATTGAAGAACGCAAGTGGCCCCTGTTCTACCTGGCCGGCCAGACTGAAAACCGGGGCGAGCTCGTGCAGAGATTTCAATCCGAACAAGGATCCGCCGTTTTCCTCATATCGCTCAAGGCCGGCGGATTCGGACTGAACCTCACGGCCGCAAGCTACGTCGTCCTGTTCGATCCGTGGTGGAATCCAGCCGTCGAAAATCAAGCCATCGACCGCACACACCGTATCGGCCAGACCAACAAAGTCATCGCATACCGCCTCCTCATCAAGAACAGCATCGAGGAAAAAATCCGGGAACTGCAGAAACAAAAGCGAGCGCTGGTCGATGACGTGTTTGGGGAAGAAAAATTTGCCCAAAGTCTCACCATCGAAGACCTCCGCTTCCTCTTCGCCGATTCAAAATAAATTGTCGCGCGCGCTTGTCTTGCCGGGGACAAGCGCTTAGATTACGCGCCACTTTTGTTTATTGTTTGTTTATGTTTCAAAAAATCGGAAATCTTTTTGGGCGAAGACCGGCGGTAAAAGGCGGGCCGCTCATTCCGGAGCAGAATTCTCAGGCGCCAACGCAGTCCGACGGGCACGAACGGCGGCAAACGTTCTCAAAAATATTTCGCTGGCGCTTGCCACAAGGGCATACGCAGGATCCCAAAACCGTAGAAGTGGTCGGGTCGTTCACACATTGGCAGAGAGTCCCGCTGATTCGCGACGGCGTCCTGGATGCCTGGCACGTGACGATGCATCACATCCAGGGAAATCGCACGCACCATTACATGCTGCTCGTAGACGGGCAGCCGACGTACGACAAAACGTGCGACGGCCTGGCTGTGCCGCGCGGCGTTGACGAAGAGCGTTACCAGGTGATGACGGACAAAGGACCCCGGGTACTCATGCTCTTCGCGCAAACGAAGTAGCAGCCCCGCTATCACGAGCGGTGAGTTCTCGGAACGGGTGTTTGGGCGTTATGCATCAAACAGCTCTCGCATGAATTTGCAGTTCGCGCGGTAGCTCTCGAGGATGGCTTTTCCGGGCGGAACAGCCCCTTCGATTTGGATCCAACCGGCATAGGAAATGTCATCCATTGCCTCGCGCACCCGTCGGAAATCGATTTTTCCCTGGCCGAGCAGCGCGCCATTCTCCTTGGCGTGGAATTCGCAAATGAGTTTGCCCAACCGGCGGATCTCCCGGTAAATGTCATACCCACGGTCAGTGGAATTGCACAGGTCATAATAAACGCGGACGGCTTTTGATCCGACGCGGTCGATGATCTGAACGTGTTGCTCGGCACTGAGCCAGCTTTCGATTCCGAGCGAAACTCCCGCCTTTTCGGCCTTGGGCGCCACCGCTTTCAACCTGCGCACGACTTCATCAACTCCACTGGGATCCTCGATCAAATCGTCGTTGGCAAAGAACGCCAATAAAATGACGTTCACACCCAGGGCGCGGCAAACGTCGATAGCGTCCTCAACCCACGCTATGGTCCTCGGATCCCGTTTATAGGGAATGTTGTTGAGCTCGCCTATGGCCAGCGAGGCAACAGGAATTTTCGCAGCCTTCGCGGCATTGAGGAATTGCGCCTGGACCTCAGGCCGCCGCAAATGCATTTGATTTGCCTCCGTTCCGAGACTGACCTGGACGCCGTCCAGGCCAATCTGCCGGGCCAGCTCGAACGCGCCGGGATCGTCCATTTTCCCGATCGACCAATCGCACGCCCCAATTTTGAATCGCCGGTTTCCGGCTGAGGCGAAAAGAGGTTGCAAGCTCCCGAGTACGGTCAAACCGCCGGCAGCCTGGAACGAGCGGCGCAGCATGACCCGTCGCGATACTGAATTGGAACTGATCATTGGGTTGGGGAAAAACCGAAGGTTTTCATGACTTCTGACGAGCGGGAGACTACTGGCGGTGACCCGGCACGGCAAGCACCGCGACGGCACTAATGCACCGGTTAATTTTCAAAACGCCGGGATGGCGCGCGTGAAAGGGATTATTTCTTCAGCCCCTTGCGTTCCAACGTTTTGACTTCTCGTTTGATCAGGCGCGATACGCGGTGGCGCACCACGTAAACTTTGGCTATGCTGGCGCAAAGCAATTCTCCCACATCCCGCGCGGACATCCCTTTTACGGTTTGAAGGTAGAAGATCTGATAGTGCTCGGGAGCAATCTTGCGTTTGACTCGCTCCATCGCCGCATCCAGAAGGTTTTTCCGCCATTCCTCGTCCCAAAGATTTTCAAAATCCTTCCCATCTGCGGCCGCGGCGATTTCGGCAACGTCGCCTGTGGAGGTGTCGCTTGCGAGCGGCACAAAGGCATGCTTGGGAGAACGGGCCTTCCGAAGGTGATCAATAATTCGATTACGAGTCACGCGCATCAGCCAGCCTTTGAACGAGCAGATTTCGGGCTCATACCTGAAATTCTCCATGTTCCGTGAAATGCCGATAATGGTTTCCTGCACAACATCTTCCGCATCAGCGTCGGAAAGCCCCGCTTTGATGGCCGCGCAATAAATGAGTTTCCAATACGTATCAAAAAACTCCTGCCAGGAGTTGTGATCGTCCAGGTCACGCAGGCGCTCCAGCAGGCTCAGGCGCGTAGGCGCCAGTTCGCCGGGGTCAGAGACAACAGGCATGTTCGGCATTTCCACCTACATCAATCGTAAAATAAAACGGATCCTTACAAAAAAATGCTTTTTTCAGGCAGTATTTTGCTCCCCGATGGCCCGGGTTACGAGCATAAATCGGCGCGTGCCAGGCTTTTTCTTTCCATTCCATTTCCATAGATTCACGGTGTGCAACGGAAAATTCGGTCGAAGGCAGGACCTGGCACGCTACTCGGTCATTGGGGACTGGCGCGTGGTTCGGTCCTTTTAAATCACGGCTCATTCGGGGCGTGCCCGACGCCCATTCTTGAGTTGCAGCAGGAGTTGAGGGCGCAAATGGAGGCTGAACCGGTCCAATTCCTTTGGAGGCATTACGACGAGCGGTTGCAAGCCTCGCGGCGAATCGTGGCGCGGTTCGTTGGAGCGCGAGAGCAGGATTTGGTTTTCGTGACAAACGCCACCACCGGCGTAAACGCGGTGGCGCGTTCGATCGAATTGCGGCCGGGCGACGAACTGCTGACCACCAACCACGATTACAACGCCTGCCATAATGTGCTGAGGGAAACAGCGCGACGCGCGGGAGCCCGCCTGGTCGTCGCCAATATCCCGTTTCCGTTACGGAATTCGGAACAAATCCTGTCAGCCATTCTCGAATCGGCAACCCGCAGAACCCGGCTCGCCCTGATCGACCACGTCACCAGCAACACCGCCGTGATTTTTCCAGTCGAGCGGATCGTGCGCGAACTTGAACAGCGCGGCATCGACACACTGATCGACGGTGCGCATGCACCCGGGATGGTGCCATTGAACCTGCGGAGACTTTCGCCGGCGTACTACACCGCAAATCTCCACAAATGGGTTTGCGCGCCCAAAGGCGCTGCCTTCTTGTGGGTCCGCGACGACCGGCAGGAAGCGATTCAACCTGCAGTCATCAGCCACGGCAACAACACGCCGCGCCCCGGGTTTTCAAGTTTCCAGGATCGGTTTGATTGGTGCGGGACATTTGACCCGTCCGCCTGGTTTTGCGCCGGGGCGGCGATTGAATGGATGGCTGGGTTGCTCCCTGGCGGCTGGCAGGCTATCCGCAGGACAAACCGGTCGCTAGCGCTTGCGGCGAGAAAGCTCCTGTGCAAGCGGTTGGACGTCACCGCACCATGCCCGGAATTGATGCTGGGAGCTATGGCGACGCTGCCGTTGCCGGACCCGCTGCAGGGCACACCCAAAACTGAAAAGATAGACCCCGAGCAATCCAGGCTGCATGACGAGTTCGGCATCGAAGTCCCGTTTGTGCGGATCGGGGCCCCCCAAAAAAGGTACTTTCGGATTTCAGCCCAACTCTACAATTCACTGGTGGACTATGAGAAGCTGGCTCAAGGGATCCAAAAACTGCTCCCTACCGGGTAGACCGCGGAACGCAGGAAAAGCATTGCGTCGAAGCCACTTTCGGGATGTCCGGCCACTCGAAATCGGGGCAAATATGGATTGTACGGCCGTACTCAAGCAAGTGGGCCTGCGAACGTTCAACCACCTCATCGTTCAGGAGCAACTGGAATTCAAAACGCTGCGCAACCGCACGCGTTAACCACACCCAAAGCCCCTCCTGGATGCGCGCGAGGCGCTGGCCTGCGTCCTGCCGAAGCGAGCCGCCGTCGCCACGGATGTAAATGGCATCAGCCACCCCGAGGTCACAATGAACCATAACCGCACTGCGTCGAGGAAGGTCACTGAACCGTGACCGGCAGGGCGTCCCGGCCCGGGCAGCCCCCACCTCCCTTAGCGGTTTTAAGGCTTTGTGTGACGAAATCCTCATGCCTCAACGCCACCCTACGCCGCTACAAGATGCCGCACAACGACGGGAAGGTAACGGCCCTGTTACAATCCTGCGGCAACTTGCGGCGGGCAGTATTCAGGCTTAGGTTTGATAGGGAGAATTGACCTATGCTCAGGAAAACCAAGGATCTCAACGGGTGCAGGCTCTCGGCCGTCGATGGCGACGTCGGCCATTTGAAGGATTTCCTGTTTGATGACCAATCCTGGACAATTCGTTACCTCGTCGCTGATACCGGAAATTGGCTCCCGGGCAGGCGCGTGCTGCTGTCGCCCTTCGCGGTTTCGAATTTGCCTGGCGAGCAGGGCGAAACGGTTGGATTCAATCTCACAAAAAAGCAGATTAAAGACAGCCCTTCGATCGAAGAGCACCAACCTGTGTCGCGGCATTACGAGCAGCAATATTTCCAATATTACGGCTGGCCAAACTATTGGCCCGGTCCGCTGTTGTGGGGGCCGGTCGAGGCTCCCTGGGGCTTTCTGCCTGCGCAGCTGCAGTTACCACCGCGCCCGCAAGAACAAACCCCGCCCAAGGAACTGCACCTGCGGAGTGTTGCCGATATCACCGGTTTCGCCGGTTACCAGATACAAGCGCTGGATCAGCTTTTCGGACACGTCGAGTATTGCCTTTTTGAGGATCAAACCTGGGCTTTACGGTACTTCGTTTGTGACACACACAGTTGGTGGCCGGGCAAGCACTTCCTGCTTTCGCCCCAGTGGCTCGCCTGGGTCAGTTGGTCGGAGTCGAGCGTCTATGTCGATCTCGACCGGGCCGCAATCCGGCATGCGCCCGAGTACAACCCGGCCCTCGAGTTAACGCGCTCTTTTGAAGAGAAGCTCTATGCTCATTACAACCGGGAGCCGTATTGGAGAAAACAAAGGGTCGCCGCGTGAAAGGAAACGCGCGGCAGCAGGAATGAATATCCTGCAGGAACCGGCCTAAAGTGGGCCCTCAGCTTAGTCGCCGAAGAGCTTCTTCAAATCCTCGCGTGCCTTGTTCTCGCGGGCGCGATCTTCGGCAGGCGGGACAAACTCGCGGCGGACCATGTCGAAGTATTCGCAATAATTGGCGAGGTGCTTTTCGGCAACAGGGTCGGCTCTGCGATCCCGACACTGCTGAGCCACTCGAGAATCGTAGCTGACGCAGTTGAGGCAGACCCTCAGATCGGAACCGCAGGTATGACACGTTTCGGACCGCCCGGGCCCGCCAGGAAGGCGGTACTCGGTTCCGCACTTCCAGCAATGTTTCGTCAATGCCATGAAACCATTATAATCGCGCAGCCCAAGCGAACCAAAGCCGAAACGGACCTCACGGAGGACCGTCCCCGCCCTGCGCCCTTAGCCTTCACCTTTCAACTCAAGCTTCAGCGCATGCAACGACAGCTGGATATCCCTGATGAATGCGATCAACGAGGCGATGAGAGACAAAAGGCAGCAGATAAAAAGCAGGACGATGCAGAGCCCCGCCTCGATGCGCGTTAACACGGCCACAAACAGAATGATAATTAAGAAAGCGGCCAAGAGCAGGCACATCGCCGCCATGATGATTGAAAACCGGATCACGCGAGCGCGCCGATACAGGATTTCCACCTGCCCGGCCAGGCGCTGGCGTTGGGTCTGGTCCACCTCCCTCACTTCCCGCCCCAACGCCCGAGATCGGTCCACCGCCCGCCCAAACCGGTTGGTCAGCGTCAGCAGGAGCAACCCGACTCCGGAAATCAGGATTACAGGTCCAATGGCCACCTGAAGCACAGGGATCAAATCGTGGATTGGAATGGCTGCCACGAGCCCAAGCTATTGCCAAGGGACCACATTGACAAAGCTTGAATTGCGGTCACCTGGCATTGACGAGCTCAAGACATGCGGATTGAATGGGAAGCCAAAAGAGCCCATATTGTGTTGAGTCGATGAAAGAGTCGGTTGACATTCGAAGGATTTTAAAAAATTGGCCGTACGACCCCGATAATGACGCGCGACTGGCCAAAGGGGATGACGGACGGGAAATCCTCCAGGTCCGCACACCCGTTGGGATTGAACAGTACGAACTGGACGGGCGCCCCGACGGGGAACGGCCCTACGGCCTTGAATCGGTGCTGGAATATTACCTGAAGCAGCTCGCCGAAGCCGAAGCCCAGGGCGGCGAAGGCGAATTCAAACTTGGCCGGCGTGAGTGCAACGAGTTGTTTAGCGAAGGCACGCTTTACTATTTCCGTTACGTGCGGCTCTTTCAGCTGAAAGACTGGGCCAGAACCGTGCGCGATACCGCGCGCAACCTGAGAGTGTTTGACCTGGTCCACGACCACGCCAGGAGACACGAAGACCAGCAGTTTCTCGAGAAGTGGCGACCTTACATTATCCGGGTCAACACCAGCGCGGCCGCAATGCTCGAATTGGAGAAACAAGCCTATGACGCCGCATTGCGCATAGCGAACGAGGGCGTCAGACAAATCGAGCAACTCGATGACTACGAAGACGAAACCTTCCAATTCGAACGGAACCGTTCCATCCACGCCCTCCAGGAGCTTGCTTCTCAAATTGAGAAGAATCGGCCTTTATCCGAACTTGAGCAATTGGAAGGTCAGTTGCGCAGGGCAATAGAAAAGCAGGAATTTGAGCGCGCTGCCCTCCTGCGCGACCGAATCAGGGAGTTGCGAAAGCAGCAAATCTGCTGACCGAACCCGAGCCGCGCGGTTGCGACTCAGGGCGCGGATCAGTTCAGCGACAAGTCCTCCGGCATTTGAGCCAGGAGCCGGTACTGCCAGCCTTTCTGCTTCAAAATCTTTTGCCAGAGCAATTCCGGGCGTGTGTCAAAAACGAGGTCCAGCGATGCTGGATGCGTCAGCCAGGCGTCCCGTTTGATTTCGTCTTCAAGTTGCCCAGGGCTCCACCCGGCGTACCCGGCGAACATCTTAACCCGCTGCGTGGACGAGAACGATTCGCCAACTTCGATCAAAGCGTCGAGCGAATGGCCGAGGCTGAGATTTGGCATCACGTTCGCATCGGGGATAAACGCGTCGTTGAGCAGATAACTGAGGGCTGAGGGCTGGACCGGGCCGCCGAGGAACAACGGGGAAGCGCGCAGTTTCTCGGGAAGGTCCGCTACGATCATGTCTCCGGCGTTGGTGCCGGCCGAGCGGTTGAGGACCAGGCCAAAAGCCCCTTCAGGATCGTGCTCGCAAATCAGCACAACCGTCCTTTGGAAAAAGGAGCCGCGCAATTGCCCGCTATCCAGCAGCAACTGCCCTTTCAAGAACTTCTTACTGGCCGCCATGGAGCTGTCGGGTTTTCGGCTAACCCTATGACCAATCTGGATCAAAAATCGCGCATGTCAAAGCTTTGTGACCGGGAAAACAAGAGGCCAGAGCGCCACGATCCACCTCCCAGGCCCGCGCACCCGCCGAAGTAACGAGCCGGATTCGACGCTTGCTTCCGCCCGGTTTGCCCCCCCGTGAGGTCGGCAGGTGCAAGCTGTCCCGCAGGCTGCCGGCTACCCGGTTACCCGGCCTCCGAGGCACAATTGACAAGCCCGTTTCACCCATTAGACTTTGAACCGTTGCGGGTGTAGCTCAATGGTAGAGCTCCAGCCTTCCAAGCTGGCCACGTGGGTTCGATTCCCATCACCCGCTCCAATCTCCAAAACCATCGGTAAAACAGGCATCTTGTGCACGTTTAGTGTTACTGGCGCTCAATCCTACAACACTTTCCTACAACAAATTCAAACCGATTCAACCTCGCCCAAGGTTGCCAGGGTAGGGGCGAGAGCAAGAGATGGAGAGTCCGGCGAGCGGTAGATTTCCGCGCCCAAAAAACACCTGTAATCTGGCGCCGATTCCGCAGCGGGACACAACACCAGAGCTTCGGGCCTTCGCTCCACACCGCTGAACGGGAGGGTTGCGGTGGTGTCAGTGAGGCCTCACCCCGCTACGTTTCCCAAGGAGCTGCCGGATATGTGCATTCGCTTGCACGGATGGCGTGAGGACCTTGTTGTCATGGATCCCTTTCTCGGAATTGGTAGCTCTGCTATTGCGGCAGTGGAAGCTGGTGTGGCCAGATTTATCGGGTCTGAAATTGACAAAACGTACCTCAGCGTGGCTCAGGAACGTTTGCAAAGTGCGAGAAATACTTGGAATGGAACCGGCGCCCTGTTTGAAAGGGCCTGCGGAACGTGATTCAGGGTGAGGCTGAGCCGAGAGGCAATCCTTCAATCCTTCGTCGACAACCTGCGCGTCAGGAAGTCCATCTTGCCTATTCCCACCTCCACCCGTTCCAGGACGTTCCCTTTTGGATCAATGATGATCGTGGTTGGCGTGGCGACGACACGGTAACGCCTCACGGTTTTCCACACTCGCAATGGTCCACCCTCACGACCTTTCTCTCGATGCGCAGATCGTTTGGGAACCACCACCATGCTTGTGAGCTGACTCACTCCTCGCCTTCGTAATAGTCCGCCTCAACCATGCGAAAGGCTATCAGCTATCGATGGCTCGAAGGCAACCGGGGAATGTATCCAGAGTTCGCCGGAAGCCAACCGAACCACCGTCATGCGATGGCCGACGCGCAACCGGGTGCATTTAAAGGCCGCTCCAGCTCCCAGAGGTTGGAATCAAGTTGGTTCACCACGGAATCCTCCGTAACACACGGAGCAGAATGAGGCCAGTCTTAACGTCTTAACTGAGGCAACGCCTTTCGGCATTTCGCATGCGTTACCGGAACTGTCAGCAAAAACATCAGCAAAGGTACCACGTGGCTTCAATTCCCATCACCCGCTCCGGCCTTTTCACATCGGAACCCCCGGATTCCAGTGTGATTCTTTGTCGTCCTTTGCCTGATTCTGATCATTCCACCGTTGCACGATTTTCTCCGCGGATTTTTTGAGCCGGACCCCATGCTGCCGGGAGCGGTTGCTTCATGGAATTAACCCCAATCCACTTATTACGGTGTCAAAAAGCTCGGCTTTTAGTCCAAGTCATTGCGGAGAACGGGGCAGGCATAAAATAGAACCATGGCCAAAATCGTGACCTTGTCTGCAGTTGCGTAGCCGCCGACGTAAGGAGGCGGATTTTTTGGGATCGACATTAAACCTGCCGCTCGCACCAACCTTCAGCAATTTGGCCGCTTTCTTGCTGTTTGAGGCTCCATGTTCGAGCGTGATTGGGAACCAGTGACCCCGAAGAAATTGGCTTGTTTTGCCTTCGGGCTAGGGCTGTTCATGATCCTGTTGTTGCGTTCAGAGCCTGGGTTTATCTTCGTACTGGACCATGCGAACCTGCTGTTTCACGAGGCGGGCCATCCAATTGTGGGCGTATTCAGTACGCGGCTGGAACCCTATGGCGGCACGGTCGGGCAACTCGTATTTCCGTTCGTTCTGGCGGTGAGTTGCTGGCGCAAGGGCCAGAGCCTCGGCTTGGCGGCTGCCATCATTTGGTTCTTCGAGAATTGGTTCAATATCGCCCGCTATATGGCGGATGCTCGGCGGTTGGAGTTGCCTTTGGTGGGCGGCGGCGACCATGATTGGAACACGATCTTTGCGCGTTGGGGTCTGTTACAGCACGACACCCAAATCGCCTCTGCGGTGAGGCTCGCCGGATGGATCGGGATCTTTCTCGCGTGTGCGTGGGTATTGTGGCGCGGCTGGCACGACCGTAATCGTGTGACTTCGGACGATGCGATTAAGAGCGTCCCGGTATGACGCATAGCACAATTCTTCCCGGCCAAATTTGCTTTTCTTCGTACCAAGAAGAGGTCGCATATTTCTCGGAAAATCTTTGAAAATGTTTCAATCGAGGGACGGGAGAGCGGCTCTGCAGCCTGCCGTGTTTGCCCCGAGTGGCCATTCCAGCGACCCTCAGATGCGCCTTCCCAGCACCTCGAGCCTCCAATGTTCGGCAGCAGCCAAAGCGACCCTGATTCCTTTCGTCACGATAGGGGAACCGATACTTGGTCTTGCCTTTTATCAGATAGTTTCTGATCTCGACGGTGGCTTCATTATGATCGACCGTTTCTAGGATGTTGCTCTTCACGAAGGAGATGAAGAACTGTCGTTCAAAACTAGCGCACCAGCTCTCAAACTACACGCCCTCCATTCACGGAGAAATTGCCGAGGACTTGCTCGACCTGTTCGAGGACGTGGCAGCGATCAAAGATCTGGGGCTCTTGACCACCGAACTTGCTGAATCAACTTTCAGCTTTTACGTCAATCACTGGTGGAGGGCGTCGAAGCCTTACGTGGACCGTGAACGGATGATTCATGGCGACGATAAGAGCTTGTTCGCTGGCTTTGAAAAGCTGGCCGCAGCCTGGCAACATCTGGACCCAGAAATGAGCGATGATAAGTTGAAAAGATTTCTCGACGACGAAAGGTCGCTGAGCATCGATTGAGGGGCGGCTGACCGGACGTGCAATTCGCTTGGGGTGCGCAATCCACACTCCGAACAAAACTTCGTTCATGCTCTCTCTTCAAGGCGACATTCTGTCGTCCCTCCTCTAGATTCGAGTTGACAGCAGTCGCATATGAGACTATTCTAAGTATCACATGAGCGATACGCTAGCAAAGCGACGGGTGAAGAAAACTTCCGGTGCTGCAGTGATCCACAAACAATCAGCAGGCGGACACCACGCCAAAATAATAGGCGGCGGGGCGGTCGGTCTTCATGCGCACGGGCCGCTGAAATCGATAATACACAGCAACATGGATCCCGCAAACCTCATTCAAGTGCTGGAGAACGGACTGCCGGTGCGATACTTAATAGATTTGCAGGCCAGTCTCGATGTGCCCGTCGAAAGGCTCGCCCCAATGTTGGGCATTTCCAAAGCCACGTTCCATCGGCGCAAGGGCTCAGGTGAAAAGTTGGGCACCGCTGAGTCCGACCGCGTGGTGCGTTTTGCTCGGTTACTGGGAAAGGCTATCAAAGTTTTCGGAAACGAGGAGGACGCAAGGCAGTGGCTTAACTCGCGACAATTTGGTTTGGGAGGGGCAGTGCCGCTCGATTATGCCAAGACCGAAGTTGGCGCTCGTGAAGTTGAAAACCTATTGGGCCGGATTGAATACGGCGTGTATTCGTGACGCTCAAGGGGTGGCGGATCGTGCCGGAGGATAAAGTCGCCACAGCTTTTGATGGCGAAGGTGCAAGACTTTACGGGGGTCGATGGAACTCAGTAGGGGTGGCGATGGTATATGCGAGCCAGCACAAGTCGCTTGCCGCACTGGAGGTCCGTGTTCACATCGATACCACCAGAAAAATCAAGCGTTACCAATGCTTGGCCTTTGAATTTGACGAAAGCCTGATGGAAACATTTCCGATTGGCTCGCTGCCCAAAAATTGGCGACAGGAACCTCCTCCTCCTTTGCTTCAGCAAGTTGGTGACGCCTGGATAAAAGCCGGTCGCTCTGCAGTTTTGGCGGTGCCGAGCGTAATTATCGACGATGAACTGAACTATCTATTGAATCCGAGGCATGCTGATTTCGCGAAGATCAAGATCGAAAAACCTACAGACTTTGGATTTTGATCCACGCCTGCTTTAATGAAGAGCACGAATCGCAAGTCTGCTTTGAGCTAGCATCGCAATTCCGCGCGGTCCTGCGGCCGATTGAGCCTGCCGTTAATTGTCGTCGCTTGAACTGCTCGAAGACCGCCAGGCTTGCAAACGGTCATCCAATCCCAGCAGCTTTAGATAGCCGGCATCCAGTTTTTCAGACGAGAACACCTTGTCCGCTGGACTCTCGAAATTCACCAGGGCGTTTGCCGCATGCACAGCCGTGAGTGGGCTGAAGCTCGTGTTCTTGCATTCCATAGGATTATGGTGAAAGGCAATCGCCTCGACGACCGGCACGGGCAGGCCCCAAAGCCCCAGCAGGTATCCTCCGACCTCCGCGTGATTTGCTCCGAAGGTGTTCTCTTCGGCGGTGATGAGCGGCACGGTTCCCTCCCGGCCTGTTTTAACGATTCGGGCGTAATCGGCGGGAAAGTTCGACGCGAGCACGAGCTTGCCAACGTCGTGCAGCAGGCCCCCAACGAAAGCTTCGTCCACGAGCTTCTGTTCGGAATCCTCCATGCGGGCGATTGCTTGTGCCAATCGAGCCGTGTTTTGGCTGTGTTGCCAAAGCGCCGCGATCGAGAATCCGCCGACAGAAGTTGTTTCAAACTGGGAAAAGGCATGCACCGACAGCACCAGGGATTTGATCATTTCAGCCCCAACTTGCGAAACCGCCTCGGCCGGATTCGATATTTGCCGGGCCAGGCCGAAAAACGACGAGTTGACCAGTTTAAGGATCTTCGCCGTCATCCCAAGGTCCTTGGCGATGATGTCGCCGATCACATCCAGGCCGATCTCAGGGTCGTGGAGCTTTTCCACGATCTGAAGGTAGAGTGTCGGCATGCTGGGCACCCGTTGCATGCACGAGATGAGTTGCCGCAACCCTTTATCCTTGAGTGATTGATTCAGGTCGCTGGCCCGCTCAATCGCAGCTTTAAGGTCGTCGGGCCGACAGGGCTTGGCCAGGTACTGGTGCGTCGAGCCGACGCATTTCAGAACAAGGTCCTGGTCGGCGTGCCCGGACAAAATCAGCCGCACGGTCTGGGGGTGACGCTTTAAGACTTCCGCTAGCAGTTCAGCGCCATTCATCTGCGGCATGCGCATGTCCGAGACCACGACATCGAACGGTGTCTCGCCCATCAATTTCAGCGCTTCGATTCCGCTTGAGACAAAAGACATTTCCCATTCCTCGCGCAAGGGCCGGAGCATCCGTTTCAAACCGTCCAGAATCATGGGTTCGTCATCTACGAAGAGAATTCGCTTTTTCACAAAGAATTTTTGGCTCGCGGCATGGGCGGACGGTTTCTACGCTATCCACAATAAACCACTGCCGCGCTAGAAACAATGTGAGGCATAGTCTACACGCCCTTAATCCGCCACCCTTTGCGGCTGTGGTGTCGGAAACGGAGTGGCGTGCCAGGGATGCCTGGAAATTTCTGGCAATGTTCCTGGTGTTCGAGTTTGTGGCGGGACTCACCCGTGGCGCATTGAGCTCGTTTTCACCGGGCTTTCGGCAATGATCGCATAGTGGGATTGGGCATTTGTTCTTGGCCAGTTTTCATTATGCGATATGGCGCAGGTCGTCCGCTGTGATCTTCGCCTCCTTGCCCGTAAGAAAGGGAATGCCGCGCTCCTTCAACAATCCCATCATTCCTCCGTCTCTGGCTTTGTCCCACCGTGCCCGGTGTAAATATCGATCAGTCGAGTAACCAAGCCACCAGTTTCATAATGGGCTGTTCTGCGGTTCGTTGTTGCGATAGGGCTGTTTCACCGCCTTTTGGTCGGGATCGAGTATTCACCTGTGCGGTTTTCCGGTTCCGCACACACTATTATAATAAAGAGACAATGCGCGCGCATGGAAATGACATCGCACTTTTGCGAGAATACGTCCAATCGGCCTCCGAGACCGCCTTTGCCGAGCTGGTGCGGCGGCACGTAAACATGGTGTATTCGACGGCGCTTATGGCTTCGAAGGCTTGGAGTTTGCCTTTGGGGCGAGATTCGTCAATGGCATCAATGTGGATCTCCGCGAAGAGATGGGCGAGGAGAGGGCTTCAATCTTGCTCTCCTGCAGGCGGCGAAAACCTGAGGTGACAAGCAAGAGTTTGGCCGGGATTTCGGCAAGGAGGGCAAGGTCGCCGTAGCCGTGCATCGGCTGGTGGACCTCTACTTGGCTGAAGGCTGCGAATCCGGCCGAGCACATGGCGGGTGAAAAGCGGACTTTTCGGCAATGAAGTCGAAAGGGAACCGCCTGCCGAGCGGCACTGGCACGGTGCCGCGCCAACCACCGCCATGTCACACATCGCGATTCAAGAAGCGCTCGACCGCACGGTCGTGGACTGGATGGAGAAGCGGAACAAACTTTTTGGCGTATTCCGCTAGTAAATTGGCGCGCCTTGCTAGTGCCGAATTCTTAATTGGGGGTATCTTGCAACCATGACTGCAACCAAAGTCGCCAGCGACAGATTCAAGGTGTCCCCCCTCTGGGCCACGCGCCTGCGCGAACACCAAGTCTCCGTTCCGGACGTGCTCCGTCGAGCCGGCCTGCCCGCTGGCTTTTTCCAGCAGGAAAAGATCTACGTCACCACCGCCGAGTTGTTTGCCTTTTGGCGTGCCATTGGTGAGACCAGCCAGGACCCCGCCATCGGGCTCAAGCTCGGCATCGAGCCCCGTTTCGAGCGCTATCAGGCCACCGCCATCGCGGCCGTTTGCAGCCATTCCTTCCGCGACGCCCTCCAACGTATAGGACGTTACAAGAAGCTCACGTGCCCCGAAGAAATCCGCGTGCGCTCCAGCGGCGACGAGGCATCAGTCGAGTTCATCTACACTCAGGCGGCGGAAACGCAGCCCGAGGTGATGGTGGACCTTGTGCTCTCTTGGATTCTGGGAATCGGCCGCCGCGGTACCGAAGGCCAAATCACGCCGCTCCGCCTCGAGCTCACCCGTGCCTCGCTGCATCGCGAACTGCTGGAATCCCACTTCGGCTGCCGCGTGCGCTTCAAAGCCAGCCGCAATGCCCTCGTGTTTCAAAACAGTGATCTGGACCGGCCCTTCGTCACGCACAATGAAGAGCTGCTCAAGGCCATCGGCGCTCAGTTGGAAGCCGAACTCAAGGAGCGGGACTCTGGTAAGGATCTGGGAGACCAGGTCAAGCACACCCTTAAGCGCTCCCTTGCCGGCAAACGCCCCACACTCCCGCAGGTCGCCCGCGAGCTCTGCATGAGCGCCCGCACACTCCAGCGTCGCCTCACCGAGGCTGACATTACCTTCCAGCAACTGGTCGAAGACACTCGTCGTGAGCTGGCTCACCATTATCTCAAACACAGCGCGATAGAGCTGAACGAAACCGCTTTTCTCCTGGGCTACGAAGATGCCAATTCCTTCTTTCGCGCCTTTCATGATTGGGAGGGCACTTCACCCGGCGAGTGGCGCACGAAATACCGTGGGGCGGACGCCGCCGTATCGGGCCGCTCGATTTATGCGAGCGTCTGAGGGAGCGAGTAAGAGAGCTCCAAGGGCTGGTTCGAGACCCTCTTAAAATTGAACAGCTAGGCAGTTAACAAACGAACAGGAGTATTTATTATGTATAAAACCAAAGCGTATTCCGCGGCTGGGGCTACTGCGCCTCTGGCACACACCACGATTCCACGTCGAGATCCTGCTACCACCGACGTGCAGATAGAGATTCTCTTCTGCGGCATCTGTCACTCCGACCTTCACTCCGTGCGCAACGAGTGGAGCGAGTTTATGCCCACGGTTTACCCGATAGTCCCAGGCCACGAGATCGTCGGGCGCGTGACCCGGGTCGGTTCCGCCGTGAAGAAGTTCAAGCCCGGCGACCTGGCCGCAGTCGGCTGCCTCGTCGATTCAGACCGCACATGTCCGAACTGCCAGGCGGGGCTGGAGAATTTCTGCCCGCACCTGACTCTTACCTTCAACTCGCCGGACAAGCACCAAACAGCCCCGGTCACGTACGGCGGCTACTCGGACAGCATTGTCGTTGAGGAACACTTCGCACTGCGTGTTCCTTCCAATCTCAAACTCGCCGGAACCGCTCCGTTGCTTTGTGCCGGGATTACCACCTATTCCCCGATGCGCCGCGCTGGCGTCACTAAAGGCAAGAAAGTCGGGGTTGTGGGTCTGGGTGGTCTCGGCCACATGGCCGCGAAGTTCGCCCACGCTTTCGGCGCGCATGTCGTGGTCTTCACCACCTCACCGCATAAAAAGGACGACGCACTGCGGCTCGGGGCAGATGAAGTGGTGGTTTCACGCAACGCCAACGAGATGCAGAAGCACGCCTCCAGCTTCGACTTCATTCTCGACGCGGTCTCCGCAGATCACGACGTCAACGCCTACCTCAGTCTGCTCGGGCTGGGTGGCAATCTCACCATCGTCGGTGCGCCCCCAAAGCCGCTGCCCGTTTCGGCGTTGAACCTGATCATCGGACGCCGCAGTTTCTCCGGCTCCAATATCGGCGGCATTCCCGAGACCCAGGAGATGCTCGATTTCTGCGGGCAGCACAACATCACTGCCGACGTGGAAATCATTCCAATCCAGAAGGTCAACGAAGCCTACACACGGCTGCTCAAATCGGACGTGAAGTACCGCTTCTCGATCGACATGGCGTCACTGAAAGCCGAATAGATCCGGGCCAATCCCAGCATGAGAAACGTAATCGTCGTCATCGGTCCAGGGCAGATAGGTCAAGCAATCGCCCGGCGCGTTGGAGTTGGTAAGCATGTCCTGCTTGCCGACATGCGCCAGGAAAACGCCAATGCGGCAGCGGAAATTCTAGCTAACGCCGGATATGAAGTAAGCGTCGCGACCGTGGACGTGTCCTCCCGTCAGGCGGTTCATGAGCTCGTTAATAGCGCGACCCATCTGGGTGAAGTCACTGGGCTTATCCATGCTGCTGGCGTCTCTCCGTCGCAAGCCTCACCAGCAACGATCCTAAAAGTTGACCTGTACGGCACCGCCCTGGTTCTGGAAGAGTTCGGCAACGTAATCGCCCGCGGTGGTGCCGGTGTCGTCATCGCCTCGCAATCCGGGCATCGCCTGCCGCCCCTCGCCATTGAGCAAAACAAATCCTTGGCAACCACTCCTGTTGAGGAACTGCTTGGCCTTCCCTTCCTCCAACCTGACCAGGTGAAGGATTCACTTCACGCTTACCAGCTCTCCAAGCGCGGGAATTCGCTGCGCGTCATGGCTGAGGCAGTTCGCTGGGGTAAGCGCGGTGCGCGGCTGAACACGATCAGCCCGGGTATCATCATGACCCCGCTCGCTAAGGATGAACTAACCGGACCACGCGGCGCGGGATATAGGCGCATGATCGAGATGTCTGTGGCAGGACGCGCCGGCACTCCGGACGAGGTGTCAAGTGTCGGCGCGCTGCTGATGGGTGCTGAAGGTGGTTTCATCACCGGCAGCGACTTCCTTATGGATGGTGGGGTAACCGCAGCTTATTGGTACGGCGAACTCGCCCCATAATGACCATCAGGTAGCTATCCGGGCCATTTCCTCAGCAACCAATTAGCAATCAGCCCACGCCGCTTCCCGATCGTGTACCGACTTTATCGATCCAGCCCGTACACGATATCAGTGCCGAATGGCACGAAGTGCTACCGCTCCATCGAATGACGAGTGGCTCTTCGTGCCGGACTGAATTTGTCCTATTGGGTTCTTGTTGTTAAGAGCGCTGCGCCAACGCGGCCGGCACGTGCCTTTAAATGAGAATCAGCTCCCAGACTACCCCTCAGGAAAGTGCGGCTATTGTTACTTTTGTTGTTACTTTTCGAGGTTTTTTCGCGTAAGCCGTTGAGCTGGAAAAGCGGGACTCAGGAACCGCCTGATTCGCTTGGCAGCTTTTCAAAATCCGGAGTTTTATCGGGCCCAGGCCATGCGGCTTCCCGTGTATGGTAAACCGCGGATCATTTCCTGCGCGGAGGATCTTCCGAAACACCTTGCGTTCCCACGCGGATGCCTCGAGGAAATAACGGCGCTACTGAGGGGCTTGCATATTCAGCCTTTAATCCGCGATGAACGCTTTGCGGGAACTCCTCTGAGGGTTACTTTTTGCGGAACCTTGCGAGCCGAACAGCAAGCCGCCGCTGAGTCCATGCTCCGGCATGAAACCGGGGTACTGGCCGCAACCACCGCCTTTGGCAAGACCGTAATTGCAGCGATGCTGATCGCCAAACGCGGTGTGAACACACTAATACTCGTCCATCGCAAGCAACTCCTCGAACAATGGATCGATCGGCTTTCGAGCTTTTTGAATGTGCCGCCCAAAAGTATCGGGCAGTTTGGTGCCGGCCGTAAGAACCTCACGGGAACCTTGGACGTCGCTCTGATCCAAAGCCTTGTCCGTAAAGGCAATGTAAATGACTGCATTGGCGGCTATGGCCAAATGATCGTAGATGAGTGTCATCACATCCCGGCACAGAGCTTCGAACTGGTCGCCCGGCGAGCAAAGGCCAAATTCATCGTCGGTCTGTCCGCGACCGTTGGGCGCAAGGATGGACATCACCCGATCATCTTCATGCAATGCGGGCCCGTACGCCATCGAGTTGACGCGAAGCAACAGGCCGCCACGCGACCGTTTTCGCACCATGTATACGTACGGCCGACCGCTTTTCGTCAGTTGAGTTTGTCGCAACCGGACAAGCGCCTTGAGTTTCATGAGCTGTACGAAGAACTGGTTCATGACGCGTGCCGAAATCAGATGATTTGCGCTGACGTACTCGGCACCCTGCGCGAAGGTCGCTCGCCCCTGGTGCTGACGGAACGAGTCGAGCACATTGAAGCTCTGGCCAAACTACTTACGTCTGCGGCAAATCTTATCGTTTTGGATGGCGGCCAGAGCAAAAAGGAAACAAAGGCTGCTCTCGCGCGCGTTTCTGAAAATGCCGGGAGTGCTCACAGAGTCATCCTGGCGACTGGTAAACTCGTCGGTGAAGGTTTTGACGATCCGAGATTGGACACCTTGTTCCTGTCATTACCGATCTCGTGGCGCGGCACGGTTGCTCAGTATGCTGGACGGCTGAACCGCTTGCACGACGGGAAACGGGAAGTTCGCGTTT
>DATGLT010000079.1:0-10926 GCA_035294005.1 Verrucomicrobiia bacterium
CGTAAGACTGGATTTTCTTTCCGAGATATTCCGGAGTCCGGCCAACCATGAGTCCCGCGATGAAAACCGCCAGCACGACAAAGACCAGCATCCCGTACAGACCCGCTCCCACGCCACCTACGATGATTTCACCCAGCTGGATGTTGAACAGGGGGACAAATCCGCCCAGGGCGGTAAAGGAATCGTGCATGGAATTGACCGCGCCGCAGGAAGCATCGGTCGTTACTGTGGCAAACAATGCCGAGTTGAAAATCCCGAACCGAACCTCTTTGCCTTCCATGTTGCCGTCGGTCGCCATCACGCCCAGCTGTTGGTGAATGGGGTTGCCCGCGGCTTCCGCGTGCCAGCACAATAAGACTCCCGCCATGAATAGGACCATCATTGCGACCCAGACGGACCAGCCGTGCGCCTGGTTCTTGACCATCCGGCCCAGGTAATACGTCAGGCCGCTGCCGATTGCGAAAATCGACAACATCTGGATGAAGTTCGAAAGCGGCGTTGGGTTTTCGAACGGATGCGCCGCATTGGCGTTGGTGTAGCCGCCGCCGTTGGTGCCCAGCATTTTAATGGCAACCTGGGATGCCATCGGGCCTTGCGGGATCAGTTGTTCCTCGATTTTCTGGTCAACCATGACGGGCAGGTTCGTCATGATCGGCTGGCCCTTTTCGTCGAGCTTCGGCACGTCCATCATCACCGGGGCTCCGTTCGCCATCACCGGTTTTCCGGCCTCGTCGAGCTTGGGCGCTTGCACCATGACTGCGACGTTGGTGGTGACCGGTTGGCCCTTTTCGTCCGTTTTAGGGACTTGGACAGTGAAAGGCTCCGTCAGCTTTGCCTTCGTGTAAGGCTTGAAATTCTGGATCATCCCTTGTGAAACCAGGAACACCGCGTAGACAGTGCACAACGGCAGGAGCAGGTAGTACGTCACCCGGACCAGATCGACCCAGAAATTGCCAAGGGTTTTGGCCGAGTGCCGCGCAATGCCGCGGACCAGCGCGGCGGCAATCGCGATGCCTGTCGCGGCGGAGACAAAGTTGTGAATCACCAGGGCCACCATTTGCGACAGGTACGACATCGTCGATTCGCCCGAGTAACTCTGCCAATTGGTGTTGGTCGTAAAGCTGGTGGCGGTGTTGAACGCCAAGTCCGGGCTCAAGGCGCCGAAACCTTGGGGGTTGAGCGGAAGCAAGTGCTGCAGCCGCAAAATGGCATAGGTAAACAAGCAGCTCACCAGGCTGAAGAGCAGCATGGCGAAGGTATACTGCTTCCAATTCTGCTCCTGGCCGGGCTCGACGCCCATGACCCGGTAGGTGAGCTTTTCGAAGGGCTTCACCACGCGGTCGAGCCACGTCCGCCCGTTGGCGTCGAGCACCTGGACCAGGAACAGCCCCATCGGCTTTGTCATCGCCGTTACAATCGCCACGAATAATCCAAGTTGGATCCAATCAAGAGCGCGCATAGGTCCTTTTCAGAATTTTTCCGGCCGAATCATGGCCAGCAGCAGGTAAACGAATAAAACCAGCGAAACGATTCCAACGATGAGATTTTCCATAAAACGGGTTCACATTTTTTCGCAAAGCCCCGCGTAAATGCCGCTCACCACAAAGAACAGCACCATTACACCCACGTAGATAAGGTCAGTCATAAAGTTAAGATTTTTTCTGTCGTTTCGACCCCGCTATGCTCGCACCGGTGTTTGCGGGCATGAAATAAAAACGGAAAGACATCTCGTCAAAAATTCATTAATACTCCGAGCCTCACCTCACATTCGATTAACTTATGAAAATTGTCCTCAATGATGTTCACAAAGTTTACCCGCGCGCCGCTTGTTCACGTTGCATCTCAATGGGGAATCACTAGATTACCTGGCTTTCGGCGGCGTTGGCGCGGGTGCGCAGCGCCGGTTGCGCTGAGGTTGTAACAGGAAACGTGCTTAAGTTGAATGAAACTCCGGGGGCCTTGTGAATAGATTGAGCGGAGTTAAACCTTCGCGAGTTGTGGCGGCATTATTTTGCGGCACGGCCGCTGCCGCAGCCCAGGGGCAATTTCAGAATTCGACGAATGCCGGGTCGGCCATTGAGCAATCGCCCGGAGCCATTCAAGCTCCCGGCCCGGAACAGCAGACCTGGAACTGGCATGTTCAGAACACGGACATCGTCCAGGCATATCCGGGCTTTCACGCGCCCTACTCGGGCCCGAACAGCCTGCGGCCGGGAGGAGAAATCAGGGAAACCGTTTCGCTCGATTTGTACGCCGGCGTGAGGCTCTGGCGGGGCGCCGAGGCGCACATCGACGGGTTGATGTGGCAAGGCTTCGGGCTTAGCAGAACCTTGGGCGTCGATGCGTTTCCCAACGGCGAAGGGTTCCGCCTCGGCACCGCCGTTCCCAACGTCAATATCCCGCGACTGTTCATTCGCCAGACCATCAACCTCGGTGGAGAAGAGCAGGCCATCGAGGATGATCCGTTCCACCTCGCGGGCAAACGGGACGTTTCCAACATCACGCTTACGCTCGGCAAGATGGGGGCCAAAGATATATTCGACAATAACGCCTACTCCAATGATCCCCGGACGCAGTTTATGAACTGGGCCCTCATGGCCAACGAAGCGTGGGATTATCCCGCCGACAGCCTCGGCTATATTCCCGGCTTTGCTGCCGAATTGAACCAGCCGCGCTGGTCGGCGCGTTATGGGTTTTTTCAAATGCCAAGGGTTTCCAACGGGGTGGCGTTGGATGGCCATTTCCTCAAAGCGTGGGGTATGGTCAGCGAGTTTGAATACCGCTACAACCTGGCCACTCACCCGGGCACCGTGCGCTTCCTCAGTTTTCTGAACCGCGCCCACATGGGCAACTATCAGGAAGCGATCGACAGCAGTCTGCGGCCCGCGGACATCACCGCGGTGCGGGCATACCGATACAAATATGGCTTTGGCCTGAATATCGAACAGGAGGTCGTGACCAACATCGGCGTCTTCGCCAGGCTCGGATGGAGCGACGGTCGCACCGAGGGGTGGGCCTTCTCAGATGTCGATCGCACGGCCACAGCCGGGCTCAGCATCAAAGGCGCGTTCTGGGCAAGACCTGATGATACCGTCGGCGTAGCGGGAATCATCAACGGGATAACAGGAGTTCATCAGGAGTTCTTTGGTGCCGGGGGCATCGGTATTTTGGCCGGTGACGGCGCCCTGAACTATGGCTGGGAAAAAGTGATGGAGCTCTATTACGATTTCAAGTTGATCAAAGGACTTCATGCGACCTTGGATTACCAGTTCGTGGACAATCCGGCGTTTAACCGAGATCGTGGGCCGGTATCGGTCATCAGCGCGCGACTCCATTTTGAGTATTAAGCCACAGGCGCCTGTAAGGGATCTGTGGCGCAATTTGGTCCTCGGGAAAAAACTTCAACAAAGTAGTTGACTGTTTAGTCAAATTGCGCCACTCTTTGATTGTTGCCGGTGGCAACTCATTTATGGGCCGTGTAAGCGACAATCGAAAAAAGTTGATGGATGCCGTTCTGGAGCTGATCTGGACTTGCTCCTACGGCAGCACGACCATCGACCAGATTTGCGACAAGGCGCAGGTTCGCAAAGGCAGCTTCTATTATTACTTCGATTCCAAGGCCGACCTGGCCGCCGCGGCAATGGAAGCCCAATGGGAAATCCTGCGTCCGCAGTATGACTCGATGTTCTCGCCGACCGTTGCCCCGCTGCAACGGTTGCGGAATTACTTCGAGCTCGGGTATCGATTTCAGCGGGAAAACAAGGAAAAATACGGTTGCGTGCTGGGTTGTCCGCTTTTCTCGCTCGGGGCGGAGATCAGCACCCAGGAACACGGCTTGCAGAAGAAAGTGCAGGAAATTCTTGCGTACAAGCTGAAGTACCTGGAGAGCGCCATTCGGGATGCTCACGCCGCAGGTTTGGTTGAAGCTCCAGATGCCGCCTCAAAGGCGCGAATGATCCTCACCTATTATGAGGGGTTGTTAACGCAGGCCCGGATCCAGAATGACGTGGAAGTTTTGAAAGAAGCGTCAGAAGGCGCATTTGCGATGCTCGGACTGAAAACGGGGACTGCTGCGGTGGCTTAAAAAAATTTGGCGAAATATTTGACTAAATAGATAACTAGTACATCTACCTTTATTGCTATGAATACTCTGCAAAACCAAATCGCTTCGACTCCCAGCTTCCTGGCCGCTTGCGCCGGCTCCTGCAAGAAGATGATCGCCCGGCTTCGCAATTACAAAGCCGAATTGTTGCGCGAGTTCGGCCAAAGCTCGAGTCACCAGGAGCACCTGGTTCACCTTGCGTTGAACGAAGCGGAAGCGCTTGCCCACGCGACGGGTTTTCCTCTGCTGACCTTTCCCATGCTGGCGCGGGAAAAGGCCCAGGAGATTGCCGCCTGGCGTCTTCAGCAGCAAGCAGTCCGGCGAGTCAGCTTTGCGAAGTTGGCCGCCTGAGAACCATCGAGATTCGAACAACATTGATCGAGCGTGTCCTTTTTGAGTGAGGTCCCTCGTCTTAGCACCGAGAAGTTTATGAGATTCAATTTTGGAAAAACGGGAAAAGTTATTTGGCTGAGCGCGGCGTTGATTGTTGGACTGAGCGTCTCGGGTTGCGGGCGGCAAAGTCCGCAGGCTAAACCAGCCGCTCCAATGGTCACTGTTGCTCCGGTTGAACAGCAGGAGATTGTTGAGCGTGATGAATTCACGGGGCGGATCGAACCGGTGGAGACGGTCGAGGTCCGGCCGCGCGTCTCGGGGTACATCCAGGCCGTGAAGTTTCAGTCAGGGCAGATGGTAAAAAGAGGGGACCTGTTATTCCAAATCGATCCTCGCTGGCACCAGGCCACTTTTGAGCAAAGGCAGGCGGAATTCCAGCAGGCCAAGGTTCATTTGGAAAACGCGCAGCGCGAGTCGGAGCGGACTCCCCAGCTGTTGACGAACAACGCGATTTCAATTGAGGAAGCGGACGCCAGGCAAGCGCGGTTCCAGGAAGCAAGGAGCGCCATGCTGGCGGCGCAGGCTGCCCTCGATTCGGCCAAGCTTGACCTGGAATACACCCAGGTGCGCGCGCCCATTGACGGCCGGGTCAGCCGCGCGTTGTTGACCGAAGGCAATTATGTCAACGGCATTGCCGGCGGCGCCACGCTCCTCACGACGATTGTTTCGGTGGACCCGGTTTACGTCTATGCGGATATGGACGAGAACTCGCTGCTGCGTTTCAACGGCCTGGCCCGGTCCGGCAAGATTGAAGCCGATAGCAATGGAAAGGTCCCGGTTCAACTGCAGCTTGCCGACGAACAGGAGTTTCCTCACCAGGGCTATATTGAATCTTTTGACAACCGGCTCAATGCCGATACGGGCAGCATTCTGCTGCGGGCGGTTTTTCCCAATCCCGACGGGCGGATTGTGCCCGGCTTATTCGCCCGGATTCGCGTGCCATTGAGCGAAAAGCATCCGGCATTGTTGGTCGAAGAGCGCGCAATCGGGACGGACCAGGCGCAGAAGTTCGTGCTGACGCTGACGCGCAGCAACACGGTTGCGTATCGCCACATTGAATTGGGGCCGCTGGTGGGCGAGCTGCGAGTGGTCCGCTCGGGCCTGCAGAAGGACGAGCCGATCGTCGTCAACGGCCTTTCACGCGTGCGGCCGGGCATGCCTGTGTCTCCTCAGACCGAAACCGCCGACGCCTCCGAGCAGCGCCTCGCGCGACGATAAGCCGCGTGTGCCGGCGGCCTTCTCGGCCCGGCGCCGAATGAACCCAACACCTGAGCCCAATCTTTAACCAATGAATTTCTCAAATTTTTTCATCCGGCGTCCGATCTTTGCCGGTGTGCTCTCGGCAATTGTGTTTCTGCTCGGGCTGTTGTCCATGTGGCGGCTGCCCATCAGCGAATATCCCGAGGTCGTTCCGCCAACCATTGTGGTCAAGGCAAGCTATCCCGGGGCCAATCCGAAAACGATCGCCGAGACCGTTGCTTCACCGCTCGAACAGTCGATCAACGGCGTGGAAGATTCTTTGTACATGTTTTCGCAAGCGACGCCGGATGGCGTCATGACGCTCACCATCACCTTCAAGCTCGGAACCGATGTGGACAAGGCCCAGGTGCAGGTGCAAAACCGTGTTTCCCAGGTCTTGCCCAAATTGCCGGAGGATGTCCGCCGTCTGGGGGTCACAACGACCAAACAATCGCCGGACCTCACGATGGTGGTGCACCTCTTTTCGCCGAATAACCGGTATGACGAAGTTTACCTGCGCAATTATGCAACTCTGCAGGTCCGCGATGTGCTCGCTCGAATTCCGGGCGCCGGCGATGTCGAAGTGTTCGGCTCGGGCGACTACGCGATGCGCGTGTGGTTGGATCCTGACCGGATTGCGGCGCGGAACCTGACCGCCTCGGACGTCGTCAACGCCATCCGCGAGCAAAATGTGCAGATTGCCGCCGGGGCCATCGGCCAACCGCCGGTTGGCCAACCCGTGCCGTTCGAGCTTCAGGTGAATGCCAAGGGCCGCCTGGCTTCGACCGATGAATTCGGGCAGATCATTATTAAAACCGGCCCGAACGGCGAAAAGATTCTGCTTAAAGACGTGGCCCGGCTGGAACTTGGGGCTTCGGCTTACTCCCTCCGCGCGCTGCTGGACAACAAGACCGCGGTGGCCATCCCGATTTTCCAAACGCCCGGCGCCAATGCGTTGCAGCTTTCAAAAAACGTCCGCCAAACGATGGAACAACTTAAAAGAAACTTCCCCGAAGGTGTTGATTACTCGGTGGTGTATGATCCGACCGTTTTTGTCAGCCACTCGATCGACGCCGTGGTTCACACCCTGGTCGAAGCGATTCTGCTGGTCGTAATCGTTGTGGTTTTGTTTCTGCAAACATGGCGGGCATCGATTATCCCCCTGGCTGCCGTGCCCGTCTCCCTGGTCGGCACTTTCGCCGTCATGCTGGCGCTGGGTTTCTCGATCAACAACCTGTCGTTGTTCGGGTTGGTGCTGGCGATTGGGATCGTCGTTGACGACGCGATTGTCGTGGTCGAAAACGTCGAGCGAAACATCGCGTTGGGCTTTACCCCCGTTGAAGCCGCGCGCCACGCGATGAGCGAAGTCACCGGCCCGATCGTGGCCACGGCGCTGGTGCTGTGCGCGGTGTTCATCCCAACCGCCTTTATCAGCGGCCTGACCGGGCAATTTTACAAGCAGTTTGCCATCACCATCGCGATCTCCACGGTGATATCCGCTTTCAATTCGCTGACGCTGTCGCCCGCGCTGTGCGCCGTTTTGCTCAAAGGACATCACCAGCCCCGAGACTGGTTTGGCCGAATCATGGAAAAATCGCTCGGCTGGTTTTTCCGGCCCTTCAACCGCCTGTTCGCATGGTCGGGACAAAAATACGCGGCGGGAGTCGGAGGTGTGATTCGCAAAAGCGCCGTCGCGCTGGTTATTTACGGCGGCCTGGTGTTTCTGACGGGCTGGAGTTTCAACAAGGTGCCCACCGGGTTCGTTCCAACTCAGGATAAGCAGTACCTGGTGGCTTTTGCGCAATTGCCCGACGCGGCGTCGCTCGAACGAACGGATGCCGTCATTCGCAAGATGACCGACATTGGTTTGAAGCAGCCCGGCGTCCAATCCGCCGTGGCTTTTCCCGGGCTGAGCATCAACGGCTTCACCGTCGCTCCCAACGCGGGCATTGTCTTTTTCTGTCTGAAACCCTTCGAAGAACGACGATCGGCCGAACTGAGCGGCCAGGCAATTGCCGATGCGTTGAACGGAAAGCTTTCCACTGTTCAGGAAGCCTTCGTTCTGACAGTCATGGCCCCGCCGGTCAACGGGCTCGGCACGATTGGAGGGTTCAAGCTGTTCGTCGAGGACCGCGCGGATCTCGGGTACGACGCGTTATTCAAGGCCGTGCAGGCCACAACCGGAAAGGCGTATCAAACCCCGGGACTTGCGGGCGTCTTTTCAACATTCACCGTGAATGTTCCGCAACTCGACGCGGAGATTGACCGCGTCAAAGCAAAGCAAGAGGGCGTTCCGCTCCAAAACCTGTTCGATACGTTGCAAATCTACCTCGGTTCGCTGTACGTCAACGATTTTAATCGGTTCGGTCGAACGTATGAAGTCGTGGCCCAGGCCGACGCCCAGTTCCGTCGACACAAAGAAGACATCGCCAGGCTCAAGACGCGCAATAGCCAGGGGCAAATGGTGACTCTGGGATCCTTGCTCAAGGTGAAGGAAACCTACGGGCCCGATCGCGCAATGCGTTACAATGGATATCCCGCGGCGGAGATCAACGGCGGCCCGGCGCCCGGGTTCAGCTCCGGCCAGGCGGAGGCTATGATTGCCAGGCTGGCCAAAGAAAACCTTCCGCGCGGCATGGAATACGAATGGACGGACCTGACCTACCAGAGAATCCTGGCCGGAAACTCTGCGATTTACGTTTATCCGCTCTGCGTGTTGCTGGTCTTCCTCGTATTGGCCGCGCAGTACGAAAGCTTCCGGCTGCCACTGGCGATCATTCTGATTCTGCCAATGTGCCTTTTGTTCGCCATCATTGGCGTCTGGCTCAAGGGCAGCGATAACAACATTTTTACTCAAATCGGCTTCATTGTCCTGATTGGGCTGGCGTGCAAAAACGCGATCCTGATAGTCGAGTTTGCCAAGCACCACCAGGACCAGGGGAAATCGCCTTTTGACGCTGCGATTGAAGCGTGCCGTTTGAGATTGCGGCCGATTTTGATGACCTCGATCGCGTTCATCGCGGGTGTGTTCCCGTTGGTTCGCTCCCACGGCGCGGGTGCCGAAATGCGCCAGGCCATGGGCGTGGCGGTGTTTGCCGGGATGATCGGCGTGACCTTGTTCGGACTGTTTTTGACGCCGGTCTTCTATGTCACTTTGATGAAGCTCGGAAAGAAGCGCGCCTCCCAACCTGTGTTGCAGCCGGAGCCTCCCACGTCCGGCCTGGCTCACAGCGGAACAGCGTCGATTTGAGATCAAAGGGAACGATCATGTTTAAGAAGCAATTTGATGGGTTTACGATTGCATGCCTTGTTTTCGGCCTGTGCGTCTCGGCTCGCGCCGGGTTGTTTTCGGTTGGGCCCGACTACAAACCGCCGGGCAATGATGAGCCCGCGGCTTACAAGGCTTCCGAGCTCGGGTTATGGAAGCAGGGCAATCCTTTGGACCAGGTGCCAAAAGGTAACTGGTGGGAGATCTTTGCCGACGAGGCTCTGAACGACCTGGAAGCGCGGGCGACTTCCCAGAACCAAAACCTTAAGGCCGCGGTGGCGCGGCTTGGGCAGGCGCGGGCGACCGCGCGGGTTGCTCGAGGGGAATTGTTGCCCAGCGCGGCTCTGGCCCCGAGTTGGACCCGGCAGCGGTTTTCGCCCAACCAGGTGCCCAGTTTTGGAAACATGACGGCCAATAGCTTCAGCGTGCCGTTGGATTTCAGCTACGAGCTTGACCTGTGGGGCAGGGTGCGCCGGAGTTTCGAAAGCGCGCGCGCCGAAGCCCAGGCGTCGCTCGCGGATTATTACAACGTCCTGCTTACGCTCCAGAGCGATGTCGCCCAGAATTATTTTGGGCTGCGCGCGTTGGATGCCGAAATTGCGACGGTTTCCGGCACGGTGGATCTGCGCAAAGAGCAAGTGCAGCTCGTCCGGAGCAGGTTCGAGGGCGGCATCGGCAATGAATTGGACATAGCGCGGGCGGAAACTGAACTGGCAACGACTCAAGCCGAGCTTGCGTCGCTGGCCCAGCGGCGAACCGAATTGGAAAACGGCCTGGCCATCCTCGTTGGCGCCAATCCCGCCGTCTTTGCAGTGCCGGCCCAGACTGCGAATCCCTGGAATCCCATTCCCCCGGAGATTCCCGCCGGCTTGCCTTCCCAGTTGCTCGAACGACGGCCCGACGTGAGCGAAGCCGAACGCCTGCTGGCCTCCGCCAATGCTCGTATCGGTGTCGCCAAGGCCGCCTTTTTCCCCGTGATCAACCTGACCGCCTCCGGCGGATATCTCAGCGGCGAGCTCGACAACCTGTTCAATTGGAGCAGCCGCGTCTGGTCGATCGGCCCCAGCGTTTCACTGCCCATTTTTGCCGGTGGACGGAATCGCGCGAATCTCCGCCGTTCGGAAGCGGCGTTCGAAGAGGCCGTGGCGCGCTACCGCCAACAGGTGCTTGTCGCCTTTGCTGACGTGGAAAACAGCTTAGCGGGCAATCGTCACCTGGCCGAGCAATCCGCCGCGCAGTTGCGCGCGGTAGCCCAGTCCCGTCGCGCTGCGCAACTGGCAACGCAGCGGTATCGCTCAGGAATCGTGTCGTACGTTGAGGTGATTGACGCCAACCGCGACGCGCTCCAGGCGGAACGAGCGGCCGCACAATTGGCGGGACAAAGGCTGATTAACACAGTTCAATTGGTAAAAGCCCTCGGCGGCGGTTGGACTCGAGAACAGCTTGTCTCCCGGGCAGGATCCAGTTTGAGGAATTTCAGTTCAACCGGTTATTGAAGGACCAGTTATGTATATTCAACTTGTTTTGGTCGCCATGATGGCGCTGTTGTATGGCCTGGCCTGGCACAACGAGCCCGCAAGGAGCCAAGGCCAAAAACCGACGCAGGACAAAAACAACTCCAACGAGTAGTCTGGCGTCGAACCGGGAAAAAGGCGATCGGTTCAGGCTTGTGATAGGTGGACTGGCGGGTTGTCCCAAAGGGACAATTGCAAATAGCCCAAGGTTTTAACCTTGGGGTTAGGTGCGCGGTCGATAAGTCCCGAAGGGACGGCTGGGGTTAGTCCCCACACGAGAAGCTCCTCGGAGGGATCTGATATGCAACGTGAGGAATTCCCGCTGGAAGAGAACTCTGCGATAATTGTGGTTCTTCATTGGTGAGATCGCACAACCGATCCGCCATTCCAGCCGTCCCTTCGGGACTCAA
>DATGLT010000080.1:0-16856 GCA_035294005.1 Verrucomicrobiia bacterium
TAGGGCTGTCGGCCACGCAAAGGCCAATCGAACTGGTTGCGCAGTTTCTCGTCGGGAACCGAACTTCTAAACGTGACTTGCGTAAAGCCCAAAACGACGGCGTTGGACCTGTTGCCGAGCCGAGATCGGACTGCACCATCATCGATTGCGGGTATTCACGGCAATTGGATTTGGCGGTTGAGGTTCCGGGCGCGCCGCTCGAGGCGGTGATGTCCAACGAAGTTTGGACGGAAGTGTACCAACGCCTGGCGCAGTTGGTAGAAGCGCATCGGACCACGATTGTGTTTGTCAATACGCGCCGCATGGCTGAGCGGGTCACGCACCACCTGTGCGAACGCCTGGGCAAGGATCAAGTCACGTCGCACCATGGCAGCCTTTCGGCAAAACTGCGGCTCGAGGCTGAAGAACGTCTCAAACGCGGCGAGCTCAAGGCGTTGGTCGCGACGGCTTCTCTGGAACTGGGAATTGATATCGGCTCGGTAGACCTGGTTTGCCAACTGGGTCCGACAAGGTCGCTGGCGACGCTTCTACAGCGCGTGGGCCGCGCCCGGCATCAACGAGGCGGTGTGCCAAAGGGACGATTGTTTCCCTTGAGCCGTGACGAGCTTCTCGAATGCGCCGCCATGCTGCGCTGCATCCGGCGCGGTGAACTGGACGCGCTTGAAATCCCCCAGAAGCCGTTGGATGTCCTGGCTCAACAAATTGTTGCCTGCGCGGCGACCGAGGATTGGGGCGAGGACGACCTGTTCGAGATGATGCGCTCGGCCTGGCCTTATCGAAACCTTGCCAGGCAGGAATTTGGAGAAGTAGTCCGCATGCTTGCCGAGGGCTTCAGCACCAAACGCGGCCGGCGGGCCGCCTTGCTCCACTACGACGCGGTGAACGGCAGAATCCGGGCGCGCCGGGGAGCCGGTCTGCTGGCGCTTACTTCGGGAGGAGCCATACCCGATACGGGTGATTACCGGGTCTTGCTTGAGCCGAGTGAAACTTTCATAGGCACTGTGAATGAGGATTTCGCCGTCGAAAGCCTGGCCGGAGATATTTTCCAACTCGGGAACGCGTCCTGGCGGATTCTCCGGATTAATTCAGGCACGGTTCGCGTCGAGGACGCGCACGGCCAGCCTCCGAATATGCCGTTTTGGCTCGGCGAAGCTCCGGGCCGAACCAAAGAAGTTTCGAGCGCAGTTTCGGAATTGAGGAAAGACATCGAAGCCGAGCTTAAAAGGGTGGGCAGGGAAACGAACGGCGAACATCGGGACGATCCTACTCAACCACCGGACATCTCACGAGACCTGAACCCGGCTGTCGATTGGCTCATAGCTCAAACGGGCTTACCCCACCCTGCCGCATTGCAGCTCATCACGTATTTCGCGGCGGCTTACAAGTCGCTTGGAGTCATTCCGTCGCAGGAAAAGCTCGTCATGGAAAGGTTCTTCGACGAATCGGGCGGCATGCAATTGGTGATCCACTCGCCGTTCGGGATTCGTGTCAATCGCGCCTGGGGCCTTGCTCTGCGAAAGCGCTTTTGCCGGTCGTTCAATTTCGAACTCCAGGCCGCGGCAACCGATGACGCCATTGTGCTCTCACTCGGGACACAACATTCCTTCCCGCTCGAGGAGGTGTTTCGGTATCTTCATCCCAATACCGTCCGTGATGTCCTGGTCCAGGCTTTGCTGGATGCGCCCATGTTCCCAATCCGGTGGCGCTGGAACGCAACCCGGGCCCTGGCGTTGCCCAGGCAACGCGGGGGTCGAAAAATCCCCGCCCCTCTCCAGCGCATGGAGGCCGAGAACCTGCTGGCGGCGGTTTTTCCCGATCAATTGGCCTGCCTCGAGAACATCGTGGGCGACCGGCAAGTGCCCGATCATCCGCTGGTGCGCCAAACCATCGATGACTGCCTGGATGAAGCGATGGACGTGGATGGGTTGATTGCGGTCCTTAAGAACATCGCGAATGGTTCGATCGAATGTATCGCGCGCGATCTGCCCGAGCCTTCCCCATTGGCCCACGAAATTCTCAACGCGAAACCCTACGCCTTCCTCGATAACGCGCCCCTGGAAGAACGCCGGACTCAGGCAGTTTATACACGCCGCGCAGGCGATTCCGCTTCGGCCGGCGGGCTGGGGATCCTGGACGAAGCAGCGATCCGAACCGTCAGCGCCGATGCCTGGCCTCGCGCGACCAACCCCGACGAACTTCATGAAGCCATGTTGATCGCGGGCCTGATGACTGAACCTGAGCTGCTGCGAAGCGGCGATCCGGAACAACCCGGTTCAAGTGACCCGCGCCAATGGACGGCAGAACTGATGGCGACCGGGCGCGCCACCCGAATCGGCCAGTTCACGGTTGCGGTCGAACGGTTGCCGCAAGCGGCCGCGGTCTACCCTGACCTCCGCCCCGAGCCTCCCTTGATTGTCCCGCAGATCTATGCCGAGAAGGCGTGGGAACGCGCCGACGCGCTACGCGAACTGGTTCGTGGTCGGATGGAGATCAGCGGACCGGTGTCCATTTCCGAGCTCAGTGCCTTTTTTTGCGTCGGCGCAAAGGAAGTGGAAACAGCACTCACGGCGTTGGAGACGGAAGGGTTTGTCTTGCGTGGGCGCTTCCGCAACGGGGCGGCCGAAACGGAATGGTGCGACCGGCGTTTGCTTGCCCGGATTCACCGGCTCACTATCAATCGGCTCCGGGCGGAAATTCAGCCGGTGACCATTGCCGAATTCCAACGTTTTTTGCTGGCATGGCAGCGAGTTGACCCTGAACACCGCGCAGAAGGACCGGAAGGAACGCGAGCGGTCCTGGCGTTGCTCGATGGATATCAATTGCCGGCCGGCGCCTGGGAACCCGAAGTACTGGCCGCGCGCGTAAGGGATTATCAACCCGAATGGCTGGATCGCCATTGCTTTACGGGCCGGGTCGGCTGGGGTCGACTCGCGTCTCCGCAAGGCCCAAAAAGCCGCGCATCGGGACCGATCCGCTCGAGTCCAATCGCCATCTTCTCACGAGAAAATCTTGCTTCGTGGCTTGAACTCTCTCCAGCGCCCGCCGCTTGCGAGTTATCGGCCGATACCGCGCAGGTTCTAGACATCTTATCGCAATCTGGCGCCTTGTTCTTCGGGGAACTGGCCGCGAAATCGCGTGGTTTGCTGCCTTCCCGCGTCGAATTGGCTCTGGCCGAACTCGCCGCGCTTGGCTGGGTTACCGCGGACAGTTTCGAGGGCCTAAGGGCGATGCTGTTGCCGCCGGAAAAGCGCATGCCGCTCAACGGTGCGGCTCGAAGATCAAGGTTTAAGGCGGTTTCAAGCGTCGAATTCGCCGGGCGCTGGTCGCTGCTGAGGCCGCGCGCCCCCAGCCTTGAACACAATGGAATTGCCGAGGTCAACCCTGGGCTGTCGAGGTTCTCCGAGGAAGCCGTCGAGCCTTTTGCCCTAGCGCTTCTCAAACGGTACGGCATCGTTTTCCGGCGATTACTCGAACGCGAAGCCTTGAATGTTTCGTGGTATGAGCTGGGCCGAACGTATCGCCGCATGGAATCGCGAGGCGAAATCCGGGGCGGTTACTTCGTCGCCGGGATTAGCGGAGAACAATTCGCGCTGCCCGAGGCGATCGCCCAATTGAGAGCGATTCGGAAAGAACCTGCGGCTCAAAAACTCGTAACCTTGAGCGGTGCCGACCCTTTGAACCTGGCGGGAATCCTTACCCCCGGACCGAGAGTATCTGCGGTCGCCTCCAACCGCATTCTGCTGCGGGACGGGGTTCCTGTCGCGGCGTTGGAAGCCGGGAAAATCCTGAAATTCGAACCATCGGACGCGGATACAGACCGGCATATCGAGAGAGCGCTCCGCATCGGGAGCATGCATCCTGCGCTGCGGATGTATTACGCTTAGGCCCTGGAAAGGGAGGGGTAACCCGAGAGCGGGCGATCGCCCTGCCGGTTACTTCTGGCAAAAAATTCGGCATGCCCCGATCTGGGACATTTCAAGAACGGGAAACGCGAAAAGTAAGGAACTCGAAGCATGAGAAGGGGCGGCGGATTCTCGAATGTTCCATGTTTCGCGGATTTGGTTTGGCGTTTTCTTTCTCTGAATTTGCTGGCTTGGCACCTGCTACAATCATTTCAAAGACAAAGATCCACGCTGTACTGGAATCAGTCCAAACGCGGCACGCACTCCAGGTGGCGGATAAAGAAAAGAGCATCTCTATGACCGCGCAATCCTTAATCGCGTTGATCGAAGAAATGATGGACCTCAAGCTCCAACAGTACGCCGAATCCCAAATGAAGCTCACGCCGGAAGTCGCGCCGCTTCTCAGGGAAAAGCGCGAGACCGACAAGCGGCGCCTGGAGCAAATCAAGAGCGAGTTGGTGCGCTTCCTCGAGAGCTGACCCGGCCTGACCTGGGGTGAAACCCGCGTTTTCGCGCCTGCAGGTTGCGGCGGTCGAAAAGTTTGCGACTGTGCCTGAAGGGCCGGTGTCGATTTCACGCAACCTGCCCCCAAGAAAGGAAATGGCTTTTATGAATGGGACTGCCGTTGCAGAGCGCGAGAAAACCACACGTGAGGAGATGGTCCGTTTGCTGAACGAAGACCTGGCCCGGGAGTACCAGGCGGTTATCGCTTACGTGGTCTACAGCCAGACACTGAAGGGGGCAGCCTACACCGATATTGCAGGCGAGCTGGAAAAGCACGCAGGCGAGGAACTCTCGCACGCGATTAAAATCGCGCGGCAGATCGATTATTTCGGCGGCACGCCCGCGGTTCAGCCCAAGCCGGTTAAAGTGTCCGAAGATGCCAAATCGATGCTGCAGTTCGATCTGGAAAACGAGCGGGTTACAATTCAGAACTACCGTCAACGGATACAGCAAGCGGATGCCATGGGCGAGTTCGCCCTGAGCGAGATCCTGCGCGGCATCATCGTTCAGGAACAGGAACACTTGCAGGACCTGGCGGATGCCCTGGGAATCGAGTCGCCCGAAATCTGACCCTGGCTACAAAGGTTCCGAAACCCGGCGAATGGCGGTTGCTCTTGCAGTGGTGTCATCGATCTCGATGATCGTGCCTTGAAGCAATACCCGTTCGCGGGCCACATCGAACCGTTGCGGCATGCCCGTAAGGAATCGCTGAACAATTGGCTCGATCTCCCGGCCAATGACGCTCTCGTGCGGACCCGTAAACCCCGCGTCACAAAGAAAAGCCGTTCCCCCGGGGAAGATCTGTTCGTCCGCGGTCTGAACATGAGTATGGGTTCCCACCACGGCGCTAACCTGCCCATCCAGCAGCCTTGCAAGGGCCACCTTCTCGGAAGTGGCTTCGGCGTGGAAATCCACGAAAATAACGCGAGTCACCTGGCGTAAGCGCTTCACTTCAGCCAACGCCGAGTGGAAAGGGTTTTCCAGAGGCGGCATGAACGTGCGGCCTTGGAGATTCATCACAGCCAGCCTGGGTAAGCCGTCCTTTTCGAAAATCGCGCTCCCCTGCCCCGGCGTTCCCGCCGGATAATTCAGCGGTCGGATGAACCGCCGCTCGTTGGCCAACAGTTCCGTCACTTCCTTTTGGTCCCAAAGATGGTCCCCACTGGTGATTAAATCGACTCCAGCCGCGAAAATCTCAGCGGCAGTGTTGACGGTTATGCCCGAACCGCCGGCTGAGTTCTCGCCATTGGCTATAACGACGTCCAACCCGTGCCGTTTCCTCAACTCCGGAACCAACCCTTTTACCGCACGCCTTCCCGGTTGCCCAACAATGTCCGCGATAAAGAGAAGTTTCACCCCGACACACTACTGGGGAAATAAAGGGAGGAAAGCGCAAACCGAAACTGCGTCGAGAAGTCAAAAACCAGCACGCGCCGCTTGCACACCGGCCGGCCGCTATTTACGCTCCGCGTGTGAGCGCTTTTCCAGTAAACCCCGAAAAACAAGACCAATTGGCCCGGCGCATGGCTGAGCTGGGTGTAACCGAAGGTGACCTGGAAGAGAGCTTTGTAAGGTCTGGCGGGCACGGAGGCCAAAACGTCAACAAAACCTCCACATGCGTCATGCTGGTTCATAAGCCCACAGGACTTCAGGTCAAATCGCAGGCCACGCGACAGCAAGGGCTCAACCGCTTTATAGCCCGCCGTTTGTTATTGGATAAAATTGAAGAACTGCGCACCGGCCGGGTCGCGGCCGAGCAGGCGCGCATCGAGAAAATCCGGCGGCAAAAAAGGAGGAGGAGCCGGAGAGCCAAAGATCGAATGCTGGCTGACAAAGCGCATCACTCGGACAAGAAGGCGCTGCGGCGAGGCTCCGTTGATTAACCAAAAGGAAAAGCGGACTCCGCGACCGAAAAGAGAACCGGAAACGGATTTCGGTTTCCAATTTCTTTGTCGCATCTTGCCTGTGATTTCAAAAAACGTTGCCGCATCCGGCCGGCCTTACTAACGTTAGCCGTGCCTGCTTGTTTGACGATTTTAGGAAGTGGTTCCTCCGGCAATTGCGCGTACGTGGAAACGCCGCAGGCCCGTATTTTAATCGATGCCGGCTTCAGCCTGAAGCAGATCCGAAAACGGCTTGCCGCAATCGGCCGCGCGCCCGAGAACCTCACCGGCATCCTGGTCACTCACGAGCATTCGGACCATGTCCAGGGATTGGTTCAATTGAGTGAAAAGCTCCGAATCCCGGTCTATTGCAATCGCCCGACCATGGAAGCAATCGAGTACCAGGCCCGGTGCCGCTTGCCATCCCGGGTCTTTGCCACGGGTTCGTCGTTCGATCTCGAAGATATCGTGGTCGAAACGTTCTCGATTCCTCACGACGCCCAGGAACCCGTCGGGTTCCTGCTCCGCACAGCCGAAGGCAATATTGGGTTCCTGACCGACCTTGGGCATGCGACGAAACTAGCCCTGGAACGCGTGCGACAGGCTCATGTCCTGGTGCTCGAATCCAATCACGACGTGAAGTTGCTTCAGGATTGTCCACACCGCCCCTGGAGCTTGAAACAGCGAATCCTCAGCCGGCATGGGCATCTTTCAAATGAAGCCGCTGCCGACGCTGCCGAACAGATCATGAACGCGGACTTGCGACATTTGTATCTCGGACACTTGAGCCGCGAGTGCAATCGGCCACAGCTGGCGTTCGAGGTGATGAAGAAGCGCCTCGAGAAAATCGGCGCCTCTCATGTGCGGCTGGAGCTGACCTCCCAATCAGAGCCCAGCCCGACACTGGCCTTGCAGCGGCCGGAGCCACCCCCTGCTCCACTTGACTTGCCCATCGTGCGGGAGCAACCCGCCGCTTACGTGACCCAGTTCCAACTGCCGTTGTGCTGAAGCTAACACCGCTGCGCGGCCGGGGATTGCCACCCCGGGCCCGCTGACGACCCAGGTTGCGGATGCTCCAGGTTCAACTTATCGAGTCGCTCGACCTGCCCGAACTCCAGCCGTATCGCACGATGCGGCGGCAGATGGAGCATCGCCAGCAAGGCATCTTCGTGGCGGAAGGAGAAAAAGTGGTGCGCCGGCTCCTGGAAAGTCATTTGGAAGTTCGATCCGTTTTGCTCCCTCAAAAGTGGTTCTCCGAGTTGCGGCCTCTCTTGGAGGCTCGTTCTGAACAAACGCGGGTCTATCTTGCGGAAAAATCTTTGCTCGAAACACTCACCGGTTTTTCGATGTACCAGGGATTGTTGGCGGTTGGCAAAGTGCCTCCTCAGCCGAGCCTCGATCATATCCTGGGTACGACGCCGGGGCCCCATCTTTTTGTGGCGGTGGACGGCCTTTCCAGCGCGGAAAACCTCGGGGCAGTCGTCAGAAATTGCGCAGCTTTTGGAGCCCACGCCATTATCACAGGAGAAAGTTGCCCCAGCCCGTTTCTTCGTCGTGCCGTGCGGAGTTCAATGGGCGCAATCTTTCATGTGCCGGTAATCGAATCCGAAAACCTGGTGCGGACGCTGCAACATTTGCGTTCGAATGGAATCCGGTGCATTGCGGCGCACCCGCACGCCACGGGCCAGACACCCGCGAAAACGGATTTCAAGCCCGGCTGCTGCATTGTCCTGGGCAGCGAAGGCTACGGCCTCGCTCCAGCCACGCTTGAGGCCTGCCATCAAGCCGCCGCCGTGCCCATGCCTCAAACAGTCGATTCCCTCAACGTCGCCAGCGCCGCCGCCGTGTTCCTGTACGAAGCCCACCGCCAACGCGCTGGACTGTGACTGAGACCAAGAAGAGATCCAAGGTGAAGCCCACGCCACCAAATTACGGGGCCCCAGGGATCCTTACCTAAGCTGATACCCGGTTAGACAGAGGTTAACCCAAAACCGTCCTCGCCCTGCGGGCGTCGAATCAAGGCCAGGTTGCCCGATAGAAACGTTTGGTGCCGGATGAACTGCTGCCGTCGATGAATTGAAAGTTGCCGCTGCCGTCCGCGGTAGCGGACCCGACAGGGGTCCATACCGTCGATGCGAGGTTCGTGTTCGACAGGATCCTGTAAGTCAGGTTGGCCGCGCCTATGCCCGTGAGCCGTACATTGGACCCGCTCCAGGTTGCGGACAGGAATCGGGGAGCACCGGACGTTGGCTGCGTCGCATTGTTGAAGTACAACAAGCCCGCGTTGTCAGCAATCGGCCCTGCGCCAGGAGAGATATTGACCTGTTGCATACCTCCTCCCGCCGAATTGAGGCTCACCGAGTACGAGGATAGGGGAGCGAGGCCGCAAAGGTAGTGGTTGGTAATGCCGACGGGCACGGAATAGCTCAGAGAAACAAGACTATTGCTCAAGGCGTTTACCGGAAAGAGCACCAGCGCGCCGGACACGGCAACGCCTTCAAAAGGGCTGCCGGACGAACTGACGATGTGCGTCGCTGTGTCCGGTGAGGAGTTTGAATCCGCCCCTTGCAGCACGTGGAGAAAACGAATGTTCACCGGGTTATTTGTGTCTTCAACAACCACACGCCCGACGGAGGGCTCAAGCCCGGCGACCGTAGTTAAAGAATTCCCCAACGGCACATAGGTGATCGTCGGGGTTGCCGGCAGCACGGTTTGAACAAACAACTTTTGGCCACCAGGAGTGATTTCGGTCACCAGGTTGCCGGCGATCGAAGGTGTCGTGATGAAGTTCAAGTTGAATCGTTTGAACAAGGCGGTGTGCGCGGACGCAGCCCGGTCGTAAACGACGATGTGGTCGGGCTTAATCCAAAGAATGTTGCGGGTTGCCTGCTGGATATCGGTCAATGCGAGTTGCGGCTGCCAAATCTGCGGCCGATTGAAGAGCGGCGTCAGGTCGGCGCTGGCGTAGGTGTACCCCGGGCCGCTGGATGTTAGCGTCACCGGGTCACCGGCTGATTCACCGAGTACATATTCGCTGCCGTTAAGGAAGAGTTGCTCGCCGAAAGGAAGGTTGGGGTCGCCTGTCTGACACCAGTTTTGCAACGCGAGCGTGTTGTGCCACATCGATGATTGGCCGTTGAAGTTGTCATCGTAGTTGCTCACCTCTTTGGTCAGCCATTCGCCGTTTCGATACAACTCGAACTGACCGGCGGCAGCCTGCTGATGGTTGATGGAGATCCAGTTCGCCAGAAAATCAAATTGCGTCGCATTGGGCTTCCATGCCGTGCGGTCAATGATTCGGCCCAGGGGAATGTCCTGCCAGGCTAATGGGAAGGCCGGGCGCGGATCGGGCGCGGGCGCCGCCGCCGGATCCAGCAGCATGAAATAGAGGATTGCCTGGTCGACACCATAGCTCCACGGGTTGGCCACCCGGTTGATGAGCGCGATTGTCCCGCCTTCGACTGCGGCGGTCGCAAACCAGCGTGCCGCCGAGAGATGGTTGGTGCCGCCATTCTCTTGCTCGAGCAAGGCTTGCAACGAGAACGGGACCATGGATTCCGGCGTGATCCAAAGCCGGAGCAGGTCGCCATAGCTATCCATTTGATAAACCGGGCCCATGTAAGATGCCGCCGGGAAGACTTGGGCAGCCGGCACCAGGGAACTGATCGTGGCCGTGGAAAACCGGCCCCAAACGGGAGAATTGATCAGGGCAGCCTGCGGCCCGATCAGGTTGGGATCGTTGTACCCGGAAGTTTGAAGCGCGAGCAATCCTCCCAGGATAAAGCCGATGGAATGCCCGTAGAGCATGCCTTCGGGAGGCAGACCCCCGCTGGCGAGGCCGACGCTTGCATTGGTGGCAAGCCCGTAATCACTGATAACCGAGGGCGCATCGCCAAACATGGCGTACTGCTGGTACAGCCACGCGCCAATGGCGTCGTCCAGGTAACTGCGCAAGCTGTTGCCCAACACGCTGACGGAGAGGTTCGTGTTGACTGGCGGATCGTCGACTGGATCAATTGCCAATCCCATCATGGTCATCAAACGCGCATGGCCGTCGTAGTAATTGTTGGCAGCCATGCGATAGGCGCTCCCGTTGGGAAGCAACTGCTGGCTGTTCAGCACGCCAACCGGGGTTGGTGAATCACCGCCGGTGGTGGACGCCGTCAGGCATTGCCGCGCCCACACCATGAACGCATTCCGGATCGTCAATTTGTCCGCAGGGCTGAGGATGGGTGCGCCATTAGTGTCGGTTGCGTCGTAGATCCAATCCACCGCCAGGGGCCAATCGGCGCCACCCGCATTGGCACGATTATACACCGCGAACAGTGGATCCCTGAACGGCGCGTTCGCCAGCGTCCCCATCGACGCCTGGGACAGTGCGTACATCAGTAGATTTCGGGTGTATTGCGCGTATTGGGCACGCTTCACCGGGTCCGGATCGATTAACGACGCAAAGGCCAGGACGACTGCGTCCGCCTCGGTCAGCAGCCCGGTATACCCCTGGGTATCGCCGACATCGGGATAATTGGTGTTGGCGACGCCCCCCGGGAAATATTGAGTTTGGTAATCAGTAACGCATTGCTGGATCACCACCTTGAGTCCCTGCTGGTAGATGGGATTTGTGGGAACGGCCCAGGACCGGTATTTGGCGAGGGTGCTGGGAGTGAGCCAAAGGCGCGGGTGATTCGTGATTGGCAGCGGCAGCTTGGAGGGCAATGGCCCTGAAAACTGGTAGCTGGCTGTAATCGTCACATTATTGCTCGGCATTACGAGCGAGGTGGAAAGAGCCGCGGTGTTGGCCACCGAATAGCCGGTCCATCCGGCAAAGGCCTGGTTCGTGGCGGGCGTGTTTGCGGTTATATAAACTGTTGTGCCCGCGACATACGACCCGCTGCCGGAGCCGTTCACGACGGTCAAATAGAACAGGCTGCTTACGGGCGCGTTGGTATAAGAGGCCGTCACGGTAACGTCTCCGGCTGCCATCGTGAGCGTGGTGGTTGCTGCGGCAGCGTTGGCGACCGGATACCCCGTCCATCCGGCAAACACTTGCCCGGACGGCGCCGGGTTGGCTGAAATGTTCACCACGGTGCCCGGAAGGTAAGTTCCCCCGCCGGCCCCATTCACGACGGTGAGATTATAATAAGGAAGATTCGAGTAGGTGGCGGTCACTGCGATGTTGGCCGCTGGCATCGTCAGGGTCGTTCCAATCGAGGAAGGGTTCGCAACGGTGAAACCGGTCCATTGAGCGAATACCTGGCCCGGGGGAGCATTGCTGGCCACGATTGTCACCAGCGAGTTGGACGGATAATTTCCCGCGCCAAAACCGTTGCTCACCGCCAGGCTGAATAAGAGCCCCAGGTAATTCGTGGATGTGCCTTCAAATGCTCCCAGGTCCATGTTGCGGCCACTGACAATCCGCGTTTGCGCGCTATTCGGAAAAACGTATTCGCTGACTACGTTATAAGGCGAAGCAAGGACTGCGGGGGACTGCGGCCCCGCGGCATCAATCGCCGGCGAAGACGGGAGCAGGTTGAAGTTTGTGTTCGCCGGGTTAACGAACCCGGGGTTGTTCTGGCCTTGATGATCTCCGAAGAGAAGCTGATTTGTCCCGGAAATGGTTCCGAAGAAGTTGGTCAACCCGTACGGAAGCTGCAAGACGGCAAGCCCGGGGCTCACCCAGTTCGTCCCGAGCACGAGTGTGCCGTCATCTGAATTGAGCAAATAAACCTGCGTCGGCGCCTTGCCCGCAGTTCCCGGGATGGCGGCAAAGATGTTATTTCGGCAATCGACCACGTCGTGGATATTGAGCGACACCGCGTCCGAATGTTGGGGCAACTGGAAAATCTCCGTGTAATAGCGTGCCGATTGATCGACATAATTCACTACCGTGTTGTTGTAGAAATAGAGCGTGCCGTTGCGCGGGTGCGATCCGGTGCCGAGATAATCGTAGGCGAACATCGTCAGGGCGCCGCTGTTGGTGGTGTTCAGAAACACGTTGCCATAAACAAAATTCGTGTGGTACGCGGGATCCTGGTCTATGACCCCAACCCCGCCGTCCGGTTGAGTAAACCAGAAAGCGGAACCGCCACCAGGCCCCTGGATGACGGTGTTGTAACGGAGAATGGTTCCGGAGGATCGATCCTTGATCTCATCTCCATTGGCGTTTGGATCCAACGGCCCGATGAGGTTGTATTGAAAGATGATTCCTTTGGCCTGGCTATTGATATCATGGGCGCCGTAGTTGCCGTGAAAACCATTGCCATGGATCCAGCTGTTTTGGACCAGGATATCCGTTGAAGTCGTGTTGGGATCGCCGTTTTGAGCATCACAGAATAGTCCGTTGCAAGATTGAGCCAACTCGCAACCGCTCACCACCAGGTGCTGAGCATATTCTACGTAAATGGCAGCGGCGTTTGGGTCGAAGCTGGCCGTGACGCCTTTTGCGGTAGTAAGGGTATTGCTGGGGTTGGCGTTCTGGATTCGAAGCTTCTGGATTCTAATCCACGCAGGGAAATAGGGATATGGCTGGTTCAAATTGGGACTCACTACAATGATTCCCATAGTGTTCAACGATGCGGCATGCCAGGGCACATTGGTTGCCGTGACCGCGTTTGACCCGTCCAGGGTAGGTAATGCGCCGGTGACGGGATCGGGAACGCCGTTGAGCGTAACTGGTAAATTGGGTGAACCGCTCCGCGACAAAAGAATCACCTCGTGATACCCACCGGGTTGATAATGGACATTCACGGCGTCGCCGGGCAGCAGTGCAGTCCAGGGCACCGAACCGAGGTTGGTGTAGGTTTGGCCCGGCCCGACTTCGTAATTCGCTGCGGTTGCGCAACGTATAAAGAAAATAGCCGCTAAACACAGGATCGAGAGATACCAGGACGCTAAACGTTTCATTCCAGCCGGCAAAAGAAAGCAATTAGGAAGCCACTCTTCAGGAGGCAAAAAACAGCCTCCCGTCCTCACAAGATGTTGCTGTCCTCCTGGTTATCCGGCACTGGATGCAAAGGCGGCAACGTCTCTTCTCTGCCGCTGTTTCAATTGCCGGCTTCTACTACGCACCAGGTACGACCGTTCGACGGGATTTTCACACGGACGGACGTGGAATAATCCCGCTCGATCCGGGTCAGTTGCGAAGTTCCATTTTCCCATCGAATCCGCGCCCGCTCCCGAAGTCCGGTGTAGTAGAGCGGCAGCCGAACCTCGCGCTCGATCGGTTGTTCCAGCGGATTGTAGAACATCGCGAGGCCGCGCTCGTCCAGGCGAGGGTTGACGTGCAGCCAACCGTCCCAGTCACGTCCATCGGCGCGACGCAGGTGGATGATATCGCTGTCGAGAATGGCACGATGCCGTTTATAGAAATCAACCCACCGCTTTACAACGGCCCTGGTCGCCGCATCGTCATACAAGCGTGGGCCGCGGTAGCAAGCCTGCACACCGGCGCCGAACAGATTGGCCAATCGTGTTTCGTAGTGGGGCAGGTGTTGGTTGAGAGGCTCAATCGTCGCCGCCGCCCCGCCTCCCTGGTATTCAGTCAGCGGCACAAACATCCAGCCCATGCTGGGCGTTTTCTCCCAGGTGCCGTCGAAAATGTTTTGCCGCTCGATGATTTCCTGCTGGGCGCGAGGTAAGGACCAGTTGGATTCGCGGTAGCCCATCGCGCATTTGCTCGAGCCGCAGAGGTAGTACCAATCCGGAACGTTGAGGTAAATCCCGCGCCCGCGGCACCACTTGTAAAAACCGGTGATGGTTTTCCACTGTTTCCATTGCGAATCGGCAAGCCCGGCATGGCCCGGATGATTCGTGGCCGCGCAAACGTCGCCGGGGTACGACCCGTCGTGTTCCAGAACGTTGCACCCGGTGGTCTCAAAGAACTGGCGGAGCTTGCGGAAATAATCCTCGCCCCAGCGGCCGCCTAAACAGGGAGAGTTGCCGAACCTGGCGCCCCCGCTCTTCCCAGTGGTCGGGTTGATGACATCGTCCTCAGGTCCGATGGAACGGCTGGCCAGCAACGAATAACCGCCCAAAGCAATTCCCTTTCTCCGCGCGTAATCCGCCAACTCCTTTATCTGGGCCAGGTATTCGCTGCTTTCGTTCTCGATATCAAAACCGCTGCCAAAGGTCATAATGACCAACTCGAACCCGAGCTCGGCGCATTGGTCGATGGCCAACTTGACGGCCTCGGGTTTGGCGCTTCGCACGTGCATTAGAATCGGGTTTTCCTGCGTCCACGGCGCCAGCGCGCGATACGCGCGACGCAAAGCCAGGCCGCGACGCTCCCGGTCCGTGCTGTCATGGACCAGTTCGAATACGCGGAAAGACTCGAATGTTTCCCCGGGTTGAACTTGCACCCCGGGACCCAATGGAGGCGCACACTCCAGCAGGCAAGGCGTTTTGCGCTCATAATGAACCTGCGTTGCGTATAGCGGATCGGCGTTCCAATGGACTGCGGGGGCGTCGGCGTTGCCCGTCATATTGCCGCCAAAACTGTAGTCGCTAAACGCCTCCAAGTCGCGATAAGCGCCCCTGAAATTCGATGGGGTGCCGTCCACAATGGATTCGGGCTCGACCGCCGCCAGTTGCTCAATCACCAGAGAATCGACACGGACCGGTTGCGAGGACGAGTTGCTCAGGGTCAGCCATTTGGAGATCAGGGGCAGGCCGTCGTAAAGTTCATAGTGAATCTCGAGAGCAATGTCCGGGCAGCCTGCTGGTGGATTAAAAGTTAATGTGAGACCGACGCCCGAAGGCGGCCACGGGAGGTCCTGTGAAATCCACGACGGATGTTTTTGCCACGCAAACCGAGCCTTGGTGCGGCTCGCTTGAAAGCCAGAAAAGCTGAAAGCATTGGTGTCGGCTTCCATTTGTCCAACCCACTTCGGATCGAGATAATTATGAACCGGCTGCCCAATCAGCCCGCCTACGGCATACGACTTGCCGTTGAGTCCGACGATCGCCTCAGGACGAACCGAGCGCAGCAACGACTCCGATGTGGCGCGGTTTTCGAAGGCAACCGTGGCGGCATTCGGCTGGAGACGAATGCTCCGACGAATGAGCCCATTGTCCAGGCTCAGGCTCGACTCACTGGGATTGGTCTGGATTGTCGCGGTGAAAGAGCGGCCGTCGATGAGCCAATCGGGTTTGCTTGCGCCCTCGCACGAGGGCGAGGCACAAAGCCGCAGCAAAACAGCACCGAGCAGAAATCCGCGTATCTGGATCATAACGGCGAGAGATCGCCGGCGAAACTCTAGAACTTGACCGCGTTGAAGCAAGCCATAAGCTCAGTGCATGAACAAAAGCAAGGAATACACTGATTCCGACTTTCCTGGGCGTAACCGGTTAAACCATGCGCGGTCGATTTCACGACGAGACTTTATCGGCGGCACAGCAGTGGCGTTGGGTGTCGCTTCCGCCGGTTTACTCGGCGCGGGAGGTTTAAAAGCCGAAGCAGCCAATGCGCCCGCGAGCGGGAGTTCCGAAAAAGATATCCGGGTGGGCATGATGACCGCCCCAGTAAGCGATATGCCTCTGGAGCACGCCCTGGATATGGCCAAGCGGTGCGGACAGGTCGCTCTTGAAGTCATGGCCGGCCCCGGCAGCAAGCTGCTGGACACTGCCAATTTCAGCCAGGCCGATGCGGATTCAGTCAAGAAGAAGCTGGCCGACCGCAGCCTGGAAATCAGCAGCCTCGCCAATTACATGAACTCGGCTGAGCCGGGCAAAACCGAACAGGTGCAGGAGGTGGCCAAGAAAATGATCGATGCCGCGGCGTTGCTGGGTGTTCCGACCATCTGCATGATCACTGGCATTCCCCACCCGCGGACGAGCCGGATCGACATGATTAAAAACGTTGTCCCGACAATCTTCCGCCCCATCCTCGACCACGCGAAAGACAAAGGAATCAAAGTCGCCGTTGAGAACTGGTTTGAGACCTGCCTGCAGGGCATCGACACGTTCGATTGCCTTCTGGAGACGCTTCCCGACGAGCATTTCGGACTCAACTATGATCCGTCGCACCTGGTGCACCAGGACCTGGACATCATGATCCCAGTGGCTCGGTATAGTAAGCGGATTTTCCACACGCACGCCAAAGATTGCCTGATGGATATGCAGCGGCGCCGCTACGTGGGCATCCTGGGGCCGGACTGGTGGCGCTACGCCATTCCAGGTTACGGCGCCATTCCCTGGGGCCAGTACATCGGCCGCCTGCGCGAAGCCGGTTACCGAGGTGTCCTCAGCATCGAGCACGAAGACGATACGTTTTCGCCGGAGGAAGGTTTCCGGCACGGGGCCAATTACCTCAATCGGTTTTGCTGAACATCAACCCGAACCCGAAGGGTTCGCGGCCAGTAGTGCTCTGTCCCGAAGGGACAACTGCAAATAGCCCAAGGTTTTAACCTTGGGTGTACGGTGAGAGGTGGATAAGTCCCGAAGGGACGGCTGAGGGGTTAGTCCCATAGGAAACGCTCGTCGCGAGGGATTTGATCTGCAGTGACGAATTCCTGCTGGAAGAGAACACTGCCATGATGGTTGTTCTTCGTTGGTAACCGACTGCTGAGGT
>DATGLT010000081.1:0-2840 GCA_035294005.1 Verrucomicrobiia bacterium
CCATTGTCCAAAAACTCCAACTGGGCGAACTGCTTGGGTCCCTGGTCCTGCGGATAAAGGGCCTTCGATTTTTGAACCAAGTCATTGTGCGCCAAGCCTGCGACGTGAACCGCCTCTGCGATGTTCGTCCCGGAAGCGGCCAACGCCACGTCGTAGGGGCCTCTCAAACCAAGCAAAACGATTAGGTTCAATCCGAAGCTACCACTGATGTCCCTTTGGCGAGTCGTCTGGACGTCGCCATCTTTCATTGAAGACGCGAGCATCGTGGACACAATCTGTGCCGCAGGCACTCCGTTGATCGATTGGATTTCCCTCCCGGCCAGGGTCCCTTCCTTCGCGTAATCTCGAAGGATGTACGGCTTGGACTGCAGCACCTTCACGCTGAACGGAAGCCATGGCAGGAGTTCCGTCGCCTTGCGCACACCCGGTGAAAGATCAATCCCCGTATGGCCACACTTGATCGCCGCAACAGCCGGAGCCACCACCCGGTAGAATTCGTAGAAGTCCATGGGGCGGTTCAGCGAATTTTCCGCGTCGTCAAAGACACGATCGAGCTCAACCTTTTTCGTCTGGCGGTAAAGCCCGGGATGGGCTTCCTCCAGGCATCGGCGGGCAATTTGAAAGTCTTCCCGCAATTGTTGCGGTTCGAATTTCCCGCTCGGCGCCGCGCCAGTCAGGCTGCAGGCGGCAAATAAGAAGGCCGCGGCAAGTTTGGTCACCGGCGGCCCCCACAAGAAGATCTTTTTAATGTCAGAAGTTTGATTTAACATACTTCCTTAACCCGCATCCCGTGCAAAAGTTCCAGAAATCGCCGTCAGGGTCCCCTAATCGAGGAGCATCGAGCGGCGCACCGGAATGGGTTATTGGTCCCCCGACGCCGGCTGAAAAAAAGGCTCCCATTGACATTCGATGGAAAGAGGGCCAAAGTTCCAATCGAATATCGATGGGAAACAGCGCTTATGCCTAAATTCGAATTACTCCAGGGCACCCTGGACATGCTTATCCTCAAAGTCCTCAGCCGCGGCCCGCTGCACGGATTCGGAATTGCCGAACGAATTCAACAACTCTCCCAGGACGTGCTCAGCGTCGGGGAAGGCTCTCTTTACCCGGCGCTCTATCGTTTGCAGGACCGGGGTTGGATCCAATCGGAATGGGGACAGTCGGAAAACAACCGCCGGCCAAATACTATTCACTCATCCGGTCCGGGCGCAAACAACTGGAAACGGAAACCTCAGGCTGGGAGCAGATGTGCGCCGCGATCGCGCAAATCATGCAATCGGCGTAAAACTATTATGAATGAGCATTGTCAAAGGAACTAATGAGCCAGCCCTTTGATCCAAGCCCCAGCCCGTTCCGGCACAGGCGATGAACTGGCCGCCAAAATTGTGGATGGGTTTGCGGGACGCGCTGCACAAGCGCCAGTTGGATGCCGAAATGGACGAGGAAATGCGGCTGCATATCGAAATGCGAACGCAGCAACACGTCGAGTCGGGCATGGCCCCGGACCAAGCGCGTTACGCGGCGCTCAAGCGATTCGGACGGCTGGACTCCGTCAAAGATACTTGCCGCGACGAGCGCGGGTTGCATTGGCTGCCGGACCTTTTGCAGGACGTCGGCTATGGCGCGCGGGTTCTGCGCAGGAACGTCGGGTTCACGACGGTGGCCTTGGTGACGCTGGCGCTGGGCATCGGGGCGACCACCGCCATTTTCAGCCTGGTCAACGCTGTGCTCATTCGTCCGCTGCCGTTTCGTGATCCAGACCGCCTGGTTTGGATCAGCAATCCTGAGCTCTCAGCAACTGGAATTCCCGGAACGAGTCGCAGCGTGAATGTGAGTGACTGGCGGGAGTTGACGCATTGTTTTGCAGATTTGGGATGTTACATCGCGTGGTTCGGGAGGCAGGCAACAGTGCTGAAGCTCAATGGCGAATTGAGCCGCATTGAAGCCATTTGGGTCGACCGGCGATTCCTGAAAGTCCTGGGCGTCGCGCCTCGCCTGGGCCGCGATTTCGTCGAGGACGACACGTCGGACACCGTAATCCTCACCGACAGGTTTTGGCGCCAGAAGTTCCTTGGAGATCCCGCGATCGTCGGCAAATCCATCACGGTCAGCGGCCGTTCGTGGATCGTGGTTGGCGTTCTGGCTCCGAGTTTCGATTTCTCGTCGGTTTTCCTGCCCGGGTCCAAAGTCGATTGTCTGCGGGTGTCCCTGCAGTTTGGAGAGCTCTCCGACAACTCGCACGCAGTGATCGCCCGGCTTAAGCCGCGAGTAACGCTTCAGTCCGCACAGTTGGAGATGGATGGTTTGAACCGGGAATTGCGCCGGCAGCATCCGGAGCGCGGCAGCTTTGGCGCGCTCCTGGTTCCTTTGCGGGAACACGTCACTGGTCAGTTCCGCCGTCCGTTTCTGGTGCTGGCTTGCGCGGTTGGTTGCGTTTTGCTGATTACCTGCGTCAATCTCGCGAACTTGCTTCTGGCCCGGGCCGCGGCGCGGCAGAAGGAGATCGCGGTCAGGCTGTCGCTGGGGGCCGGCCGATCCCGACTGATCCGGCAACTGCTGACAGAAAGCGTGTTGCTGGCCTTGGGTGGCGCAGCGCTGGGAATTCCGTTGGCGATTTTGGCCACGAGGGCCATCGCCCGGTGCCAGGCCCTGGGCATCCCTCTTTTGCAGTCTGCGCGCGTGGATAGTTCGACTTTGGCCTTCGCGCTGCTGGCAGCCTGTTCGACCGGCCTGCTCTTTGGCATCGTTCCGGCCCTTCAGTTTTCCAAAGGTCGGCTTCACGTTGACCTGAAGGAAGCCGGGCGTGGATCGAGTGCCGGGCGGCGGGGGCTGCGGATTCG
>DATGLT010000082.1:0-9647 GCA_035294005.1 Verrucomicrobiia bacterium
GAAATGGCTAATGAGGGCGGTGCAGCGGACGCCGGGTTGGGCCGTTCTGTTTTCGGATCACCTGCCCGGCCCCGCTGACTTGTTCGTTCGGCAGATCGTTCCGGGGTTCACGGCTTGCACAAAACCAGCACCAGGTTGTCGGCCAAATTCAAACGCCCGAGAATGTGTTCCACGACGCTCAAGCCGAATTTGATCGGCTTAAGCAATGCATTGGTTTTGTACGCGGTGGTTTGCTTCAACAAAGCCCCCCGCGCGGCATCGGGAACAAACTCGCCGGTTCCTTTCCAATCCTGCCAAATCACGATGGGATTGAAATGAGTCGAACAGGCATGCTGGATTCTCAGCCCCGCAGATGCGGCGAGCGAGTTCAAGGTGGATGCGGTGAAATAATTGATATGCTGAGGGAAAATGTATCGATACTTGCCACCTAAAATGCGCGCGGCGAGTGAACAAAAATTCGGAACCAGCACAAAACAAAGGCCGCCCGGTTCGATGACCTCGATCGCCTTCGCCAAAAAGCGGCGGGGCTCCGCAAGGTGCTCGAGCACGGCCCAGAAGGTAACCGCAGCGAATTTTTGATTTCCGAACGATTTCGTCAGAAACGACTCTCTCAGGACCGGCACCCCCTTGCTTTCGGCATAGTCCAATGCCGGGCCGGCAACGTCCACACCAAGCACGTTGTAGCTGCCTGGAAACCGATGCTTCAGTTGGAACAAGAAGGCACCAGTGGAACAGCCCACATCCAAAACCGGGCCCTGTTTGCAGAAGCGGCGGAACAACTTGATCTCACGATCGAAACGGACAGGCGCGTAGTCGCTCTCGACCTTTTCCGGGGAGAGATAGTAGGGAACGGCAAGGTTATCGTAGTTGACGCCTGTGGCCCACCCTTCCTCGATCGGATTAGCGTAGACCATCGAGCAATCCGAACATCGGACCAGGTGCAACGAGTCTTTGTGAAGCAAGCTTGTGGAGCCGGCGCTCCCACAGACCGGACAAACACGTTGCAATAAGTTCGCCGCCACAAACGTAACGTAACAAGCCGCCGGATGCAGGACCAAACGATTTGCGAGGAGGATGACCGAGATGCGGCCGGCGTCGGCAACCAAAACACGTGAGCCCGGTGCGGCAAGACACCAAACTCCAGCCCGCGCATCAGCTCTCAGGGGAACCAAAGCAGGCTCGGGTTGTTAGTCCGTCCATGGTTTTCTGAAAAATCCCAATATTCAATCTGTCCCAACCGGGCGGAATGGCCGTCCAGAAAGGTGAAGTTGGCCCCGCGGTTGTGGAGATTGGTATGAACGTTATTGTGCTGGGCTACCGCCGCAAGTTTGCCGTTGTCGAAGAGCCAAACCGTTCGTGTTGGATGTTGAATTGAGGTGAGTTTCACCTGGTTCCCCGAGCCGATGCCATTGACGTGTTCGTTGAGGCAGTAATGAAACAGGTTGATTCCATTGCTCCGTCTTGGGTTGGCAGGACAAATCCAGAGACTTTTTCCCGGGTCAATGGAAGCATTGGTACGCCACGCCATTTCGCGGTAGCAAGGCAATCCCAAAACGCGCGGCAGGTCATTGTACCAGCCTTCATCCGTACTGGTGCCGTTGGGCGTGCCGTCCTTGGGCAGAAAATCGTTGTTATCTCCGGCGAACAACTGGGTGGCCAGCCCCCACTGTTTCAAATTATTGAGGCAGGCGGCAGTGTGAGCGGCCTGTTTGGCCCGGTGCAACGCGGGCAATAGCAGAGCCGCCAAAATGGATATGATCGCGATGACAACCAACAGTTCGATGAGAGTAAACGCATGTCGATTTTTCATTTTGAATCGAATCCTCCGATAACCGCCGCTTTTTATAGCAAGCGCCTCGTGAAGATCCACTACATTTGTTCGGACGAGATTGCTCATTGTCATGAGCCCGGTTTTACCCCCAAATATCGCCCGCATGGTTCGCCTGGTTCTATTCGATATTGACGGAACGCTGATTCATACCGGCGGGGCAGGAGTCAAAGCGTTCGCCAAAGTCTTCGCCACCGAGTTTGGCGCTTCAGACGGTTTCGAGCGCATGAAATTCGCTGGCCGGACAGATGTGAGCCTTGTACGCGAGTTCTTTGGTTACCACGGGATTGTGCCCACGCCGCAGAATTTTGAGCGCTTTTTTGAACGCTACGTTTTCTGGCTGGATCACATCCTGCATCAGAGCCGGACTGAAACCTGCCCGGGCGTGCGAGAATTTCTTGGAGAGTTAAAGAAGTTGCCGCAGCCACCCGTGCTCGGTCTGCTCACGGGCAACATTCGTTTAGGCGCAGAAATCAAATTGCGTCACTTTAATCTTTGGGACGTCTTTGAAACCGGTGCGTTTGCGGATGACCATGAAGAGAGGGACAAGATCGCCGAAATAGCGCGGGAACGAGGTCGAGTCCTCATTAAAGAACCGGTTGCAGACGATGAAGTACTGGTCATTGGGGACACGCCGCTGGATGTGCGTTGCGGAAGGGCGATTCGAGCACGCGTACTCGCGGTAGCGACGGGCGGCGCAGAATTCGAAGAACTGCAGAAACACAAACCTGATTGGTGCGTGGAAGACTTGCGGCGCATCAGCGCTGCGGAAGTAATAGGCTGCCCTTAGCAAGATGCCACCCTGTCCCGCGGGCTGGTTTTATTAGCGGGGAGCCCGGGTTGATTCGAAGTGTCACGACCAGTGATTGCGTCACTATCAGTGACGATGCTTACCGCCGGCGCAATGGCAGCCACATCCGCCGCCGCCCTTTGTGCTGTTGCATGCCGCTCCGGATTCGGCTTCTCCGCCGCCCGCTGAAGCGAAAACGGAGAGTCGTTTGGTCAGTTTCGACGAGCCACAATGCGGACAACGGGTGCCCTCCCAATGACTCGAGCGCACCAAAATCTCACTGTCTTTTTCGCATTTTCCGCAATGAAACTCGTAAATCGGCATAAGCAAAGCATATCGGCGGCTGGTGAAAACTCAAGGGAGTTTACAACGATTGGTTAAGACTAGAGAGAGCCGTGTCAGGCGAATGCGAGGCCGGATTGGCGGCCCACTTCGAAGATGTGCTCGCGGGCGCCGGTGTATTCCTCGGCTGTGGAAAGGTGTTCGAGCATTAGCGGCGGACTCTGGGGTAACTGAGACAAACGGCGCAGATACGTCGCATAGTCCAGCGACCCCTTCCCCGGGGCTACTTCTCGGAAATGGACGTTCATTTCCACGTCCCACGTGAGGTCCTTTGCGTGGCAACTTGCAATCCACTTGCCCAGCTTATCGAAACATTCGTTCAGCAGACGTGTATTGTCGTAGAATTTCTCGGGCGAATTGACGAGGTTGCAAGGGTCCAGGTGAACGCAAAAAGCTTTGCGGTCAATGGCCTTGATCATCTTGATGTAATGGTCAGGGCTGTCCGGCCAGGACCAGCCCATGACCTCGTAGCAAAAAGTGGTGCGCGTCGGTTTGACGGCGTCGATGATCTTGCGCGCATTCTCGACGCTCGCATCGAAATGCCGTTTCGAAAGGTTTTCGGGATGCGGCCCGAACCAAAACTGCTTGCTGAAGGAGCCGGCGATATCGACGCAGCACCGCGCGCCAATCGCCTCGGCAAGCGCCAGCCCATCGGTGACAACCTGCAAGTTCAGCTTTTGCTTCTCCGAATCGGCCTCGAGCAGATTTACCCAGCGGCCGACTTCGGCGATAACGACGTCGTGCCGTTCGAACGCGCTGGCGTAGGCCCGGATTTTATCCGAATCGTTCAAAGATACGTTTGGACAATAGGCGGCGCTATACCCGAGCTTTCGATGGGCCATCGCCAATTGTTCGGGATCCTGTCCATCGGCAAAGGCGGGACCACCCAGTCGGAGCGGCAAACACTTCGCAGTTCCAGCTGATACGGACACCGGCAGCAGTGATGCCGAACCCAAAACAACTGCGGCAGCGGCGGCTCGCGCGGAAGTTTGGAGAAAGGCCCGACGGTCCAAAGCGCAGCATTCCATACGCCGTTTTTACCTGAATCCCGCGGTTTTTCAAGCAAAGCGTCAGCCCAGAACTTTCAAAGTGGTTGGACAGCATTTGTCCAAGTGCCTGGCGTAGTCTGCGTCCATGAAACTCAATCATATGTTCGAAGGACAGGCCGGCCGCGGAGAAACCGTTGCGTGTTTCGGCCAGGCCCGTCTTATACGAAGACTCGACAGCACGTTCGAATTGCGGGGCGGTTCGGAGGAGGATCAGTCTTGCGCAAGGGAGTGGATCTCCCTGTTCATGCACGAAGCTGTCCCAGCCGGAAGCGGGATGCGATCTTCAAGGGGAAATGCCAAATCGCGAACATGAATGCGTGCCGAGATGAATCTGGTGGTCGCTTGCCGATCCCGAACCCGCAGGGTTCGCAGCAAGTAGCCGTGGGTCGCCCAGACCCACGGAACCGTGCCAAAAAACATTATTGCATCCCACCAGGGATGCCAGCATAGCCCCAAAAGCCCGGTTGAGGCCATGGGTCCCACGGCTCGCTATCTCGGCGTCGATGTTCCGGAAGATTCCTTCAGGTCATTGACGGTTGCCTGCGGCCAGCCGTCAGCAGTCCATTGCAGCGGCATAATCGCCAAAGTGGCTTTTCCGTTCATTCGAACGTCGCCCTCGAAATCGGAGGTGAACCATTCACTGCCCAGGGCATTTAAAAGGCCGGCGTGTCCGGGGCCGATCAGCGGGCCATTGGTAATGGATAAAAAGAGGCTGCCTCCCCGATGCAACATGTCTGCGCCGGATTGATCCAGGTAAGGACCGGTTACGGATTTGCTTCGACCGACCCGGATGTTGTAGGTGCTCTTGGGACCCTGACAACAACTGCCCCAGTTCACAAACAGGAAATAATAATCGTCGTGCCTGCAAAGGCATGAAGCTTCGATCGACTCATTGTAAGCGAGTGAAAACAGCTTCGAATCAGGCGCCAGGCGTTTGCCGGTCTGGGGATCCAGTTGGAGGAGCTTGATGCCGGACCAATAAGAGCCAAACGCCAGCCATAAGCTTCCATCGCGGTCCTGGAAAACGGACGGATCAATGGCGTTGTAACCGTCGCCGTCCTGAGTTCGCACCACGAATCCTTCATCGGTCCAGTGAAACATGGGATCGGCGGGATCCAAAGTAGCGGTGGTCGCAAGGCCGATCGCCGAGGTCATTTTGCCAAAGGAGGAAACGGCGTAATACAGAAGATAGCGATTGGAGAGTTTGATGATGTCGGGAGCCCAATATTGCATGTTCCGGTTTTCAGGAACGATTTTAGCGATCCATTCGGGCGCGGTTTTGAATACGGCAGGCCCGGGTGCCCACTGAACCAAATCCCTGGAATGGTACGAGGGGACGCCCCGCCCGGTGTAAAAAACCCAGTAATCGTCTTTGCATTTCACAATCGTCGAAGGATCCCGAGTTGTAATCCCGCGACTGGCCGACTTTTCCAGCGGCAAGCCGCAAATGGAGTTTGAGGGACTCGATTTGCCCGGGTCCGTTTGCGAGTCGCCGTTTTGACAAAAAGCGAACATTCCCGCTAACGCAGCGGTAAGGAGAACGCGTGGCCCGGCGAGGGCGTGTGATTTGAATCGCATGACGCCATCTGAAAGCAATCCGAAGGGGATTTCAAGACCGCTTATACGGACTTGGAATCAGTGAATCACTGGGAGAGGCTCAATTCAGCGATGAAGTGCAACGACCGATCAAAAAGGACGTTGGCGGGAAAAGGGTACAGGCCCAATTTCTCGTGCCACTGCCGCACTTCCAACTTCAGCTGGTTAAAGGCCGCCATCCACTGATCATGACGCCAGTAATTGTAGGGAAGCGCCACGCCGTGGCGCTTATTTCCGACTCGATCCATGAAGCGGAGGGTTGAGGCAGCAAGCGCGCCCTTAAGCAAATGGTCCTTGATAACAATGCAACGCCTGGCGACACGCGCCGCCTCACGCAGGAGCACAGTGGGGTCGGGGGTGTGATGCAGCACGTCGGCAAACATCACGACATCAAAACTGAGCGAAGCGAATGGAATCGTGCTTCCATCGAAAGGGGTCACGGGGATACCCGGGTTTGGACGCAACAAAACATCGAGGCCTTTAAACTTAAGATCGGGCCGGCGGCGCTCAATTTGAGCAGCCAACTGCCCGTCACCGCAGCCAACGTCCAGCACGCTTGATTCCGGTGGAATTAACCTGGCGAAATGCTCGCTGAGCACGCGAACACGACGTGGGTGGACGCACCCGCCATGGATTGAGCTGACCCAGCTCATTTGCGTTTCATGCCCATGATGCTGATAAAAAAGCTGGACAGAAAAGTTTGGAAACCGAGTGCAATCAGCGTAGCTCCGGGGATCACCAGACGCATGGTTTTTGCGTAATCCAGGTTCCCAAATCCGGCCAGCCGCCATTGGTTAACGGCCAGCAATAACAACAACCCGCCGGTGAGTATCGCGGTTGCCGCGACCACCAAGCCCTTTTCCAAATCAACCAGTTCGTAAAAGCGCAGCAACCTCGGATTGGGCGGAAGCAAGCCCGCCGTGTAAGCAAAGGTGCGCGCGAATAAGGCAAAGAGAATGGATTGATAACCGCAAATGGCGAACAGGCTGCCGAAAAGCAGGGTATGAGCGTCGAACCTGACTCCGCGCACGACAATGCCCGGCAGTGCCAAGCCGTAAGCGAGGCAACCCAAGCCAATCAGAAGGGCCCCGGGGAGAAGGAACAGCCAGCGCGGGCTGCACATCAAAAAGTATCTTAGAGTGCGCCAGCCGTCGCGGACGGTTTTCAAATGGGGCGCATGGGATTTTCGGCCGTCGCGGTAAAGGACAATCGGTGCCTCCGCAATGCGGGCTCCGCCGAGGCTGGCTTTAATGATCATCTCGGTGGCGAACTCCATCCCGGTGCAACGCTGGTCCAGACTCTCGAACAAGTCCTTGCGAAATCCGCGCATGCCGCAATAGACGTCATGCACCGGCGCATGAAACCAAAGCCGCACCAGAAATGAAAACAGCGGATTTCCCACCCACCGATGAGTGAACCGCATCGCTCCCTGTTGAATTGAGCCCCCGCCGGAGGGAAAGCGGCAGCCTTGGACAAGGTCGAATCCCTGGCGCAGTTTTTCCACGAACTTGGGCAGATCGGAAAAATCGTAACTGTCGTCGGCGTCGCCCATAACGACAAAGGATCCGCGCGCCGCGGCAATCCCGCCCATTAACGCGTTGCCATAGCCCTTTTCAGCCACTGGGATCACGCGAGCGCCGGCCGCCGCCGCGATCTCTCGAGAGCCATCACTGCTGCCGTTATCCGCAACGACCAGTTCGCCCCGGATTCCCTGCTTCTGCATGGCGCGAGCCGCTTTGCTCAGGCAAGCACCCAGCGTGTCGGCTTCGTTCAGGCACGGAATGACAACTGAAACCTCGATATCGCTTTGGGTTAAAGCTGGGTGCATGGGTCGCGAGCGACAGCGCGTTTACCTGGCGGGCACAGCTTGTTCCAGGTCCTTCAAAGCCACACAATATTCGGCGTTGGTGGGTTCCAACTGAAGAGCGCGTTTGAGAAACCGTCCGGCGGCAGGCAAATCGTGTCTCTCAAAGGCGATGTGATATCGCATAAACGACGCAAATCCCGGCAGTTCACCCCGCGCGATCATGCGGGAAAAGACCTGGTCGGCTTCCTGGATGCGGCCCGCGCGACAAAGGGCATAGCCGTAGTCCCGCCAGTAGGGTCCTCCCGCTTGCGGATAATCCTTAAGAATTGAGCCGAGTTCGCCAGCCGCCTCCGTGAAGCGGCCGGTCGCCATCAACAGGCGAGCCCTGGCCGTTCTGCCGAACCGGCTCTCCGGGGAATCTGCCAGGAGACGGTCGATCTCGATTGCGCCGGGCTGTTGCATTTGGGGAGACTCTATCCAGGCAAAAGACCAATCGCCGGGCCGCAGGACTTTGAATTCATGTTGGGCGATGAACAGGCTGTTGGTTGCGGTGCGTTCGAGGAAAAGCACGGCATTATCATCAAAAGCCACAACCGCCCATTGCGGATCCGAGCCCAAGACGTCGACGAGAGGGAGAGCTTTCCCAGTCTCGGGCATCGGAAGCAACGCGCAGTGCAACTGATATTTTTGCAGGAGGTCTTTCCAACCCGGCCGGGCATCGAGGATCGGGAAATATTCGGTCAACCAGAATTCCTCCGAATACGCATCGCCGCGGCCGTCGATGAACGGTTTGAAGCGTGGGTAAAGCCACCAAAGCATGCTTCCGCCGTAGCGCATTTCATTAAAGATACCTTGAGGGGGCACTTCCCTGGAGATGGTTTGGTAAATGGCAAGCGGATAGTAGGGATGATACCAGCCCGACCCGAACCGAAACGTTTGGTTGGGTACAAACAGGAACGCGACTGCCGCTGACCAGGCGGCAACCAGGGCGCAGCTGTTCCAACTCGCGCTGCAAACCAATGCTCCGGCTCGGCGGATCAGAGACCCTGTCGGACCTTCATCTCCCGGCGCCACGCGGAGCGGTCGTGGCGGCAACAGCTGAGCCAACATAAACGCCGCGTGTGGGACTGCGGCGATTGTGAAGAAGAGCAAGGAACGCTGGGAACTGCAGGCCAGATAACCGAAGGCGGCCGAGACGAGGAAAAGGCGGAAATTGAAGCCCCTCAAGGTAATCACCTGCAGCAGGATGACAGCGGCTAAAAACAAATAGAACGCTTTGTCGCCGGCCCAGCCGGGAGGTTGGTATTCCACAATGATACTTTGCCAAAAGCGACTGGAGAATTGTGAAATCGGGAACCACAGCACGCGCCATCCGTTGGGATTGATGACTTGTACCGTGAGACAAGCAAGCGCCGCAGCAATAATGAATCCGACCGGACGGAGGGCCAATTGTTGAATATTCCTGCCCCAGGCACCCGAGTGGCCAGTTTCGCTGCGGTTGCGAATCTGAGCGTGGATCACCTCCAGCGATTCCGCGCCCGCGAGGACAGACAAAAGCACAAACCCATAAATGACCCCCGCGTGCGTGTTGGCCCAAACCGCCATGAGCAATGGCAGACCGATCCATTGCCAACGCCGCTGCCTTCCCCATTTTTGATCAAGCCAAAGGAGCATGGCAAAGAAGAAGGCGGACAAGAAATCGGGCCGTTCAAAGAACCGGACGCGGGCGGCGATCGTTCCAAGAGTCACAACCCAAAAAGCAACAAAGGGATTCTCAGGGGCCAAGTCACGGGCGCGAAGCCACACCAGGAACATAATTCCGACAGCGACCATGGCTTTGAAAACAATGAGCGAGGTGACTCCACTTACGGAGTAGGCAGCGTAAAAGATCAGGGTGCCGAGCCATTGGTGAAGCAGCCACGGATGGTCCGGTGTGGCGGAGGAAAACGTATTGGTGGTGGGAATGCCGTTGCCATGGAGAATGTGAGCGGCGGTCCGCAGGTGATAACCCACGTCGCAGTCGGAGACCTGGAAAAAGCCGCTGAGGAACACAAAGACCAGGAGACCGGCCAGTATTGCCGGATTGGTCCTGGTAAAAGGCCGCGGCTGATTCATTTCGTGCTGCAGGTGAACGGTTTCAAAAGCCACAGTAAGGGGAGCAAGAACCGTTCCACGCCCGAATGGACGGCGAAAAAACCGCCCGAGGGTTTCCGTTCGCGGGACTAATCGCGTCAA
>DATGLT010000083.1:0-15446 GCA_035294005.1 Verrucomicrobiia bacterium
GAACAATGGACGTTCTGTGATGGATTTGGACCAAAGGTCGAGTCGCTCTTGGCAGGTCGGCAATTTTACGATCGCAGCAGACCGTAATCTTCTCCGATTTTATAGGTGACCAAATCAGCATGCCGACTATGGACCTGACAAAGCTGGGCTGGAACGCTGAGCTCAATGAGCAATTCACGCCCCACCGTGCCAAGGGATTGGTCCCGGCTCGTGTTGCGGTTGAGAATAAACATTTCTTCCGCGTCTGGACCGCTGAGGCGGAGCTGCTGGCGCAAGTTTCCGGCAAGTGCATGCATCAAGCCGGCCGTTCGAACGCTGAACTTCCCAAGGTCGGAGATTGGGTCGCTGTAAAACTCGTACCGAAAGAGCAGAAGGCCATCATTCAAGCCATTCTCCCCCGCCGCACACAACTCTCCCGCAAGGTTGGCCAGGCGGCCACTGAACAAATCCTGGCGACCAATATCGACACGGCGTTCATGGTGACGGCCGCGGACGCGAGTTTCGACCCGGTTTGCCTGGAGCAGATGCTCGTCGTCGCGCATGAAAGCGGAGCGCGGCCCGTGGTGGTTCTCAATAAAATCGATTTGTGCAACGACTTTGACGCAAAAATGTCGACAACCACTCGCATCGCTGGCGGGGCGTTAATCCTCACCGCGTGCGCCATCACCGGGCGGGGAGTTAGTAAACTATCGGAATTGATCAAGCCCGGCGACACGGCCGTGTTCGTGGGCACGTCCGGGGTTGGCAAGTCGAGCTTGATTAATCGGTTATATGGAGAGGACATCCAGGCCACGATCGAAGTGCGCACGAATGACGTCAAAGGCAGGCACACGACTTCCTGGCGCGAGATGATTTTTCTCCCGCAGGGCGGCGTGGTCATCGACACACCGGGGATGAGAGAGTTCCACATCTGGATTGCGGCTGAAGGATCGAAACAAAGTTTTCCTGAAATCGAAGCGTTGTCTCCGCGCTGCCATTTTCGGAACTGCACCCATGTCAGGGAACAAAAGTGTGCGGTGCTCGAAGCGCTCGCGGCCGGCACCCTCTCGCGCCAGCGCTATGATAGTTTTCTCAAGCTCCAACTGGAAATCCGATACCTGCGCGAAGCTGAAAAGAGAGCCGCCTGGAAAGTCCGCAAGAAGAGCGACCGCGGGGGCGGCCGCCCGTCGCGGACGGAAGGGCTGATCGTCTCAATTCATTCGTGACGCTTTTTTTCAAGCAGCACTTTCTTGAGGATATAGGTTCCAGTGCTTCGGATTTGTGCGACACTGGGTTGTGAGTTCTCCATCGTGAATATTTCATCCGCTGTTTTTGATTGCAGCGCGCCGGACCTGGATTCGTGTCCGGACGAGTCACTGCCGGAGTTCGCCTTCGTTGGCCGATCGAACGTGGGCAAATCCTCGCTGCTCAACATGCTCGCGGGCGAGCAGGCGATGGCCCGAGTCTCCGCCACGCCCGGGTTTACGAAGCTGATTAACATCTTCACGATTAATAAATCCTGGCGATTGGTGGACTTGCCCGGTTACGGGTTCGCGCAGGGCGCGCGAAAGGACCGGGCCCGGTTCAACAAAGCAGTGGCTGATTACCTGCAGCATCGCGCGAACCTCTGTCTGGTCTTTGCTTTGATCCAATCCGGGTTGGAGCCGCAGGAAGTTGATCTCGAGTTTGTGAAATGGCTCGTGCGCCACTCCATGCCCTTCGTCCTGGTCTTCGCCAAGACCGACAAGGTACCTGCCGCCACGGTGCAGGCGAACATCGCGGCTTTTACCGAGCACATTTCGAGATGGTTCGAAAAACCACCGGCAGTGTTCACCTGTTCCGCAGAGACTGGACAGGGCCGGCAGGAGTTGCTCGGGGTAATCGACGAGCAATTGACGGCAATCAACGCGGCTTCGAATCAGGCGCCGGCAGCTGCCGAACCCCTCCCTCTTCAAAGGCAAGCTCGACAAGATCGGAAACGACGTCCCGACCTCAACCGCCCCTGGTGAGGCCGTGCCTCAGGTTTTAATTGGTCGCCACGACTTCGACCTCGCCCGACAACAGTTTGAGCCCATAAAAAGTCCTCCACTTTCCATGGCAATCCTGGTACGCCATGCATTGAAATCCTTCGGTCTCAACCAGGACGGGTTTGATCTCCGCGCGGGGATTTACTTTCACCTCGGGAACCTCCAGCTTCTCATTCATATCCTTAAATAACTTTTAAAACCGGGTTCCACTCGCCGTATCTTGCGATTTCCTAGCCGGTTTGTGGCTGACCCTTGTTTTGCAAAGCCGCCACGAAGGGTGCGACGTGCGACTTGCACGTTCGGGTCCGGCTTCTCCGGCATTTTGCACTGGCGACACTTACCGAATGAGGAACGTCGCGATCCCCTCCCGTTGCTTTGCCACCGGGCCGCGGGGTCGCAGACTGTTGCGGCGCGGGTGGTTGCTAAGTTCTCCAGCCGCGAGCTTGGATCGCATCCAGCGCTGTGCTTAACGCGTCGCACTACTGGCACAACAGCAGCTAAAGGACAGCAGAAGGTGCGGTCGTCCGTAAGGACAGCAGCACGCAAAGAAAACGAAAAGATAACATTATGTCACTAATCACAATCGTGGTCACTCTCATCATCGTCGGAGTATTGCTCTGGCTCGTGAACACCTACATTCCCATGGATGGGAAAATCAAAAGAATCCTCAATATTGCAGTTGTCGTAATCGTAGTTCTGTGGCTGCTGAACGCATTAGGAGTCTGGGGCCGCTTACGCGATGTTCGGGTCTCAATTGATGCGCCGGCCAGCAACAATCTGGTCGCCGAATCAGGCCTGCTGGGCAGCCCGGTGTTCCCGATCACGGCTTAGGCCGCAATGGACGGAGTTGGGGGCGAGGGCAGCTCGTCCCTGGGTTTGTGGCACACAAAAACGTTAGGATCGGTAACCTCAGGAATTCTCCTGGAGAGAACTCTGCGGTGATGTTGTGCCTGGTTGGCGACCGAGCGCTGACGTCGCACAATCGACCCATGAATCCAGCCGTCCCTTCGGGACTCATCCCACCGGCCAATAAACCCAAGGCTAAAAACCTTGGGCCATTCTCAACTGTCCCTTTCGGGACTGGACGGAAAGCAACGCCCGCGGCGGAGGATGGTTTTTGGAACGAGAACGGGGATTGGCTTTGCAAGGTCAGTTGTTTGCGCCGATCAGGCTTCTGTCCCAAAGGGACAATTGCAACTAGCCCAAGGTTTCAACCTTGGGTATGCGCTGCGAGCTGTATAAGTCCCGAAGGGACGGCTGAGGGGTTAGTCCACGGGCGCTCGTCGTGGGGATTTCACATGTAAAGTTTGGAATTCCTGCTGGAGAGAACTCTGGGTGATGTTGTGCCTGGTTGGCAACCGAGCGCTGACGTCGCACAAATCGACCCACGATTTCAGCCGTCCCTTCGGGACTCATCCCGCCGGCCGATGAACCCCAAGGTTAAAAACCCTTGGGCTATTCTCAACCGTCCCTTTCGGGACGGGACGGCGGCTACCCAACATAGCCGCGAGGCGTTTACGAGCCTCGACGACCCTCGTCGCCGGTGGAATCCGCGCGCGCTCCTGAACAAGGAGCGTTTTTTGGTTGCTGGGTTTATCGTGAACTTCAGTTGCGGGAAGATCGAGCTACGGCTCAACTTTGGCTGAGGGTGCGGTCTGACTTGGCTCTCCGGCTGCCTTGGCTTCGGGATTAGGGAAAGGCAATATGTTGAGAGGCGCATTGAAAACCGCCGGATCAAATAACTCGCCGAGAATCCTCACGTCCAATACCTGCTCCGGCAACAGGCCCAAAGTTTGGGATCCGGTGTTACTCGAGTAGTCCCAAAACCAATATCGGTTTACGCCATCGTTTGTGTCCGCTCCACGTCCGTAATCCATCGGGGCACAGACTAGATCAATCACCGCGCTGTCCGCCCGAGAATAGAATCGCAGGCAGACCTTGTGTTTTTCTTTGATGGCTTCGATAAACTGTGTGTGATTTGGTATCATAACCTGGATGCATTGAGCCGCGCTTTTCTCTCCAGCTAATACAGAGCCAATCCACCCCGCGGCGGCCTAACCTCTTGGATGGTGCTTGATTGCGGCTTCTCGGCGGCGCCTTTCGCATGGTGAAAAGAGCTCCTGCCATTGCAAGTTGCACGGCCCGCGCCCACACAACATGCGCTTTGCAAACCGCACGAGTCGCTTGAGTTTGCTCCCCATCGATTGTTGGGCTGCTCCTTCACCCATACCTCCGCCGAGATTGCTAAGGTACTTTTGTTGCCGGTAAGGAGGTTGTGGGGTTTCGAAAGACTGGATCCCATAGCTGCTTTCCCAACACGGCCCAGGGCAAGGCGCCCATGGCACACCAAACGCTTAAGGACAGAGACAAGCAACGAGCTTCCAACAGAACGGACTGAGTTACCCGCAAAATAGCTCCTGAAGTCAGAATGTCGCGGAAATGAATCGAATAGGCACAAAGTTTAAGACCGTTATGAAAAATAAAAGCATCAATTACCATACGCTGCCAGGAATCGGGGCAGTACTCCTTGGATTTGCAGTCGGGATCCTCCCAGCCCCGGACGCGGCGGCAGTTCAAGGGCCCGTAAATCTTGGAACCGCCGGCAATTTTGCCATCCTGGCAAAATCAGGAATTTCGACCATTCCGACTTCCGCGGTCACGGGGGATATTGGAGTCAGCCCAATCGACTCGACAGCCATCACTGGGTTCTCGACAACCCATGCTTTCGGCAGCCCCTTTGCGACATCGGTGCAAATTACCGGAAAGATGTACGCAGCTGACTACGCCGCTCCAACTCCCGTTAACCTGACTACGGCGATCGGGGATATGCAAACAGCTTACACGGACGCCGCAGGACGGACCACGCCCGATTTCACGGAGTTGGGTGCCGGTCAGATTGGCGGCCTGACTCTTGTCCCCGGTCTCTACAAATGGGGCACTGACGTTTTGCTGTCGACAGATGTCACCCTCAGTGGTGGCCCGAACGCCGTCTGGATCTTTCAGATAGCGGGAAAACTCATTCAGGCGAACGGCACGAAGCTCATTTTGGCGGGCGGTGCCCGGCCCGAAAACATCTTCTGGCAGTCCTTCGGCGGTGTCTCGCTGGGGACCACCGCGCACTTCGAGGGAATTGTATTGGCCGAAACCTCAATCACACTCGGCACGGGCGCATCGATCAATGGCCGGCTGTTGGCCCAGACGGCAGTCACGCTTGATTCCAATACCGTAACGGCCCCCAATACTGTGGCGGCCGCGATCACGCTCGTCTCCTCGGCCACCGTTAACGGCCAGTACGCTTACGTTTCAGGCCATTCAGTTGATGTCGGCACCCAGACCATCACCGGACCGGTCTCGGGTAACGTGCAGTTTTATCGCATCCATTCCGGCACCGCGCTTACCATTACGAAGGTCAGCCTCTCGGGAGGTAAGTTTGTAATCACCTATAAATAACATCCGCAGCAGCAAACAAGGCAGTCTAAACAATAAATTTCAGAATTATGAAAAATACAATTTTAGTTCTCACCCTTCTTTCCGTGGCCGTTTTCACCGTGGCCTGCAATAAAGAGCAGACCACCTCGGAACAGCTGGACAAAGCCCAGGCCGCAACAAAGCAGGCCGCGCAAGACATGAAGGATTACACTTACGCCCAAAAATCCGCCTTTGTCGAAACCATGCAAGGCCAGTTGGGCGCACTCAATCGTGATCTGGACCAACTCTCCGCCAAAGTCGAAGCCTCCAGCGACTCGGTCAAAGTCGAGGCGAAACCTAAACTCCAGGCCTTGCGCGACCAGACGGCTCAGCTGAACAAGCGATTGGACGAGGTCAAGAACGCCACTGAGTCCACGTGGGACAGCGTTAAAGACGGCTTCAAGAAAGCCTATGAGTCTTCAAAAGACGGGTTCACCCAGGCGCGTCAGTGGGCGAGCAACAAGGTTGCACCGTAAGACGGTCACTTTCTCCAAAAGCACAACACAACTGAAAGAAAAATACATGTTATACACAATTGCCCTTATCCTGATCATTCTTTGGCTGCTCGGCCTGGTCACCAGTTATACCATGGGCGGAGTCATCCATGTGCTGCTCGTGATCGCCTTGATCATGGTGGTGCTCAGTTTCATCTCCGGACGCAGAGGGGCTTGATTTATGACTAAACTCGTTTCTCTGGCATTGATCATTGGCGGAATCGTTCTGGTTGTCACAGGGTTTAACGCAACTCATGCCTTCGCGTCACAGGTTTCCAGGTTCTTTACTGGATCGCCCACCGACAAAGCCGTTTGGATGCTCATCGGGGGCGTTGTCGCCGCTCTGGCAGGGGTGACGATGCTCTGGCGCAATCCTAGACACAATTGAACGGCCTCAACCGGCGGCGGTCCCAGTGAACTTGTCCTCTTCGAATTGGCTCTGGTTTAAGAAACTGCTCATGTGGATGGCCGGTGTATTTTTGTTCTACACCGTTTTGGGATTTTTCATTTTGCCGCCCATCGCCAGGTCGGTCGTGATGAAGCAGTTGTCAAAGCGCCTCGACCGCCCGGTCAGCATTCAAACGGTTCGATTGAATCCCTTCATGCTCTCCGGCGGCGTCCAGGGTCTGTTGATTAAGGACAGGGATGGGACGCCGCTGGTTTCCTGGAGCGAAGTCTACTTCAATTTTCAGCTCGCCTCCCTGTTTACCCACGCCTGGGTTTTCAAGGAGGTCAAGCTGTCGCGACCCTTTTTGAATCTCCAGGTAAACGCCGATTACACGCTGAACTTCTCGGAAATCCTCAGGCGCCTCTCGCCAGACATCGGAGCGACACCCACGCGGATCGGCAAATCCCGATCGTGGCGCATCAATCGGCTGATCCTCACCGGCGGGAAAGTGGCTTTCACCGATTGCACATCCCGTGTTGCTTTCCAAAGAACCGTTTATCCTCTCGAGATGACCCTTACTCATTTCCAAACGGATTCTGATCACAAGAACGCCTTTACCTTTTCCGGCACCTCGGATGGCGGCGAACGGTTCTCATGGAATGGTTCGTTTTGTTTGGAGCCTCTCCGGTCCGAGGGAGAGATGTCAATCGAGGGCGTCGCCCTGACCACTTACGCCGCGCTGTACCAGGATTTGTTTCGCTTCACAATCAAAGACGGCGTTGCGACTCTTCATTCGAACTATCGCTACGAACGGAGCGCCACGGCCGCTGTTTTGGCCGTCACCAATACCACTTTTGAACTCAAGTCGCTGGAGTTGGTGGAAAAGGACACCGGTCGGCCTGTGCTGCAGGTTTCCAACTTTGTTGTGACCGGGGCCAGTGTGGATGCGATGGCTCGAAAGGCCGAGGCCGACACAGTGAGCATGACCGGCGGGCGGTTCGCCTTGGTCCGCAACAAGGACACTTCAGTCAATGCCATTGAATTGTTGAAGCCGGCCGACTCGGCGCCTGCCGCTCCGGGTGGGATTCTACTGCTGCTGCGCGCAATGACCAATCTGGTGGCGTTGGTATTGAACACCACCAATCTCGCCAACGGCACCATCCGCGAGTTCAGCGTCACCAACTGCGCGCTGCATCTGGAAGACCTGGTCAATGCACAACCGGTTCAACTCGATCTCGAGGAGATCTCGATTCAGGCGAAGAATCTCTCCAACCGCGCCGGCACGAATGTGACCGCCAACGGCTCCCTCCGCCTGGGCGCTAACGGAACTGCCCGCACGAGCCTCCGGGCGGGGCTTTCACCGCCCAACGCGGAAGTGGACCTGGCGTTCGATAAACTGAATCTGCTGCCGCTGGCCCCGTACCTTGAACCCTATCTGGATATTTTCGTATTAGGCAGCAAACTCGGCCTGGCAGGTACCCTCCGATTGAGGAGCACAAAAGATGAGTTACCCCAAGTTCGGTTTCAGGGTGACGCCTGGCTGGACGGGTTTTCTCTCGCCGAAGGCTCCGCCACCGAAGGCCTGCTGAAGTGGGATTCCTTGCGGCTGTCCGGCATCGAAGCGAACCTCAATCCGCCGGCGGTCTTGGTGACGCAGGCCACGTTGGATGACGCGTTTGCCCGTTTGATCATCGAGACCAACCGCACGATTAACCTGATGAGCGCATTACGCCGAGGGGGAACCAACGTGGCCTCCACCCGGCCCAACAGGGGGGCGGGGGCAGGGGCAGGGATCCAGCCGAGGCTTACTTTGGCTTCCTTGGTCCTATCCAACGCCAACCTCCATTTCATCGATCGATCGCTCCACCCAAACGTGAATGTTCTACTGGAGAAACTCAACGGGACCCTCTCTCGTATCTCCGAGGACGATCCGCAGCCGGCGGAGGTCCATCTGCAAGGCACAATTGATAAGACCGCGCGTGCCGAGATTACAGGAAAGATTAATCCGTGGGATCCAAAACATCCACTGGACGTGAAGGTCTCTCTTCAAGGCATGGACCTGCTGCCCGAGGATCCTTACTCCAGCAAGTATCTCGGGTTCCGCCTGAAGAAAGGAGAACTGAGCGCGCAGCTCAGTTATCAAATTGCCGAGCGGAAGCTTAAATCAGAGAACCGCATTACCCTGGACCAACTGAGCTTGGGGTCAAAAGTGGAGAGTCCCGATGCCACCAGGCTGCCTGTACGTTTGGCCATTGCGCTGCTCAAAGACCGTGACGGAAGGATTGTGTTGGACCTTCCGGTTAGTGGCAGCCTGGACGATCCGCAATTCAATACCGGGGAAGTGGTTTACCACGCCCTTGAGACGGTACTCGTTAAGATTGTCGCCTCACCCTTTGCCGCCCTAGGCGCGCTATTTGCAGCCAAAGGCGAGGAACTGAGTTTTCAGGAGTTTGGCCCCGGCTCGACGAACTTGCTGCCGGCCGCGATCGCAAAGTTGGATATTCTGGCTAAAGGTCTTTATGAGCGCCCGGAATTGCAGTTGGCGATCGAGGGTAGCACGGACCCGGTAACCGACCTGGCGGCCTTGCGCCTCGAGAAACTGCGCCAACAAACGCCTGTGCAAAGGCCGAATGGGCTGCCGTTCAACGCCGGGAATGATAGCGCCACCACAACGCCACCAGGTCGCCGGACGTTCTTGAAAGCCGCTCCTGATGAAAAAGGCGCCTTCGCCCTGCGGAGCCCAATGGGGTTCCGGCGTCCTGGAACCGCCGGGTCCAAATCCAGTAAAACCAACGTTGTTACTTCGGCAAGAATGTATGCCGACGATAAAGGGGCAACCGCGCTGATGCAGGTCTTCGCACCGCCGGTGAGCACCGTCGAAGATCCCGATTCCGAGCGCATGCTTTTGGAATCAGTGGCGATCGCGCCAGAAGCGCTTTCCACGCTGGCGAGCGAGCGAGCTGAAAATGTGAGAGCCTATCTTATTCAAACGGGAAAAGTGCAACCGCAAAGAATTACAGAGTCGGCCCGGGGCGAAGGTTCCAAGGGCAGCCGCGTTTACCTGTGGTTGCAATAAACGAGCCGCTTCGAGTCACCTCCCGGCATATTTCGAGGGATTCCTTATCCGGTCAAGCCGCTCGGTTTCAAATTGGTGCCGGGTGATTTGCCGCCGCCTTTCTTGCAGAGCGCGCGAAATAGTCTTAGGCAGCTGCCAGACTTGTCTGGCGAGGTTCACGATTAGCTGCCGGATGATCAGCAGGGTTTGCATAAAAATGGGGTGCCTCCGCGGCTGGACGGCGGTTATCGCGGTGCGTCGGGTTTAAGGAGGGCTCCGGAAGATGGCGAAAAGCCATGCATGTCCATCTCCATTCGGCTCCAGTTGTTAGCATAGTGTTTCGCCGTTTCCAAAGTCACATACCTTGCTTTAAAAAGCTGCATGAGATACTGGTCGAAGCTATGCATGCCCTCGTTGACCGAGGCTTCAATGTTGCTGGCCAGGAGGGCCAGGTCATTGCGCGCCACGGCGTCCTGGGTGCCGACATTGCGCTTCATGATTTCCAGGCAGGGAATCCGTTTGCCGGAGGAGCTTGGGATCAGCCGCTGGCAGATCATGGCATTGAGACTGCGCGCCAATAGCGCGCTGGCGTTCGCTTGTTCCGGCGCTGGGTAGAACTCCCGGATGCGGTCAATGGCCCGCGGCACGGAGTCGGCATGCAGCGTGGTCATCACCAAGTGGCCTGTTTCAGCGGCTTGCATCGCGGCCAGAGTGCTGTCCGCATCGCGAATCTCCCCCAGGAAGATGACCTCGGGATCCTGCCGCACGGCATTGCGGATTCCATCGGCGAAGCTGTCGGTATCGACGCCGACCTCGCGCTGTTCAAACTGGCACTTATCCTCTTCGAAAAGGTACTCGATGGGATCCTCGATGGTGATGATGCGCAATGCCAGCGTCTCGTTGAGCCGCTGCAGCAAGGCACGAACCGTCGTGCTCTTACCTTGGCCCGACGCGCCGGTCACGATGAATAGACCGCGTGGCTCTTTCACCAAATCGGCCATGGTATCCGGCAACTCCAGGTCTTGAAGTTTGAGCATGTGCTGCGGTACGACGCGGAACGAGCAGGACTGTTTGCCCTGCTGCTTGCTGAAATTCGCTCGATAGCGGATCGGCCCGCAGAGGAAGCTTAGATCCATTTCGTGTTGCTTCTCGATGCGCTCGTAGATGGAGTTCGAAAATGCCTGATGCAGCATCCTCATAATGTCATCATTGGTGGGCGCCGGGAATTGCTCTGCGGCAATTCGCTGGAGTTTACCATCCTGGCGGGTCGAGTAACGCCGGTCGGCTTGAGTATGGAGATCAGTGACCTTTCGTTCGGAAGACCAAACGAGGATCCTTCCCAGCTCGGTCGTTGGATCAACGCGTTCCATATTTCAAGGACTGAGCTTGAACCGTACCGCGTCTTTTATTCTTTGGATTGAATGCCCTTCAAGGCCTTAGAGATGCCAAAGGTCGAGGCGTGTTTCTTTCCCGCTACCTTTCGTGCAAAGCGCATTGCAAGGGTGGCATAGCTCCGCAATTTGCACGATTCCAGCAGGCGAACACACTTTGAGGTAAAGCTCGTTAGATGCGAATCGCGGTTAAACCTCAGTGACTTGGAACTTTTCAGGCGGGAAAGGTACCCCACCTGCTGGTGATAAGCGTTGGGCGTAAAGCAAAGAAACCGCAGAAAATGTAACGACATAATGCCAGACCTTTCGTTCTTAACTAAAGTGGTTCCAGCAATGGTGGTGCTGATCATCCTGTTGGCAGTCATCGTGCCTCAGGCCATCCGCATTCTCCGCGAATACGAGCGCGGGGTTATTTTCCGGCTCGGCAAATTGCTGAGCGCCAAAGGGCCTGGCTTGATTCTCCTCATCCCGGCCGTGGATCGGATGGTGAAGATGGACCTGCGGGTGGTCACCATCGATGTCTCCAAGCAAGAGATCATGACCCGCGACAATGTGCCCGCAACCGTGGACGCGGTGGTTTATTTCCGGGTTGTGGACCCTATCGCCGCTGTGGTCAAGGTAGAGAACTTCTGGAAGGCCACTTCACTCATCGCACAGACCACCCTGAGAAGCGTTCTCGGCCAGGCCGCGTTGGATGACTTGCTCTCGCAGCGGGACGTGATCAATCAGAAGTTGCAGGAGATTATCGACCGCCAAACCGAACCGTGGGGTATCAAGGTTACCGCCGTCGAGGTAAAGGATGTGGCGCTGCCCGACAGCATGAAACGAGCGATGGCTAAACAAGCCGAGGCTGAACGAGAGAGGCGCGCAAAGATTGTTAACGCTGAGGGTGAATTCCAAGCCGCCGAGAAGATGGTGCAGGCAGCGGCTTTGATCAGCAAGGAGCCAATCGCGCTGCAACTCCGGTTCCTCCAGACGATGCGCGAAATTTCCAGCGAGCACAACACAACCACATTCCTGCCAGTCCCCATTGATTTGTTCTCGCCGTTCCTGAAGGGAAAGACGTAGCCGGGCACGACGGCAACCATGATCTAAACGGCCTGGGAACATTCAAGCAGGCCGCGGCAGGAAGCATAAATGGCTGACCGGTTGGCCGATCCCACCATCGGACACGTACACTATTCCATTACGGGTTTGGGAAAAGCGTGCCTCGGAGTTTGCTAAATCTTCAACGGCGAGGCATGGTGGTGTTCCCTTCGGACAAATTATCACGCCGCAGGTGAAGCAATCATCAACGAAAGTTACATACCATGGGCGATAAATCCCCCAAAGCCGTGAACAAGCACGCAAGCCAGAAGAAAACCAAAGCCAGTAGCGAACAGCAAAAGAGAAACCAGGCCATCGCTGCGAAACAGGCGGCCGGCAAAAAGAAGTAATCCGTATTGGGGCCTCGGGAGCGTCAAGCGGCGGGGACGGCTCGACGCGGCGCTCGGGGCGACGGTATATGCGGGGACCAGCCGTCCCCGCGCCTTCCTCATCTGCCTTCCGCTCGGAGCCTCGACCACCTCATCGACCCCTCAGCCCAGCGAATTGAGGCAGTGGCTGAACTGCGAATTTTGCGCGATTCGATAAGGCCCCGGTTTTTGCGAGAGCAGAAGCCTTTCGCAATGACCGGCATCGCTTCGGTTCTTGCCTTGAAGCACATTGGCGCCGGCCGATTCGGGCAGGCTTCTGCTTTAGCTAAACCTTTGTCCAGTGCTGAGGCCGTCGGCGATTTTTTCCCGTCGGACGAGTGAGCGCAATGAACTCGGGCATCTCGAAACTCATTTTATCCTCGATGATTTCAGTCAGGGCAATGTCCGAGACACTCATCGTGGCGCTCTCGGCTACCAGGGGCAGGCACCTGCCTCCATGGCCGGAGTTTATCTGGCGAACACGTTGCGAAACCATGTTGATCAGAACATGGGGATTCAGGACGACTTCCAAAGCTTTTTTGACAAGAATGGGGTTCATAATTTTAGAATTCGGCAGGCATTGCTTTGATAGCGTGCCAGCCCAGTAGGATGGAGGTGGTTAGATTTAAGACGGCAGCTCAGTAATCCATGCCCGGGCTCTTAGGAACCGGGCCGGATTCTGTTTCCTTCGGGAGCTCAGTGACCAGGCATTCGGTCGTCAGTAACAGGCCCGCAATCGAGGCCGCGTTCTGCAATGCGGTGCGGGTGACCTTTTTGGGATCGACCACGCCTGCTTTAACCAGGTCTTCATAGACTCCGGTTGAAACGTTATAGCCCTCGTTGCCTTTGCGCCTTTTGACCTCCTGCACAATGACCGAACCTTCCTCGCCGGCATTCGCGGCCAGCACCCGTGTGGGAGATTCAACCGCTCGCCTGACGATGTCGATTCCGATCCGTTCGTCATCGTTCTCCGGTTTGACGGTGTCCATCGCGCCCAGGCATCGCAATAGGGACACGCCGCCTCCGGGCACAATGCCCTCTTCAACCGCGGCGCGGGTTGCGTGCAAAGCATCTTCCACCCGGGCTTTCTTTTCCTTCATCTCTGTCTCGGTGGCTGCGCCAACATGGATAATGGCGACACCTCCGGCGAGCTTGGCCAGGCGTTCTTGCAGTTTCTCTTTGTCGTAATCGGAAGTGGTTTCTTCGATTTGACGCCGGATCTGGTTTACCCGGGCTTGAATCTCAGAAGTCTTGCCGCCACCTCCCACCAGGGTTGTGTTTTCCCGGTTCACAATGACGCTTTTAATGCGGCCGAGGTCTTCCAGGTTTAAGCCTTCGAGTTTGATGCCAAGGTCTTCGCTGATGAATTTACCGCCGGTAAGAATGGCGATGTCTTCACACAACGCTTTGCGGCGATCTCCAAAACCGGGAGCCTTTACCGCGCAGGCGTTGATCGTGCCACGAAGCTTGTTCACCACGAGCGTGGCCAGGGCTTCGCCGTCGATGTCTTCGGCGATGATCAAAAGCGGTTTGCCTGCCTTTGCCACCTTTTCCAGCAAGGGGAGCAAGTCCTTCAGGCCACTAATCTTTTTTTCGCAATTGAGAATATAGCAATCCTGGAGGCAGACCTCCATTGTCTCGGCATCGGTAACGAAGTACGGCGACAGGTAACCTTTATCGAACTGCATGCCCTCGACGACCTCCAGAGTGGTGTCGATCGACTTGGCCTGCTCCACGGTGATGGTTCCGTCCTTGCCGACCTTGTCCATCGCGTCGGCGATCACCCCGCCAATCTCGGGGTCCCAGTTTGAGGAAACGGTCGCGACCTGTTTGATTTCTTCTTTGTCTTTTACTTTCTTGGTGATTTTGTCGAGGTGTTCGACCGCGGCGGCAACAGCCTTGTTAATGCCCCGCTGAATCCCAATCGGATTGGCGCCGGAGGTGATGTATTTCAAGCCTTCGCGAAAAATCGACTCCGCCAAAACGGTGGCCGTAGTGGTGCCGTCACCGGCATTGTCGCTGGTTTTGCTCGCGACCTCGCGGACCATCTGGGCGCCCATGTTCTCGCAAGGGTCTTCCAGTTCGATTTCTTTGGCGACGGTGACACCGTCCTTGGTCACCGTCGGTGACCCGAATTTGCGGTCGATCACGACGTTTCGGCCCCTGGGGCCAAGAGTCGCCGCAACCGCTTTGGACAGTTTGGAAACACCTTTGAGCAGCGTCTGACGCGCGTTTTCATCGAAGCGTAATTGTTTTGCAGCCATATAAATGAGATAGGGATTGTTAAAGTGGATCTCGAACGTTGTTCGAGGTTTGGAAATTATTCGAACACAGCCAGAACGTCGTCCGAGCTAAGAATCTTGTATTCCTTGCCCTGCAACTTTACTTCCGTTCCGCCGTATCGGGAGACTAGCAGGCGGTCGCCTTTTTTCATTTCAAAGGGGACCTTCTTGCCATGCTCGTCGGTTTTCCCGGTCCCAAGAGCCACCACCCTGCTTTCCATGGGTTTTTCCTTGGCGGTGTCGGGAATAACAATGCCGCCCTTTTTAATTTCTTTGTCTTCGACGGCTTCGACGAGGATTCGATCACCGATTGGCCTGATATTTAATGTCATAATGTGCTAGTTCTAACTTCTTGACGATTCAATTGGCTCTACCCACCTTGCGCTCACTCCAAAGCTATCATGCAGGTGACCCGCCGCGAGAAAACCATCCGAACACTTCTTAGCAGGGGCGGTGCCACCCGCCGGATGTTAACAGCAAGCAGTTCGTGGTGAGCGGCTTGAGGCAAATTCTAACTTATCGGACGTTTCCTGAAGACGGCAACATCATTGCAATTTGCCTGATGCGCCATAGAACATCGTGCACTTTGCGGATCGCACAGAGCATATTCGGATCAGCGAACCGGTTCGTGTATTGAACGGGCAGTCACGCTCGGTTTTCGTGAGGCTTGCTTTGATCAGATTTATCGCATAAGGTCAATGGCATGAGGCATTTGAGTGGAGAACACTCAAGTTTGGATCAGCGAACGGCCGTTCGTGGATCCAATGGTTAGCCCTGTGCAACCAGTGAACGCAGCACAGCCTCCTGACTACCTATTGGGAAAGACCAAGCGGCCGAGCCGTGCTGGTCCGGGCCGCTTGCTTAGGGACGGTAAATGGTGTGGCCATGAAGAGCCGAAGTTCAGAGTG
>DATGLT010000084.1:0-3971 GCA_035294005.1 Verrucomicrobiia bacterium
CTTTACCGTGCTTTCCAGTCAAGCGACGCTTCGCTTGCGGAGATCAATCCGTTTGTTCTGACGCGCGACGGGCGGCTGCTGGCGCTCGACGCCAAGATGAACTTTGACGACAACGCGCTGTTCCGCCACAAGGACATCCGCGAGCTTCGCGACCTGGATGAGGAAGACCCGCTGGAGGTAAAAGCCTCGAATTACAATCTGAATTACATTCGCCTCGACGGCAACGTCGGCTGCATGGTGAACGGCGCGGGCCTTGCCATGGCCACGATGGACATTATCCAGTACGCAGGCGGGCGCCCGGCAAACTTTCTCGATGTGGGCGGCGGAGCCAATGAAGAACAGGTCCGGCGCGGGTTTGAAATCATCCTTGGAGACCCCAACGTCCGCGCGGTGCTCATTAATATCTTCGGCGGCATCATGCGCTGCGACATCGTCGCCAGCGGTGTAGTGGCCGCGGCCAAAAGCCTCGCCATCAAAGTCCCCGTGGTTGTGCGCCTGGAAGGAACTAACGTCGAACTCGGCCAGAAAATTCTGCAGGAGTCCGGCCTGCAATTCATCGTGGCGCACAGTATGAAGGACGCGGCGGAGAAAGTCGTTGCGCAGACAAGAAGCTGAGAATTTAAGTTGTTGATGGATCGGACGATTGAACGATTTGTGGTTCGTGATTTCCCATGGGGCGGCCCCGGGTGCTGTTTTAACATCGATGCTGGTGCTCTCAAGAGAGAGGCCGGCTGACTTGGTCAGTGAGACAAATGAACAGATCGGACCTTTGCAGCATCGCGCAGCACAGCAACATTGACACGGTGCACGGGTAACCACAAATCACAAATTGTTAGCGGCATATTCCTATGTCTATTCTCGTTGATGAAAACACCCGCCTTCTGGTCCAGGGGATCACCGGCCGCGAGGGCACGTTTCACACGCAGCAGGCTGTGGCGTACGGCACGAAAGTCGTGGCCGGAGTCACGCCGGGCAAGGGCGGCGCGAAGGTGGACGGTATTCCCGTCTTCAACACCGTGAGCGAGGCTGTTGAAAAGGCCGGCGCGAACGCTTCGGTGATTTTTGTCCCGCCGCCGTTTGCCGCGGACGCCATCATGGAGGCCGCCGACGCCGGATTGCCGCTGGTTGTCGCCATCACGGAAGGCATCCCAACGCTCGACATGGTGATGGTGATGCACTACCTTCGAGGAACACGGACGCGCCTGATCGGCCCCAACTGCCCCGGCATCATTTCGCCCGGCAAGTGCAAGATCGGCATTATGCCCGGCTCGATTCACCGGCCCGGGAATGTAGGCGTGATTTCACGCAGCGGCACGCTCACTTACGAAGCCGTCGGCCAACTCACCGCGCTCGGCATCGGGCAGTCCACGTGCGTCGGGATTGGGGGCGATCCCATCATCGGAACTTCGTTCGTTGACGCGCTCAAACTGATGAATGAAGATCCGGAAACGCACGGCATTGTTATCATCGGAGAGATCGGCGGCACGGGCGAAGAACTGGCCGCCGAATACATCAAGGCGAATGTCAAAAAGCCCGTGGTGGGCTTTATTGCCGGACGCACCGCACCGCCCGGCCGACGCATGGGTCATGCCGGAGCCATCATCTCCGGCGGCAAAGGCACCGCTGCGGACAAGATTGCAGCCTTCAAGGCCGCAGGCATCCACGTCGCGGAAAGCCCGGCGCTGATCGGAGAAACCATGGCGCGCGCCCTCCAGGCGACGGCGAGTTCTTAGCGCAAGATCGACGCGTCCCGACACACGGGATGTTTTACATGAAAAAAAGTAATCTGTAATGCGTAACCAGTCATTTTCTGGTCAATTTCCATTTGGTTTCACTGAATGATCGAATAGAGAGGCTCATGTCAATCGAACGCACACTCACCATCATCAAACCTGACGCCGTCGCTGCGGGCCACATCGGCGATATCATCCGCATCTTTGAATCCAGCCAACTGAACATCGTGGCCGCACGCATGGTCCGTCTTTCCAAAAAAGAAGCGGAAGGATTTTATGCCGTTCATCGCGGCAAAGGCTTCTTCGAGAGTCTGACGACTTTCATGAGTTCCGGCCCCGCGCTGGTGATGGTGCTGGAGGGCGAAAACGCCATCTCCCGCCTGCGCCAGTTGATGGGTGCCACGAATCCTGCCCAGGCCGCTGAAGGCACTATCCGCAAGCTCTATGCGGCGGACATCGAGCACAACGCCGTGCACGGCTCCGACGCGCCAGAGACGGCAGCATTTGAAATTTCATATTTCTTTCCTGGGATCGAACTCATCTAAAGCGCCCGTGCTGCAAATCACAGGAGTGGATTACGCCGTCCCGCGCTGGCGTTTTCTCCTTTCCTGCCAATTGTTTGTGAACTATCGCGGTTCCTTGCGGAAAAAGCCTGTGGAATCTCGCTTCCCCCGTTATTAAATAAAAAGTAAACAGTCAATTATGAGCCGTTGTGACGAAAGTCACTGAAATGCCGCCTTGGGGATGTTCTAATGGCGAAGTCCGGTCATACCTTCGAGCTCGGAGTCGCTGGACCGGGGGAATGAGCATGAACTTATGGCTCCGTATGCCGCTGATCTTCGGAATTGGTTTTGCATCGGGCTCCTGCACAGCTTTTCTGCTGTTCAGGTCCAGACTCACCTTCTACCGGCAATTCATCGAAAGCCGCCTTGCGTCAATTGATTTCTCAGGCCGGCCGCAAAAAGCACCCGCTTCCATCTGCAAGGTTCGGGAAGGCGGCCATGCAAACGCCCGAAACCTCAGCGCGCGACCCCATTAATCTTTCTTTTTTCCCTCGAAAAACACCCCCAAAGCGCGCTTGTCGTTTCACCGACATTACCTTCGGCCCGACGCAGCCCGCTCGCTTCCGCTCTGCCGAAAAACCCAGGTTGAATTTTGGATATTACTCATATACTATTGAGCCGATTGCAAACTTGGAATTCCCTTAGGCTCCGCGCTCCAAGTTGCGCGGTTGTTGAAGAGGAGCCGTGTTGGCTACAAAGCACCGTCTTGACCGGAGCGGCTACAAACCAGATGAGCCATTGGACCAGTTTTGTTCTGCCTTTCGCGTTGGGGTTCGTCGCCGGAACAGCCATCTGTTTTATTCTCCTCGCCTCAAAAATCAGGTTCTACAAAAGGTTCATCGAACAAAGGCTTGACGCCATTAATCGGACGATCTCCGCGCAGGCTTCTGCCCGTGAGCCTTCAAAACCGGACGCCGGAAAGAGTCCGTGGCCACGGTCTGGCCAGTCCCGCGAAGGGCCGAACCCATTGGACAACAGTTAACCGGGTGGAGTTCTTAGCGCGCATCTTCCCTGCCCGACCGCTGGAAAGCCTCTCAACTCCAGGAGGCTCGCAGCCCTTTGCCGCGTTACACAACGAGTCCAATCACTTTCCCTCTACGAAATCTTCGGCATTTAAGTTAAAATGGACTTTTAAGTATGGATTCAGCGGACCATTTGATGGGCGGGCAACCGGCAATTATCCTGTTTGCCCACGGCAGCGCCGTCGAAGAAGCCAATGACGGTGTTCGGGAACTCGCACGACGGATCAAGCAGGCCGGCGGATATTCGTTTGTTCGCGCTTCGTTTTTGGGACCGGGTCGGCCGGAGTTGGGTTCAGCCATCCACGAGGCCGTCGACAGAGGGTTTCGTCGGATCGTCGTAGTCCCCTTTTTCCTGACGCTGGGAATTCATTTGCGCCGCGATCTTCCCAGGCTTGTTGAGGCCGAAAAAGAGAAGTATCCGGACGTTGATATCCAGGTGGGCCGCTCGCTCGAGGACCATCCAGAGATGGTTTCGCTGGTCCTTAGCCGCATTCGAGAAGTTACTGAGGAGACCAGGGTAAGGCCGTGAACCATTCCCGCCACGAAGCATTTCTGCGCAACGTCTGGTACACGAATGAGCGGACGAAGCACTTCCAGTTTCAGATGACAAACGGCCATCGCTTCGAGTTCCGCCCGGGCCAGTTCATTTCGCT
>DATGLT010000085.1:0-10912 GCA_035294005.1 Verrucomicrobiia bacterium
GAGCGAGTCCGCCAGATTCAGAACATCGCGCTTAAAAAATTGCGAAAGATGATCGAAAAGATGGAAACCACGAAGACGTAGTTTCCGACAGCAGGCCCGGTTGTTTTTTGGCATCTCGAGGCGTGTCGCAGGATCCCGAACCCGCAGGGTTCGCAGCGAGTAGCCGTGGGTCTGGCGACCCAGTCGCCAGACCCACGGAACAGCGCCAAAAAAATATTGCATCCCGCCAGGGATGCCAGAGCCCATGCGCCAGGCGCAAAATCGGTCACGGGATTATTGATTGGTTGGGCGCCGCCCGCTCCCATCTGTTGGCACCCGTCCGGGTGCTCCTGATATCTTTTGCCGCCATTGCCGGGCGTCTCCGCTGCGCTGCGAGGGCCCGGCTACCGGCTGCGGACCTTTCGGGTTCATGTCAGGCGCCGACGGTATTTTCCATTGCATCGTTTCGGTTAAGGCAGTAAAACGCCACGGATGACTGACCACCCACCTGACCTGGCGGAAATACAAAAAGCGATCCGTTCGATTCCGGATTTTCCCAAAGCAGGCATCATTTTCAAAGACATCACTCCCCTGCTCGCGGATGCTCGTTTGTTTGCCGGCACAATCGACCTGTTAACGGCAAAACACGCTCCCGGGACCGTCGATGCCGTGGTCGGAATAGATGCCCGAGGCTTTATTTTCGCCGCCGCCGCCGCTCTCAAGCTTCATGCCGGGTTTGTCCCCGTTCGCAAAAAGGGCAAGCTGCCGTACCAAACGCATGAACAGGATTACGAACTGGAATACGGAACCGCCACAGTCGCGATGCACGTGGATGCCTTGAAACCCGGCAGCAGGGTGTTGTTGATCGACGATTTGCTTGCAACCGGCGGCACCGCGGCCGCCGCCGCCGCCCTGGTCGGAAAACTCGGCGGCGAAATCCTCGAAATAGCATTTCTCATCGAGCTCGGGTTTCTCAATGGCCGTCAAAAATTGAAGGGAATCCCTGTCCGCTCGCTCGTTTCCTATTAGTCCTGCCGAGCGGCCGTTTTCTGAAATCCGATCTCGCGGCAAGGATTGTTTCCGGTTACTGTCGCGCCGCTAATGGATTGGCTTCAAAACCTCGATGCCGAGGCGTTTCGGTTCATTAACCAGGCGCTGGTGAACCCGATCTTTGATCGGTTGATGCCCTTTGCCAGCGGCAATGCCTATTTTCACCCGGTCCTGGTTTTATTGGGGATCTTTGTCCTCTGGAAGGGGGGCACCCGCGCGGTTCTCTGCGGAGTGATGCTGGCGTTGATAGTGCCGCTGGATGACGGGTTGTGCAGCATGATCAAAAATGCCGTGGGACGGGACCGGCCTTTTCTCGCGCTGCAAGAGGTGCACCTGCTGGTCGGCCGCAGCGGCTCTTACAGCATGCCCTCCGGTCACGCATCCAATTGGTTTGCGGGCACCATGGTCGCCTTTATTTACTATCGGCGAAGCATCTGTTTTATGCTTCCCATCGCCGTAGTGGTCAGCTTCTCGAGAATCTACAACGGTGTCCATTATCCGAGCGATGTCCTTGCCGGAGCCGCGCTCGGTTCGGGATTTGCCGTTGCCGCGTTGTGGCTTGTCGATTCCCTCTGGAGCTTGGTGGGCCCTCGCTTTTTTCCGCTTTGGTGGGCCCGCTTGCCGTCGTTCGTCGCCCTGAGACCTCGCCCTGCGGAGGCGGACTCGGACCAGCCATACGATGCGGATTCACCGGAACCGCCTCCCACGCGCGGGCAGGCCCCGGCGGGGTTCACCGCACCGCACGTCACCCTGGACGCACACTGGCTGCGGCTAGGCTACGTCTGCATCGGCGTGCTTCTCATCGCCAGGTTGTTTTACATAGGAAGCAAAATCATCCAACTGTCGGAGGACGAGGCCTACCAGTGGACATGGTCCAAGCACCTGGCAATGTCGTATTACAGCAAACCGCCACTGATCGCTTACACGCAATTCCTCGGGACCACTTTGTGGGGCGACAACGCGTTTGGCGTGCGTTTCTTCTCACCGATCATCACCGCGGTTACCTGCATTTTTCTCCTGAGATTCTTTGCGCGCGAAATCAACGCACGCGCGGGATTTTTCCTGCTCTTGATCGCCACGGCAACCCCGTTGCTCTCGGTCGGTTCGGTACTCATGACAATCGATCCCCTGTCGGTGCTGTTTTGGACCGCCGCAATGCTCGCAGGGTGGAAAGCGATCCAGCCCAATGCCACGACCAAAGACTGGTTTTGGGTCGGCCTCTGGATGGGGCTTGGGTTCCTGAGCAAATACACAGAATTGTTTCAGTGGCTTTGCTGGGCGGTGCTGTTTGTTTTGTGGAAACCTGCCCGGAAGCAGCTTAAACGTCCGGGCCCCTACCTGGCGCTTTTGATCAACCTCCTTTGCGCCGCGCCGGTCTTGATTTGGAACGCGGACCACAAATGGATCACAGTCGAGCACCTTGCGGACAATGCCGCGATCCGAAGCCCGTGGCATCCCACACTCAAATTTTTTGGCGAATTCGTGGGAAGTGAATTGGGGCTTCTCAATCCGGTATTCTTTGTCGCGACGATCTGGGCGTCGATCGCGTTCTGGCGCAAAGCCCGGCATAACCCCCTGCTGGTTTATTTCTTTTGCATGGGAGCGCCGCTGTTCCTGGCCTATTTTTTCTGGACGTTTCATTCGCGGGTTCTTCCCAATTGGATTGCGCCGGCTGTGATCCCGTTGTTTTGCCTGATGGTGGTGTTCTGGGAGGCGCGCTATCGTTTAGGCGTCCCATGGATCCAGCCGTGGCTCAAAGCAGGCCTGATTTTGGGCTGCTGCATGGTGCTGGTGGGCCATGACACAAACCTGGTCAAACGCGTTACCGGCCATTACTTGCCCCTTAAACTTGACCCCCTGCACCGGGTTCGTGAATGGGACAAAATTGCGGCAGTAGTCGGGGGAGCCCGGGAAAAACTCCTGCAAGAGGGCAAGCCGGTATTTATCATTGCCGATCATTACGGCATTGCAGGCGAGCTTTCTTTCTATGTGCCGGAAGCGCGCGCAAGCGTAAAAACCAACCAATTGGTTTATTACCGGACTACTGACGTCCCCGAAAACCAATTCTACTTCTGGCCCGGCTACACGGCTCGAAAGGGCGAAAACGCTATTTTCGTCCGGGAACTCGACCGCGACCAGGTTCCGCCGACCGACACGCCACCGAGGCTCGAGCAGGAATTTGAATCGGTCACCGACCTGGGCATCACCAACGTGATGTATCACGACAAATTCCTGTTACGGCCGTTTCAACTGTTTGCCTGCCGCGGTGTGCGCTGACTTGAGCACAAAGACTTTCGAGGTCACCGATTACGACCTCAGCACGACCCTTGAAAGCGGCCAGGCCTTCGGGTGGCGCAAGCACGGCCAAGGCTGGGTGGGAGTCGTCGACCGTCGATGGGTATTCCTGGAATCGAGCGCAACGACTCTGCGGGCCGAAACGGCGGGAGAGGTGCGTGACTGGTCCTGGTTGATCCATTACCTGCAACTGGAACTGGACCTTGGCTCGATTGTCGCAACTTTCCCGGCGGATCCCCCAATGCAGCAAGCCGTCCGGGCCTGCCGAGGTTTGCGGCTTTTGCGTCAGGACCCATGGGAAACGCTGGCTTCGTTCATCCTCTCTTCCACGAAGCAAATCACGCAAATTCAGCAAATCGTCAGGTTGGTTTGTGAACGATTTGGCGCGGGAGTTCCGACACCGCCGGGCCACACGCCGGCCTATGCATTCCCCGCTGCCGAGGTTCTGGCCGACCTTGGCGAGAAGCAGTTGCGCGATTGCAAAATGGGCTTTAGAGCGCCCTACCTTTTGGGCGCGGCTCGCGCCGTCGCACAAGGGCGACTCGATTTGAACGCGCTTGAATCCATGCCCACCGAGGCTGCAAGGACACAGTTATCGGCTCTGCACGGAGTCGGCCGCAAAATCAGCGATTGTGTTTTGCTGTTTGCTTATGGGAGGCAGGATGCCTTTCCGGTCGACGTCTGGATCATGAAGATGCTGCGGGAGCAGTATTTTCCAAGGCGAAAAGTCAACCTGCGACGCCTTCAGAGATTTGCGGCGACGCACTTTGGTCCTAATGCTGGCTATGCCCAACAGTATCTGTTTCACTATGCGCGTTCTCAAATTAGCCAACGCGCGCGCGACGCCTCATGAATTCACTCGAAGTGCTTTTCACCCCAGCCGATTTCGGCGTTTTACCCTCGCAGGATTTATCTCAAACGGTCTGCGTTGTGTTCGACATTCTGCGCGCCACTTCGTCGATGATTACCGCACTGGCCAACGGCGCCGAAGCGATTCTGCCCGTCGAGAAGATTGCCGATGCCCTTGCGGTTCGTCGCGCGCAGCCGCAGGTTCTGCTCGCTGGCGAGCGCGATGGGGTTCGGATCGGCCCCGAATTGACGGGGGGAATCAGCTTTGACCTGGGCAACTCGCCCCGGGAATTCACCGCCAAGGCAGTCGCGGGCAAAACCATTGTGATGACCACCACCAATGGAACACGCGCGCTGAATGCCTGCCGAAATGCGAAACGAACATATGCCGGCTCATTTTTGAATCTACGGGCATTGAGCGACGCCCTGGAGCGAGTGGACGCCGCGCGTTTGCTGATTGCATGCAGCGGCACCTTCGAGCAAGCGGCTTATGAAGATACCCTCGCCGCCGGAGCGCTGTGCAATAGCATTTGGAGCCGGTTCGCGAACCAGGAAATCGCCGACTCGGCCCGGATGGCCCGCGAATTGTACGTTCAATCAGAGGCTAATCTCCTTGAGACAATGGCGCGCGCATCGCGCAACGCGCGACGCCTCCTCTCGAGACCTGACCTGCGTGAGGATGTCGAGGTTTGCCTGCGCCGAGACACGCATCCATTGGTGGCGGTCCTGGATAAGGACGGAGCGGTGCGGCGGCAGACTTAGCCGCCGTAGGTCTTTGTTTCCTGCCACGGTTTCCTTGTGTTGTTCAGAATCGCGGATTAAGGCGTATTGGTGCTACGCAACTCCAAACCAGGTTTGGAAAGGGCTTCCAACTGCTTGCGCGCTTCCGCGTTTGCAGGATTAAGGCGGAGCACTTCCTGGAAGTGGGCGGAGGCTTCTGCGCGATTGTTTTGCCGTTCCAAGGCCACAGCCATGTTGAAGTGCGCCTCCGGGTTGGCCGGATTCAACCCAAGCGAGAGCCGGTACTGTTCAATGGCCTGCTGGAGGTTTCCCTGTTCGACCAAGGCGTTTCCCAGGTTATTGTGGGCTTGAGGATCGTTGGGGTTGAGTCGCAGGCATTCCTGGTACTCGGCAACCGCTTCCGGAATTCTATGTAGAGCCGCGAGGGCATTGCCCAGGTTACTGTGCGCGCTCGCGTATCCAGGTTTGGCGCGAATGGCTGCGCGAAAGTGCGAAATCGAATCCTCCAACTTACCTTGCATGGCGAGCGCTATGCCCAAATTATTGTGGGCATCGGCATGGTCCGGTTCCTGTCGTAAAGTGATCTGGTATTGGGCAATGGCTTCGTCCAACCTGCCGAGTTCGGAAAAAGCGTTTCCCAGGTTGTTATGAATCTCCGGATGATTGGGGCTCTGTCGCAAAGCCGCTTCGTATAAAGGAATCGCTTCCATCACCTTTTTCTCCCCCGCGAGGGCGTATCCGAGGTTATTCAAGGCATCTGGATACCCAGGGTTGATCTCCAGAGATTTCTTATAATTCTCTTTGGCTCGTTCGAGCTCCCCTTTGGACGACAGGTAAAAGCCAAGATTGTTATAGGCGAGATAATTGTTGGAAGTGACCTCAATGGCGTGTTTAAACAGGGCTTCGCTGTTGCGCCAGAATTGAATCTGCTGTGCACAGAGGAACGCCAGGAACCCAGATACCAACACCGCACCACCGCCAGCGATCGGCTTGAACCGGGGTCCCAAATCCATTAATTCCGCAGCTCCCCAAACGATCGCAATCAAAAGCCCAATCCCGGGAATATACGTGTAGCGATCGGCCATCGACTGAATCCCGACCTGCACGAACCCGATCACGGGGACCAACCCGCCGAGGAACCAGAACCAGCCCACCGCGGCGTACGGGACCCTGCGCACATTGAGAATTGCCAATGCGCAAACAACCACCAACCCCGTCGCGCTCCCCGCAACCGCCCACAAAGGCCAGTGGCCAGGATGCGGATATAACACCGACAAATCGACCGGGTACACCGTTTTCCCAACATAACGAGCGTACGACACCAGCGCATTCGCCACGCGTTCCCATAAGCTCAGGCTGGTGGAGACGGCGCCGCCTTTGCGTTGCACCGCAAAGGTTATGATGCTGGAAATCGACGCCATCACGGCAAAAGGAATTTTTTCCCGGACCAAACGCGGCACTCTTCGCAACCCGTCCCGGTCCGGTGCGAACCGTTGCAGCGGCCAATAATCTAAAACAAGCAGCAGAAACGGGACTGTCACCAGCATCGGTTTGCTGAGCAGTCCGAGCGCGAAGCAAGCCAAAGCCGCGCAATACCAACGGCGCGATATTCGAGCACTGTGAGCCTCCGCGTTTAAACTGGCGGCATAGATGCCATAGGACCCAACGGTGAGCAGGAAGAAGAACGTGCTCAGCACGTCCTTGCGCTCGGAGATCCAGGCAACGGACTCGGCGCGCAGCGGGTGGATGCCGAACAGGAGGGCCACTAATGCGCTGCGCCAGTGCGCACCCGTAAGGCGACGCAGGACCGCAAAAAGCAGGGCAGTATTCAGCGCATGGATGACCATGTTCACCACGTGATCGGCTGATGGATGCGCGCTGAATAGCTGCCAATCGAGCATGTGCGAAATCCATGTAAGCGGATGCCAGTTGGAGGCGTGCCCAGTGGTAAAAGCCCAGTAAAGGTTCTGCCCGGTCAATCCACTCTGAACGTGAGCGTTGGCGCTCACATAGTCGGCGTCATCGTAGTTTACAAAATCAAACGCGTGGACCGGCCAAAACACACAGGCCACCACCACCACCAGGCCGGCAGATATGATCCCAGATTGGTGCAGAATTTGAGCCCAGCCCGAACCCTGATCCGCGTTGAGATCTGCAGTTTGGGGTCTCTTTTGTTTCTTAACGACCGTATTGGGCACCAGCTTCAGATAAGCGGATTTCCAGGCTTGGGGGAATATAAAACTGCGGTTAGCGCGGCGCGTTCGGACGCGTGAAGTTCCAAAGCAGCCTTATACGAGGTTCTTCTGAAGCGAAGCGGCGCCCGCAGAGGATAATGATTATTTGGCGTGCTAACGGCCTGGCCTCTGCCCGACCGCACCGTCGAGTCAGGTGCTAGTCTCGCCTTCTTTGGGCCGATAGCTTGAAACGACCCATTCGCTAAGCACTTTGTCCGGTTCACGGACAGCGTCGGTATCGAGCGTGAACTCGCGCTGGCCCGAGTTTTGGGCGATCAACTTGAGTCCAAACTGAAAGTCTTTGAATCTCGCGCCGCAAAGATCGCGAACCGACTGTTTACCCGAGAGCGCGTCTGAGACCAGGACATCGGCCGCGCCGGCTGTGAAATGGATTTTCATCCCATGCTGTTCGTAAAAACGTTGGGCAAACTCCTCCACCAGCTGCCGTGCAACAATCCGTTCCTCCTGCGGCGGATCGGCCAGCATTTTCGTCAATTCGGCCGACGGGTTGTCCACCAACTCGCGCGTCACAACGAACCTCTTAACTGTCGATGACGGCAGGTCGAATTTGATATCGCGAAACACTCTTTCGCAAATGGTCATCAAACCCCGCGCGCCGGTCCCTTCGGTGCCGGCCTTCTCGGCGATGCGCCGCAAGCCTTCATCGGAAAAAAGCACCTCGATTGAATGAGCCGCAAAATCCTGTTCGTATTGGCGAATGATGCTGCTCTCGGATGTCTTCAGAATCAAAAAAAGGTCCTCCTCATTCAGCGAATGGCAAACCACGCGCACCGGCAGGCGTCCGATAAATTCGGGCTCGAACCCAAACTCGATGAAATCCCGGGTCTGAGCCTCGCCCAGGACTGCTTCGGTCTTCTCTTCGGGCCGTTCCTTCGCCGCGAAGCCGATGGTTGCGTCGCGCAATCGCCGGCGCACTATCTTTTCCAAACCCTCGAAAGCGCCGCTGACAATGAACAGAATATGACGGGTGTTGATGGTGGCCGGCGGCTTGCGCCCGCGCTGCGTGAAATCCATCATCGCTTGGATTTGACCGGCGATATCGTTCTGTGAACGAGCGGGCACCTCGGTTTCCTCCATCAATTTCAGCAGGTTGGTCTGCACCCCTCGCCCGCTGACATCGCGTCCGCTGACGTTGTTGGCGGCAGCAATTTTGTCGATCTCATCGATGTAGATGATCCCGTACTGAGCCCGAGTGACGTCCCCGTCTGCCAACCGGAGCAGGTCGCGCACCATATCCTCGACATCGCCACCGACATAGCCGGTTTCCGAGAATTTCGTGGCATCGGCCTTGACGAACGGCACTCCTATCAGGTCGGCGGCTTTGCGGATCAGGAACGTTTTTCCAACGCCCGTGGGGCCGAGCAGGATAACGTTTTGCTTGGTATAGTTGGGGAATTCCTTCTCGTCCAGAGCCAACCGCACATGATGGTAATGGTCGCACAGCGCCACGCTCAACACCTTCTTGGCGTCATCCTGTTTGACGACGAACCTGTCCAGGTAAGTCTTTATATCGCGCGGTTTATATCGAAATTCGAAGGGGTCATTCTTGCCCGGGCTATGCTCCGACCCTGACGGAGGGGCTTCCGAAGCCTGGGCTTGCTTTCCGGCGGAATGAAATTGTTGACGGACGAAATCCGCCAAGTGCCGCTGGAACTCTTCAGGCGACGGCGGCCCGTTTAAATTCGGCTTAATCATACGGTGTGCAGGCGGAAGCGGGCCCTGGCCCGCAGGTTCAGTGTTGTCACCATAGCGCATTTTTGCGACAACACAAAGCACATGGAAACGCCTTCCGCGCCGCAACACCTCGATCGCTTCGAAAGGGCAATCCGACGTTTTGATGAGGAGAATGCCAAAGATCCTCACTTGCTGACGCAGGGGGACGAGACGGGCCCGCGCGAGTTGATCTATGCCCGGTGGCTGACTGAATGGGTCCTGCGGATCGAGCCTCAAGCTTCCGAGGGGTTGAGGCTTGCCGCAAGGGCGGCTCACCTCTGTCGCTGGACGATCGCCCGGGACGCGTATCCTTTAACCCGCGCAGGCTACCTTCGCTGGCGGCAGGATCTCAAAGCCTTCCATGCGGAAAAGGCGGCCTCCGTCCTCCAGGAAGTGGGTTACGACTCCGCAACCGTCGCCCACGTCCAGGCCCTGATCTCAAAAGCGGCATTTCCCGCCGACCCGGAAAGCCGCGTGCTTGAAGACGCTCTTTGCCTGGTATTTTTGGAACGGCAATTTGCCGATCTGGCCTCACGAAGCCCCGAAGAGAAGATCGTCAACGCATTGCAAAAGACCTGGAAGAAGATGACTCCGCAGGCGAGAGAAGCCGCGAAGCAATTGACATATTCGGAGAAAGAAAAGGTGCTGCTCGAAAAAGCTCACCTGGAGTGAACGAAAGACGGGCCAAGGCCCGTCTTTCGTTCTTGTAACGCTTACCTGCCCGTTGGTTTGATCGAGCCTGCAGTGCCGTTGTTAAACCACGCCTGCTTTCCGTAATACTGATAAACCTGCGATGCGAACGAAGAATCGGTCAAAGAGGGCCAACTGTTGTTCGCGAAGTGAGGAGCCCCGGCCAGCTTCTGTGTATCGACCCCGGTGACGAGGTGCTTCTGATCGCTGCTCAAGGTGAATGCATCAGAAGGCATGGCATAAAGATTATTGCCCAGATTCAAACTGGCGGCCGGGGAGAAAACGACGTAAAGCAGTCGCCCGGTCGGCATGTCGACCACGACATTGCTGATCTTGCCGATGGAACGATTGTTGACGTCCTCGACGTTCATGCCAATAAGCTGGTTCAGCTTGTGAACGTTATGAAACGCACCCTGGTCGGCGCCGGCACTGCCCTGCCACCATGCACTTTGCCCGAAATACTGATAGACCTGGTTCACGAAGCTGGCTTGTCCAAGTTGCTGAGGCGTGTCGTTGTTGCTCGTGAATTGCGGAGCACTCTCAATTTTAGTTTTGGCTGCATTGGCCCGGAGTGTGTTGCCCGTTGACTGGCCAATCACTTCAGGCGGAACGGCCGCTTTGCCTCTCGAGGTATTGAGAACGACATAGAGGATGTGCTCGGATTCGAGGTCAACCACCACGTTGTCTATCTTTCCAACCTGCTGGTTGTCGGAGCTGAGGATCTCGCGGCCATATAGGTTCGCGGCCCGCTCGGCTTGGGACAGTGGGTTAGCGGCTGTGCTTGTTGCTGCGGGTTGAGCATTCGCCGATAACAGGGCGAGGCTCAGGCTGCATAAAGCCGCCGGTAACATTGCTATTCTTTTCATGCTTGTTTTCCTTTGTTCACAATTTAGTTCAAAACTCATTGGGTTAAACCCCCGTACTGAAGCATCGGGGTCAACCGGCGCTATTCCAATGGGGTCAAGTGCTATGGAGAAAGATTGAACGGGAATAAAAACGCGAAGCCCGGGACGCGCTTGCTCGAACAAGCGCGCCACGGGACCGTTAATGTGTCCAGAGGCTTTGGGTTACAGCCGCCCCAAAAGCGCCAGGACGATAATAATCACCAGCAATAATCCGACGATCCCACCCGGAGCGTAACCCCAAGAGCTGGAGTAACCCCAGGTTGGCAACACACCAATGAGCGCCAACACCAACAAGACGATTAAGATTGTTCCCAGGCTCATAACGTTTCCTATTCTTCTTATGTTTTCTTACGGGGCCAACTAGCCCCAGTGAAGCATAGGAGAGGACACCTGGCATGCCATAGGGTTTAGTCCTCAAAAGCTCCGGTACAATGG
>DATGLT010000086.1:0-28072 GCA_035294005.1 Verrucomicrobiia bacterium
GACTTTACCTCACCACCGACAAAAACTACGGCGATTTCGAGTTGCTCATTGATTATCGCACTGTCCCCCTCGCCGACAGCGGCATTTACCTGCGGGGCTGCCCGCAGGTTCAAATCTGGGATTCAACCGAGAAAGACAAATTCAACCTTGGCGCGGATAAAGGTTCGGGCGGACTCTGGAACAATAGTCCCGGTGCACCGGGAAAGGATCCTCTCGTGAAAGCGGACAAGCCCTTTGGCGAATGGAATCATTTCAGAGTGATCATGGTGGGATCCCGTGTCTGGGTATGGCTGAATGACCAGCAAACCGTCAATGGCGCGATCCTCGAGAATTATTACGACCGCAGCCTGCCGGTTCCTCCGAAAGGCCCGTTGCAGCTGCAAACCCACGGCGGCGAAATCCGCTGGCGCAACCTTTTCATACGCGAGATTGGGTCCGACGAAGCCAACAAACTCTTGAGGGGAACCGATCCTCAGGGCTTCGAGTCCGTGTTCGACGGCAAGGATTTTGAGGGGTGGGGCGGGCCGGTGGACGAATACCAGGTCAAGGACGGCGCGATCATGTGTCGTCCGGGCAAAGGCGGAACGATTTACACGAAGCGGGAGTATGGGGACTTTGTCGCACGACTGGAATTCAAACTGCCGCCCGGCGGCAATAATGGCCTGGCGATACGGTATCCGGGCTCAGGCGATACGGCGTACGTGGGCATGTGTGAATGCCAGGTGCTGGATGATAATTATGAGAAAGCCACCGGGGAAAAGATCGACCCACGACAAGCCCACGGTTCGGCGTACGGCATGGTCGCGGCCCAGCGAGGCTACCAGCATCCGATCAATGAGTGGAATTACGAGGAAGTCACCGTGAAAGGCTCGACGATGAAGGTAGAGCTTAATGGAACAGTGATCCTGGACTGCGATCTGAGTAAGGTGCACGACTTCATGGCCGGCCACGCGCACCCGGGCAAGGACCGGACCCGCGGTTATTTCGGTTTTGCTGGTCACAATGACCCCGTGGCGTTTCGGAACATATCCATCAAACCGCTCGATTGAGGTTGCCGCGTGCACCTGGCGCTTATTGATTGGATCATTGTTTTAGCAACGCTGGCGATTTGTTTTTTGCCTGCGCTGTTTTTCGGCAATCGCGCCGGGAAAAGTACGACGGAATTTTTCGCTTCGGGCCGTTCTGTTCCATGGTGGCTTGCGGGCCTGTCCATGGTGGCAACGACCTTCAGCAGCGACACGCCCAACCTGGTAACCGATATCGTACGCCGGCAGGGAGTCGCCGGCAACTGGTGTTGGTGGGCCTTTACCCTGACCGGGGTGGCCACGGTTTTTTTCTACGCTCGAATGTGGCGCCGCTCCGGTGTCATGACTGACCTGGAGTTTTATGAAATCCGATATTCCGGTACGGCCGCGAGCATTGTGCGCGGATTTCGATCGGTTTACCTCGGGTTCCTTTTCAACTGCATGATCATGGCCACGGTCATGCTGGCGGCCTGTAAGATCGCAGCGATCCTTTTCGGCATGCCGCGATGGGAAACCTTGCTGTTCTGCGGCGTCCTCAACGTGATTTTCGCGGCTCACTCCGGGCTTTGGGGTGTCCTGGTGATCGACATGATCCAATTCTTCGTGAAAATGACCGCGGTGATCGCGGCGGCATGGTTTGCCGTCAAACATGTTGGAGGGTTGCAAACTCTGGTCTCCACGCTCTCCGCCAAAACTGGACCCAATGGACTCAACTACCTCAATATCCTTCCCGATTTCAAAAACAATTGGGATGTTGCTGTTGCGGTGTTCGTCATGCCCATCGCGGTCCAGTGGTGGGCCGTGTGGTACCCGGGCGCCGAACCGGGCGGCGGAAGCTATATCGCCCAGCGGATGCTGGCTTCCAAATCGGAGAAGGATTCGCTCGGGGCCGTCCTTTTCTTCAACCTCGCGCATTACGTGCTGCGTCCCTGGCCATGGATCCTTGTGGCGCTTTGTTCGATTTTGGTTTTTCCTCAACTTTCGGATATCCAAAAGGCTTTTCCAAACCTCGACCCGAAGCTTCTCGGCCACGACATCGCATACCCGGCAATGCTGAAATTCCTGCCGGCAGGTTTCATCGGGCTTATGGTTGGGGGGCTGATTGCCGCAAATTCATCGACCATCCTGACGCACTTGAATTGGGGCGCGTCCTACCTGGTGCATGATTTTTATCGGCGTTTCATCGACAAAAGCGCATCTGAACATCACTACGTTTGGATGGGGCGCCTGGCGACGGTGGGCCTGTTTTTGTGCGCCTCTGGGCTGACGTACGTCCTCGACACGGCGAAAGATGCATTCGACGTCATCCTGCAGGTCGGCGCGGGCACCGGGCTGCTTTACCTTTTGAGATGGTTTTGGTGGCGTATCAATGCGTGGTGCGAAGTCGTTGCGATGATTAGTTCGTTCGGCGTTTCTCTTGTTTTGTTGGGTTTGCGAAGCCATGGAACGGTGATCAGCACCCACGTGGCGTTGCTTCTGACCATTGCCGTCACCACGGTTTGCTGGGTAACGACGGCTTTCCTGGGACCCCCCACTGACCGTCGCACGCTTGTCAATTTTTATAAGAAAGTGAAGCCGTTCGGGCCCGGTTGGCGAATCATTCGGGAACAGGCCGGGGAGTCCGATGCGGCAGCTGCTACAGGCGAAAATATGCCGTTAGCCCTTGTCGGTTGGGTTGCCGGCTGCACCGTCATCTGGTCCGGCCTTTTCATGGTCGGTAATTTTTTATTCGGCCGGACCGGGCTTGCGCTGTTGCTCTTGCTTATACTGGTAGTGAGTGGCGCTGTCCTGATCGCCGTAATCAATCGCCTTTGGTCAGGACAGAACCAACCGCTTGCTGCCGGGTCAGCGCAGCAACCGGCTGCAGCAGCGGCCACCGCAGGCAGACGGACGGGTTCCTGACGTTGAGGTTCTTAATCCGGCCGCGCTATCGAGTTTTCTGATTCCGACGTTATGAATATCAAGTCCACACCCGGTTGTTCGGATGCGAATTGCCATTGTTCATCGAACGGGCGCGGCGCCACCTGGAATCGCCGTGAGTTTTTGAAGACCGCCGGGCTTGCGGTCGGGTTGCTCGCCGGTTCTCCCGTTGGCGCGATGGCCGGGCCGTTCACCCGCAACGATTTCGATCGGTTGGTTCCCGCGGACAAAAAGCTTCGGGAAGATTGGACGCGATCTCTCACGGAGCGCGGCGAACCCGCTGTTTATCACGGAGGCGACCTGGAGAAGATTGGAATGCCGATTGGTGGGTTGTGCGCCGGCCAATTGTACTTGGGCGGAGATGGGAGACTGTGGTGCTGGGACATCTTCAATCAACGCGTCTCGACCGGGGCGGAGCATTATGCCAAGCCGCTGACACCGTCGTTCCCGGTCGAACAGGGGTTTGGCATAAAGGTGTCCGGCAAGGAAATGCGGCCACTGGACATGACGCATTGGAGTAATGTCCAATTCAAGGGGCAGTATCCCATAGCTTTTGTGAGCTTTAGCGATGGCGCGATGCCTGTTAAAGTCGATCTGCAGGCTTTCTCTCCGTTCATACCTTTGAACACAGAAGATTCGTCACTTCCAGCGACTGTTTTCGAATTTACAGTTTCAAACGTCACTGCTGGGCGAGTCGAAGTGGAACTGTCCGGCTGGCTTGAAAATGCTGTTTGTCTGCACAGCAGCCGCACCCGGCCAGGCCTGAGACACAACAACGTAGTGCGAGCCAAAGACCTTCTGGCCGTGAGTTGCAGCGCGGGAGCTGGTTCCGCGCAGGAAGTCCCGACTAAAACCTCGGACCAACCGGCGGCTGGATCCCTGGCCGATGAACCTGATTTCGGAACACTGGTTTTGGGCATCGTGGATCCGAAACGTTCCGATTCCGCTCGGCCTGACACCGCCGAATCGACGGAACGCTCCTCTTCACCTGCTTCAGCGACGAAGCCTTTAGGGGAGAAATTGGTGGGCTCGGTCACCCGGAAACTCGTCGTGGCGCCAAACAGCGCAGTCCGTGTTGCTTTCGTGCTCGCCTGGCACATGCCGAACCTCAGGATGAGCCGCCTGCCGCCCGGACGCCATTACGCGAGCCGGTTCGGCTCGGCTTTGGATGTGGCGGCTTATGTCTCAAACGATTTCAATCGTTTGACCCGGCAGACACGCCTTTGGCATGACACATGGTACGACTCGACTCTGCCTTTTTGGTTCCTGGACCGCACATTCCTCAATACCTCAATTCTTGCAACTTCCACGGCTTATCGCTTCGGTAACGGACGGTTTTATGGGTGGGAAGGGGTGGGCTGCTGCGAAGGCACCTGCGCCCATGTATGGCAATACGCGCACGCGGTTGCGCGGCTGTTTCCCGATTTGGAGAGAATGACCCGCGAAAAAATCGACTTCGGGCTGGCGCTCCAGCCGGACGGTGCGATCCATTTCAGGGGTGAATTCAACGACTTTCCCGCAATCGATGCCCAGGCTGGCGCGATTCTGCGGGCCTTGCGCGAACATCAAATGTCCGTGGACTCCGGATTTCTGAACCGGACCTGGCCAGCAATCAAGCGAGCCACACAGTGGCTGATCGCCAAGGATGGCGACGGCGATGGCCTGATCCAAAGCAATCAGCACAACACGCTCGACACGGATTGGTTCGGCCCTGTTTCCTGGCTGAGCGGTCTCTACCTGGCCGCGCTGCTGGCGGCCGAGACGATGGCGCACGAAGTCGGCGACCTCTCCTTCGCTTCAGATTGCAGGCGGATTTTCATTAAAGGCCAAAAAAACATCACCGACGAACTGTTCGACGGAGAATACTTTATCAACAAGCCAGACCCTCGCCACCTGGACGCAATCAACTCCGGAACCGGTTGTGAAATCGACCAGGTTTTTGGACAGAGCTGGGCATTTCAGGTCGGCCTGCCGCGCGTTTTTCCGAAGCCCCAAACTCTGTCGGCATTGAAATCACTCTACCGTTACAACTTCAGTCCGGACGTGGGGCCTTACAGGAAAGAATATACTGCTGGGCGATGGTATGCGATGCCCGGAGAGGCGGGCTTGTTAATGTGCACTTTCCCGCGCGCGGATTGGGACTATTCCCAGGCGAAAGGGAAGGGGCCCGATTGGGCGGCAGGCTATTTCAATGAATGCATGAACGGTTTTGAATACCAGGCCGCGGGCCACATGATTTGGGAAGGTCTGGTCACCGAGGGCCTGGCGGTAACCCGGGCGGTTCACAACCGGTATCATCCGTCTCGACGGAACCCGTGGAACGAAATCGAGTGTGGCGATCATTACGCGCGAAGCATGGCCAGCTATGGCGTGTTCCTGGCTGCGTGCGGTTATGAATACCACGGTCCCTCCAAACATCTTGGCTTCGCTCCGAAAGTCTTTGGACCTGGTCCCAGCAAGGGAAACTTCAAGGCCGCCTTTACCACTGCCGCGGGATGGGGAACGTTTTCCCAGACCGCAGCTGCAGAAGGGATGAACTGCCTTATTGCGCTGAAGAGCGGGTCACTGGAGATAAGCACGCTGAGTTTCGAAGTTCCGGCCGGAACCCGGGTACAGCGCGCCGAGGTTAAGGTTCGAGGCCGCCGCGCGAGACATCACTTCGAACAAAAGGGACAAAGAATCCTGCTCACGCTGGAGAATCCCGCGTTAATCAGAGAAACACAGGCTGTCGAAGTTAGGCTTGGGCTAGCGGCCGATTCTGCGCCGCAGAAGACCGGGATTGCGCCTGAAACTTTATGATCCGTGTCAGACAAACACCGATGCCGCAATAGTGGTTTGTCTGAATGTCACGGAGTCGTCGAGCGCCTACCTTCCGCGCCGATGGACCAACCCGAAAAACCGAACACATTGCCCTTGGCATATGCCGCTCAAATCGCTTACGAACTCAATTCGATGCGGCGTGAGTGCAGCGAGTTTGCCATGCGCCTGCTCAGCAAGCGCCCGCTTGACGAAGCGAACCTCGAGGAATGCGCCCGGCTGGATGACGCCCTGGCCCGCGCGCACGGCGTTTTGAATTCCGCATTGGACGGCATTAAAAGCCCGCCCGCGGACAAATAATTCCTTTCGCACAGCGGCGTTCGGCAGAGCTCAGGGCTCTCAACGGCGGGAGCAGGCAGAGAGCGCTACGCAGGTTTCACGGTGGCGATGACGAGGGCATCCACCCTCAGAAATTTCACCGCCGCTGCCTTCACCTGCTCAAGAGTTACAGCCTCATAAAGCGAGTCTTCAGAGTCGCTGTAACCGTAGCCGAGGCCATATAGTTCATCCAGCGCGGTGGTCATCGCCAGGCCGCCAAGGTCTTGCCGCGCAATTTTTTTCTGGCCGATAATTTTGGCTTTCGAGCGTCTCAGTTCCTCCTCGGTCAAGCCCTCCACCCGGAGCAATTCCGCTTCACTGAGCAGTTCCTTTTCAACCAGGTCGGCTTTTTCGGGCATCGTTCCCGCATAGAAAGCGAAGTAGCCGGGGGCAAGGCCGACGAAATTTTGCGCGCCGACATAATACGCGAGCCCGAGTTTCTCCCGAACGCGCATGAACAATCGGGAGCCCAGGTCACTGCAGGATTCCTGGAGCAGTTCCAACGCGTAGCGGTCCGCGTCCTTTAGGGAGGTGCCGCGATACCCGACTACAATCACGGCCTGTTTCTTGTCGCGAGTCTCATTGACGCGTCGCAGTCCGCTAATAGCGCTGTCCGCAGAGACGATCTTCTGGCGGGCGGCATTGGCCTGGCCGCCGCCCTTCCATATCGAGAAGGCTTCCTCGACTGCCACTTTGGCTCGATCGGTGTCGACATCCCCGTAAACCGCCAATACGCAATTGTCGGGGGTCGCATGTGCTGCGTGGAATTCCTTGAGATGATCCACGTGGATTTGTTGGAGACTGGGTTCGGAGCCGAGTGCGTCCAGTCCGTAACCGGTTTCGCCAAAGAGCGCCCGTCTCATGGCTTTGGACGCGCTTTGCAGGAGGTGATCGCGTTGGGAACGAATCGCGGCCAACTGCACCTCACGTTCCCGTTCCAGCGTCCCTGAGGGGAACGTCGGGTTTAAAAGCACATCCGCAAGAAGAGTCAGGCCGGTGTGGAAATCGCTGGAAAGGACTTCAGCGTTGACGCCGAAACTGTTGTTTCCGCCATAGCTATCGATGCTTCCGCCAATGGATTCGATTTGAAGCGCGATCTCCTCAGCCGAACGCGACGTCGTTCCTTTGAGCAGAAGTTTGCCCATAAGCTGGGTAATGCCGCTATTGGAAATGGTTTCGACAAGGACGCCGCCTCTGAACACAGCCCGAAGTTCAATAAACGGAAGACGATGATCCTCTTTGATGAGCAATCGCAGGCCGTTGGGCAGGTCAAACTTCCGAATCGGGTGCTCGCTCGCGCCTTCGATGATCGCGCCGGCTTTTGGCGCGGCGCCCGTCGGGAGCAAGCCGTACACGGACCGATTCTCGGGGCGAAGGTAATTTTCTGCGACGCGCTGCAGGTCGGCGGGTGTGACTTTTCGCACCGCGGCGAGGTAACGCTCGGAAAAGCTGAGGTCGTTTGCCGCAAGCCAGTTTGAGCCGAGGTCCTGCGCCTGGCCTTGCATGGTTTTGCGCGAGGACAGCGTGGCCGAAAGGAATTGTTTAACCGCTTTGCCGATCTCTTCGGGAGTAATGCGGCCGTTTTTGATTTTTTCGACCTCTTCGAGCATGGCGTCGCGCGCCACCAGGAACTTATCGCCATCGCAAGTGGCGCTCATCCCCAGCAATCCGGGCGCGCCGGGGCTGTAGGTCCAGGCATCAACGGCATGGACTAACCTGCGCGCTTCACGGACCTGCTGGTACAGCCGCGAACTCCGTCCGTGCCCGAGAATCGCCGCGAGAATATCCAGGACGGGAACATCGGGATGCCGTAACTCCGGGATGTGCCAGGCGACATGGAAATGGCCAAGCTCGATCGGAGCTTCCTCGACGATCTCGCGCGGGGCGACCTGGGGCGGTTCTTCGGGCAAGACCACCGGGGGGAGTGCTCTGGCCTTGCTTTTCATATAGGCATTGCGCACCTGGGCCAGGACGTCCGCGGAATTGATGTCGCCGGCAATCACGAAAAACACGTTGTTCGGTGAATATTTCTCGCGGTAATAATCGAGGATATCGCTCTGTTTGACTTCATTAAAGATGTCGGGATAACCGATAATTGTGAATCGGTATGGGCTCCGGGTGTAGGCCGTTTCGAAAAGCCGGCGGCTCGCTCGCCTGCCCGGGTCATCCAGGTTCATGTCCATTTCGCGCACGATCACCTGCTTTTCCTTCTCGAGTTCGTCCGCGGGCAAAGTGGCGTGCTGCATGATGTCGCAGAGGATATCGATCGCGACCCGGGCGCCAGTGTTGGGAACGTCAATATGGTAAACCGTCCGGTCAAAGGAAGTGTAGGCGTTCATGTAACCGCCGGCTTCCTGGACCTCCTGATCGATGCGGCTGCCTGGACGGGTTGTGGTGCCTTTAAACAGCATGTGTTCCAGGACGTGCGAGAGGCCTGCGCCGAGCCATTTGCCTTCGTGAATGCTGCCGGCCATGCACCAGGCCTGGGCTGATACCACGGGCGCGCTATGGTCCTCGCGAATGATCACGTTCAGGCCGTTTTCAAGCGTGGTCAGGCTAACGCCGGGAGGCATTGAAGGAATGGCGCCGACGTGCGGCGCTTCGCTGCTTTTGGTTGAAATCATTATGTGGCCGGTAACTTAAGCCGAAAAACGAACAGAGCGCAACGAATGGAAGATACGAAACACAAGAGTAGAATCTAAAACAGCCGCCGCTGAAACCGTGGCGGAAGTCATCCTCAAACCCTGTCGCAGACTCCTTTTGCTGTCTCTGTGGGCCCTCCTCGCGCCACGGGCTATCTTTTGCCCACGGGATCCGATCGGGCGGAGGCTTGTTTGCTGGGTGGAAGATACGGCCGACAAAACGCTTCGTAGAAATCGAAGCCGTCTTCGAAATCGGCCCTTGAATCATTCTTGGTTTTGGCCAACAGGCCGTGGCTTTTTGGAATATCGCCTGGGTAAGCGCATTCGAGCAGCAAACGATTCAATTGCGCGAGCGGAACCCCCGAGAGTTGTCGACCCACAAGCATTCGGGTCTCATCAGAAAGCGGCACGGAGGCGAACCGCTGCGGGTCGTAAAGCGGCCCGGCGTGGATGATCCTGTTCAAATCGTTGGTCAAAAGCTCGCGGGCTTCCAGAGACGCAGGCGAACTCTCCAGCAGTTGCCGCGTCGTGACCGAGAGATTTTTCCAAATATAAGCTGAGAGCAAGTGCGAGGGCTGCTGCAGTCGTTTTCCCAAGGATGCTACGTCGGGGATATCGTCGCTGCAAAGACTGGGGCAGCCGCCCGTTTCGACCATATTGAAAACCAGTTCGCCAAAGTCCTGACACGAGTGAATCCCCCACGATTCAAAAACCATGACTGCCATTGGGCCGAATTGCGACGCGGCGTAACTCTTGATTCCTTCGAGCAATTCATGCCCGGAGACGTGGCGAATACTGCCTTGCTTGTCGCGGATTAGCGTTCGCTGGGTGTGATCCAAAGCTTCCCGGACAAACAAATAGGCGTCGCGCGGATAGCGCGGGTCTTTGATCGTTATAATCTCCAGGGCTTCTTCGAAACTAACGTCTTGCATTCTAAAGTTTTACAGGTTCGACCGTAAGTACCGGTGGATGGCCTGAACGGTAGATCTTCACGGCCCAGCCTAACAATAACAAGCCCAATACCACACAAAGAACCAATTGTTCACCTTTGGTCAAGCGGTTCACCCAAACCAGAGTAGCATATTGCGGGCCGGTTCACAATAAGGCGGTGCGGGTCGCTCGGGCGATTGTTAGCGCTTACAGAGCGAACCTGGTGGTAATTAACCTGCCTCCAGCCCGCGGCAACCACGATTCCTACGCCACAACGATGTTGACCAGGCGCTTGGGGATCACGATTACCTTCTTTATCGTCCTTCCTTCAATAAACGGTTTGACCTTGTCCGAGGCTTTCGCCAGCGATTCCAATTCGCTCGCCGGAGTGTTTACCTGGACTTTCATCACATCGCGGAGTTTTCCGTTTACCTGGACAGGGATTTCAACGACGTCTTCGACGAGCAGTGCGGAGTCGAATGGTGGCCAGGGGGCGTATGTCAACGGATGCTGGGCGGCACCGGTCGTGGCGTTGAGTTTTGACCAAAGTTCCTCCGCCAGGTGCGGAGCAAACGGCTGCAAGAGGATCAAAAACTCGCGCAACACAGCCGCCGGCCGAACCTGCCATGTCATTGCTTCATTAATGAAGACCATCAGAGCTGAAATGGCCGTGTTAAAGCGCAAGCCATCCAGGTCTTCGGTCACCTTTTTGATGCATGCATGCAGCGCTTTCAACTGGGCCGGCTCCGGCGCCGTTTGAACAATGGCCGAGCCAAGGCGAATCTTTTCGAGGAACTCCGTCCCCTGATCGGGCGCGGCGGTGCAGTTCTGCTCGAATTCCGTTTCGCTGGCCTCGTCGACAAAGAGCCGCCACACACGGCCGAGAAAGCGATAAACGCCTTCAACTCCTGTGGTGCTCCAGGGCTTGGTCATTTCGAGCGGGCCCATGAACATTTCATAAAGCCGAAACGCATCGGCCCCGTATTCGGCAAGAATAACGTCAGGATTGATAACGTTGCCGCGGGACTTTGACATCTTCTGCGAATCCTCGCCGAGGATAAGTCCCTGGTTCACCAGTTTAAAAAAGGGCTCGCCTGTGGAAACCCATCCCAGGTCGAAAAGAACTTTGTGCCAGAACCGCGCGTAAAGGAGGTGCAAAACGGCATGCTCGGTTCCACCGACGTACAGGTCAACGCCCGGAGTCGGACGGGTCGCCGTAGAGCCAGGCGTCGTCGTGCCCATCCAATATTTTTCGGCCGCCGGGCTGCAAAAGGTTTGGGCGTTTCCGGCGTCCAGGTAGCGCAGGTAATACCAGCAACTCCCGGCCCATTGAGGCATGGTGTTGGTCTCGCGGACGCTGCCATCGGGCAGGTTGACCCAATCGGTAGCGCGGGCCAATGGCGGTTGCCCCTCGGCAGTCGGCTTGTAATCGTCGAGCGGCGGCGGCAGCAACGGCAACGCCGATTCCGGCAAGGTTTCGTGGTAAGGCCGTCCGTCCCGGCCGGTTTTCCAGACAATGGGGAACGGTTCGCCCCAATACCGTTGCCTGCTGAAAAGCCAATCCCGGAGCTTGTAATTGATAGTTTTCCTGCCGCATTTATTTGCTTCGAGCCATTGCGTTATCGTTCGCTTGGCTTCGGCAGTGGGTAACCCATCCAGCGAAATCGTGTCACTGCTGGAATGAACGGCGGTGCCGTCCCCGACATAACCGTGCCAGTCCTGCCCGGTGGGCGGCGCCACGACCTGAAGGATCGGCAAATTGAATTTGGTCGCAAACTCGAAGTCGCGCGTGTCGTGAGCCGGCACAGCCATGATTGCGCCCGTGCCGTAGCTGGCCAAAACATAGTCGGCGATCCAGATGGGGATCCGTTTGGCGTTGACGGGGTTGATGGCGTAGGCGCCGGTGAAGACACCCGTTTTGTCCTTCGCCAGTTCTGCGCGCTCGAGGTCGGATTTTTTTGCAACTTCGGCTTTGTAATTATTCACCGCGGCGCGTTGCCCCGGCGTGGTGATTTCATCCACGAGTTTGTGCTCCGGGGCCAGCACCATGTAGGTAGCGCCGAAAAGGGTGTCCGGGCGCGTGGTGAAAACACGAATGGCCATGGAAGAACTGCCGTCGCGCACGCCGCACTCGTTGCCCGGGAACTCGCCGCACTGAGCCACCGCGAAATCGACTTCGGCGCCTTCGCTGCGCCCGATCCAGTTCCGCTGCATCTCTTTGAGGGAATCGCTCCACTGGATGGTATCGAGGTCCTGCAACAGCCGCTCGGCATAGGCGGTGATTCGCAGCATCCATTGACGCATCGGTTTGCGCACCACCGGGAACCCGCCTACCTCGCTTTTTCCGTCCACGACTTCCTCATTGGCCAGGACCGTTCCCAGTTGCTCGCACCACCAGACAGGAGCCTCGCTCACGTACGCCAGGCGCTTCGAGTCCCGATAAGCCCGGCGCTTGGCTTGAACCTCCGCCGAGTCAGAGCCTTTGGACTCCAACTCGCAAGGGTAGGGCAGGGAATCTATCGGCTCGGCTTTATTGGACTCCGGATTGAACCAGGAGTTGTACAACTTCAGAAAAATCCATTGGGTCCACCGGAAATACTTAGGGTCGGTCGTATCGACTTCACGGGTCCAATCGTAGCTGAATCCGAGGGATTTAATCTGGCGCTTGAAAGTGGTGACGTTCTGCTCGGTTGTCTTTCGTGGGTGCTGACCTGTCTTGATGGCATATTGCTCGGCCGGCAAACCGAACGCATCCCATCCCATTGGATGTAGCACGTGCAAACCGCGCGCGCGCTTGTATCGGGCGAGGATATCCGTCGCCGTGTAGCCTTCAGGATGGCCGACGTGCAGCCCTGCGCCCGACGGGTACGGGAACATGTCCAGGATATAGAACTTAGGTACGGCTTCGGGCGGGATGTTGGGATGACGCTTGGCGAATGGGTGGGTCGACGGGATTTTCTCACCCGGGTTCCACGCCCGGAACGCCTGCTCGCGATCCCAATGCGCCTGCCATTTGGGCTCAATCAAATGAAACGGATACTGACGGCGTCCTGCCATAAGCCTGCGAATATCGGGGAAAACCGGCCTGGAAACAACGCGATAATCGGAATTGCAATGGCCCGGGCCTTGTTTACCGTGGCGAACCAGGCGGGATGAATTCAGTCATTCAATCGGTCAGTGAGTTTCTCGGTGCGGGCCTGGGTTTGATTTATCCCGAGATTTGCCAGGTGTGCGGAGAAGGCAGAGCGGGCCGCCGGGACAGCTATCTTTGCGAGCGCTGCCGACGCTCGATCCAATTTGTTCAAAAGCCCTTTTGCGAACGGTGCGGTCTGCCGTTTCAGGGCGCCATCACCCAGGCCTTTGAATGCGCGGACTGCAAAACCCAAAATTGGGCATTTTCCCATGCCCGCTCCGCCGTGATCGCAGGCGACACAATGCTCGATGTTATTCACAAATATAAGTACCGGCGGGCACTGTGGTTCGAGCCGTTCCTCGGTCAATTGCTGACTCAGTGCGCCGCTCCCGAGCTCTCCAAGACGGAATGGAATTTTATCGTGCCCGTGCCGCTGCATCCAACCAAACTGCGCGAACGTGAATTTAACCAGGCGCAGCGGTTGGCGCACCGTCTCAGTCAAGCCATCCATGTGCCGGTCAACGAACGCTTGTTGCGACGCACGGTGCCGACCCGCACACAAACTCTTCTAAGCCGGGAGGAACGGATGGAAAACGTGCGCAAAGCTTTTGCAGCGAGAACCCGCGCCCGGTTGAAGGGCGAACGAATCGTTCTCGTGGACGATGTTTTCACAACGGGCGCGACGACTGGAGCTTGCGCGCGCGTTCTAATGGACCTTGGCGCGGGCGAAGTCTGTGTCTGGACGGTCGCCCGGGGAATTTAGGCGGGCGGTCAATGGCCAACAGGGGGCTTGTTCGGCAGCCCCGTTGGGCTTAAACTTCTACTCGCATATGGCAACGACCTTGTTTACGAAAAAAACGCTTGGGTTGGAAACGGCCGAACCCGCCGTCACTCCTCCTCCCGTGAACAGCCACACCACGTTTGTCAAAAAGCCGAAACTGGCCTCCGCAAAATCCAAAAAGAGAGAGATTCCTGAGGGCCTGTGGACCAAGTGTCCCAAATGCAGCACGATGGTTTTCGACAAGGAATTGGATGAAAACCTCAAGGTCTGCACCCATTGCCAGCACCATTTTCCGATCGGGTCGCGGGAGCGGATTCATTCGCTTGTCGAAACCTGCACTTTCGAGGAGATGGATGCCGACATGACCAGCGTCGATGTTTTGCATTTTACAGGCGTTGCCTCTTATATTTCGAAGCTCCAAAAATATCAGCAGGAAACCGGACTCAAGGACGCCGTCATCACCGGGCTATGCAAAATAGGCGAGCATCGGATTGCGCTGGGCGTGATGGATTTCAAATTTCTGGGCGGATCCATGGGGTCGGTTGTGGGCGAAAAGCTAACGCGTTTGGTCGAGCGGGCCACTGACAAGGGCTTGCCCTTGGTTATCTTTTCGACCAGCGGCGGAGCGCGCATGTACGAAGGGATGTTCAGCCTGATGCAAATGGGCAAGACCTGCGGCGCCCTGGCTTACCATGCCCGTGCGGGCCTGCCTTTTATCAGTGTCCTGACGGATCCCACCATGGCCGGCGTCATGGCCAGTTATGCCAGCGTCGGCGACCTCATCCTCGCCGAACCCGGCGCGATGATCGGTTTCGCGGGTCCCCGCGTGATTAAAGACACCACGCAGGCGGAGTTGCCTCATGGATTCCAAACAGCGGAATTCCTTCTCGAGCATGGACTGATTGACGCCATCATTCCGCGTAAAGAAATGAAAGCCCGGCTGATCGATTACCTCACCTATCTCACGCCCGGAAACGCCAAAGCCGCAGCCGGCAACGGAGCAGGCTCTCACTAGAAGATCAGTTCAGGATCGTTGTCGGGGACAATACCCCATAGAGAAACATTGTTGCGGGGCTTTGCTTTAAGGAGCGGAACGCAGACATTGTTTCGCGCCGGTCGTATCGTTTGGCCGGAGGTCAAGGAGTGCTTTATGAGATCCATTGTGATAGTAGCGGCTGCCGGTCTTCTTCTGTGCCGGGCCCACGGCCAGGTGGCGTTAACGCCTGACACGCCCGCCATTTCCCCTTCATCGGTATTCGTTCCGGGCGGCCCTGCATTGACCGCGCCGGTCAATTCGAATGTCGTCGCTACCAACGCGACGCCGCTCGCTTTAGCCAATTCGCTTTCCGCGTTGCAAACCAACCTGCAACAGACCTTGCCAATTCTTATTCTATTCAACAACAACTTCGATTTTGTGAGCCTTGGCGATAACGGGGTTCCGGCCACCACGACCGCCAATCCGCCCGGCAATTTCAGTTCAAACGATGCCACTAATTTTGCTCAAAACTTAGCCGTAAACACCGCAGTCCCGACCGGGCCTCCTTTGATCACGAGTGTCCCCACCACCGCCGGCGTTCGAGTGCCGGCGGCCGCTGCCGGACTGCCCCAGGGGATGGCTAACACTCCGGTCTCCCGCGACACGATACGGGCTCTGCTCGTGTTGCAAAGCGACATTCAGCGAATGCTGCCTGTCATAAACGCGCTGAACAACGGGACCACAGTCGCACCCGGGAGTTTTACGAACCTTTTCGGTGTTGTGCCCGCCGCGCAGTAGCCGGTTTGTTCGTTGCTTTGCGCCTGGCAAAATGTTCGTTTGAGCTGCGGCGCTTCGGGGCCGGTTTCGACGGAACTTTGCTGTTGCCGCGGCTCGCCGATCGTGGGCTTCGCCCCAACGCATTCAGGATTTCATCCACATCGTAGACGCAACCCTTCCACGTTCCCCCGCCGACGGATTGCAGTGCGGCCCAGAGGCGAGTGTCATCAGGCAATGCCGGATGAGGTTCCAAGTCGCCTCGAATGGCTCGTCTTTTCAGGACGCCCGCACCCGCCTGCGGCGTAAATCGTGCGGAGCTTTCTCCCACCAGGTCAATGGACCCCTCGTTGCGGTTCAGATCAATCCGGATCCGGATGGTATCGCCTTCCAAAACCTTTCCAATCGGCCCCCCGGCCAGGCCTTCGGGACCGATATGACCGATGCATGCCCCGGTCGAAACGCCCGAGAAACGGGCGTCGGTCAGCAGCGCGACATGTTTCCCGAAAGGCAGGTGCTTGAGTGCGCCGGTGAGCTGGTACGTTTCCTCCATACCCGTCCCCATCGGGCCGACGCCCGCGAGGACCATGATGTCGCCGGCTTTGATTCGCCCCTGCTTGATGGCCGCCATCGCGTCGTGTTCACTCACAAAGACTCGCGCCGGCCCTTCTTTTCGATACACGCCATCGCCATCCACAACCGACGGATCTAATGCTGTGCTTTTTAAAACTGAGCCGTCCGGGGCCAAATTTCCTCTCGGAAACGCCAGCGTGCTTTTCAAGCCTCTTGCGCGCGCCTGTTCAGGCGAAAAAATCACGTCCTCCGGTTTCACGCCGTCGCGGTCCTGAAGAATTGACTGGAATCTGCGTCGTCGCTCCGATTTCTCCCACGCATCAAGGTTTTCTCCCAGCGTCTTGCCGGTGACGGTGAGCGCTTCGAGTTCTACCAAGCCCAATTTCCTCAGGTGCAACATCACCTCGGGGACTCCGCCGGCGAGGAAAACGCGGACCGTCGGATGATGAACCGGGCCGTTGGGCAGCACGCTCACGATTCGGGGCACGCTTCGATTCACTTCAATCCAATCGTCTACCGAAGGCAGATTCAGTCTGGCGGCGTGGGCAATGGCTGGAATATGCAGCAACAGATTGGTCGAGCCGCCAAAAGCCGCATGCACGACCATTGCATTTCGAATGCTCGCCTCGGTCAGAAGATCAGCTGAACAGAGCCCGCGCGCGTCCAGATCAAACAGGGCTGCAGCGGATCGCTTTGCTATATCGAGCCACACCGGCTGTCCTGACGGAGCCAGGGCGGAGTGGGGCAGGGACATCCCCAGGGCTTCACTGACCACTTGAGCAGTAGCCGCCGTGCCAAGGAACTGGCACCCGCCGCCCGGCGTGGCGCACGCCCGGCATCCGGCCTCGGCAGCTTCTTCGATGGAGATTAACCCGTGGGCAAATCGCGTCCCAATGGTTTGCACCGTCCCCGCGTCCTCGCCCACGGCGGGCGGAAGCGTGACTCCCCCGGGAACCAGGACCGATGGGAGGTTCCTTAACCCCGCAAGGGCCATCATCATCGCAGGCATTCCCTTGTCGCACGTTGCAACGCCCAGAACTCCACGCCGCAGAGGAAGAGATCGCGCAAGTCTTCTAAAGACCACCGCCGCATCGTTGCGATAAGGCAGGCTGTCGAACATGCCGGTCGTCCCCTGGGTTCGTCCGTCGCAAGGGTCCGAGCAGAATCCCGCGAAAGGAATGACGTTGAGTCGTTTAAAGGCCTCGGCCGCGGCCTGGACTTGCAGGCCAATTTCCCAGTGGCCGGTGTGATACCCTAAAGCAATTGGCCGGCCATCCGGCGCCCGCAACCCGCCCAGGGTGCTGAGAATCAGAAACTGGTGTCCGCCTGCTTCTGCGGGGTTCCAACCCATGCCCGCGTTTTGCGACAGTCCGAAAAGGTCGCCACTTGGACTGTTCAGCAATTGCTCTTTGGTCAAAGACAATCGGCCGTTCGGCCCGGGTGATTTCGTTTGAACCTCGTAGATATCCTCGGGCGAATTAAAAAGATCTGGGCCAATCATTTCGCCTATTGAACCAATGATTGAGTGGCAGGGCAACGCTGGCCCGAGGCGGTGTGACACACACGGCGCGGATTGCTGAGGACGCGCCCCACCCGGCACTTGCATCGATCTCGACCCGCAGGCAACCTGTGCCCGGCGGCCAGGCGTCCATCGGCCAGAGCCGCCATATTCTTCGGATATGCCGAGAAACTGCAGGAACCTGGCCGCCGCCTTGATTTGTTTGTGGATCGGCGGCTTTCGCCTCGCCGCCGACCAGGGGGTCCCGTTCACGGTCGCGCAATGGACATCCGATTCAATTTCTCCACAGAACGCGGTGATTACCGCCGTCATTACCATGACGCAAACGCGCGACGGGTATCTTTGGCTGGGCACACCCGACGGCTTGGTTCGATTCGACGGGGAACGGTTCACAACTTACAATGAGGGCAATACCCCCGGACTCAAACGCGGCAGCGTGGTAAAGCTTTTCGAAGATTCGCGCACCAATCTTTGGATCGGCACCGATACGGGCGAGGTGTTGGTGGTAAACGACGGGCAGGTGAAGCCGATCCAGGTCGGCCATGGCACGCGGGAAGGTCGCCTGGCGGCAATCGCAGAAGACGCCTCAGGCGCGGTGTGGCTTTATACGGCTGACGGGTATCTGGGGCGTTATCTTGACGGCAAAGTCGATTCCTGGCAGGTCACGGCAAACTATCCGAACGCGCGCCGACTGATGGTCGCTGATTCGACCGGCACGTTATGGATCGGAACCGATTTCGTCCTGCACCGGCTTCGGCCGGCACTGGCCGGGCCCTCTGAGGTTCCAACCATCGCGTATTCGAGTGCGCCTGTTCCCGAGTTGGAGTTTCTGCTCGCCAGCGGCCGCGGGGGCTACTGGCGCTTTGCCGCGGGTCGCATTCAAAAATTAAATGAGGATCGCCTGGTTGACGGTGTGGATTGGGCTTACCCGTGGAATCCAAGGCTGACTCCGGTTCGTGCCGCGTGCGAAGACCAGGAGGGAAACCTCGTTGTGGGCACAGGCGGGCAAGGTGTGTTCCTTTTCGATCACAATGGCGGCCATATTCAATTGACGGAAACCAACGGGCTCTCGAGCACAAACATCCTGTCCCTTTGCCTGGACCACCATGGCGAGCTGTGGGTGGGCACGGATGGCCGTGGGTTGAACAGGGTCCGCCGCAAAAGCTTTGATGTGTTCGAAAAGTCCAGCGGACTGACCGCCCAATCGGTTTGTGACGACGGCCAGGGGGGCTTGTGGGTCGGCTATTTCGGCCCGCACATCGATCACCTCGGGACCAACGGTGTTGAAACGTTTGGCCGAACAAATCAGCTGGTTGACCTGGGGGTCAAGTCGGTGCTGGTCGACCACGATCGCAATCTGTGGGTCGGAACGCGGCTTGGAGGGTTGCTGACATTACAGTCCGGCCGGTTTGTGAAGGCACCGGGGTCCGGGCCGCTCGAACATGACTTTGAAATATCGGCGCTGTATGAGGACCGCGAGCACGGACTCTGGGCTGGGGCCCAGGCGGGGTTGGCCCATTGGGATGGTCATGTTTGGGCACTGGATACCCGGATCGCCCCGTCTGTCGTCGTGCGCGCCATTTTGGAAGACACCTCTTCCAATCTCTGGGTCGGGACACAAGGAGCCGGCCTGGTGGAATTGCGCCCTGGCCAGGCTATTACCTACGGAAAGACAAACGGCCTGCCGAGCGAGAACATTTCCTGTTTGTACCAGGACAGCGCGGGCGTGATTTGGGCGGGCACGCCCGTGGGCCTGGCCCGATTGCAAGGGGCCCAATGGATTTCCTACGCCGGACACTTCAGCGGAGCGTCCGGCAACGTAGGTTACCTGATTGATGACGAGCAAGGCTGGCTTTGGATGGGGTCGGGGGTGGGCCTAATGCGCGCTCGCAAGGCGGATCTCGAGGACTTTGCCCTGGGCAGAGCGGACTCGGTTCCCGTGCGGGCTTACGGCCAGCCCGACGGCTTGCCAACGAGGGTTTGTTCCCAGGGTTCGCAACCGGCGGCCTGTCGCACTTCGGACGGGCGCCTTTGGCTGCCGACCATCAGCGGGCTCGTTTCGGTGGATCCGCGTCAATTGCGGCCGAACACCAATGCGCCTCCCGTGCTGATCGAGTCCATCTGGGTGGATGGAAAACTGGAGGGACGCGATGCGTTGCGCGCGTCCGTGCCGCGGTCGGTCGTGATTCCAGCCGCAAAGCAGAGCCTGGACATTCATTATACCGGCATCAATTTGCCGGCGCCGGACCTTGGGCTTTTTAAGTATCGCCTGAAAAATCATGAAAAATATTGGACCATGAGCGAGGCGCAGCGCCGGTACGTTCACTACAGCAAATTGCCGCACGGGGATTATACCTTCGAAATAACAGCCTGTAATGAAGACGGCCTTTGGAGTGACACCCCAGCCACGGTGGCCATCACGGTGCTGCCCCCTTTCTGGCAGACCGGTTGGTTTATGACCGTCACGACGTTGTTCCTGCTCGGGCTGGTGGTAGGCTCGGTTCACTTCGTCTCGACCCAAAAACTGCAGCGCCAGGTCGCCGCGTTGCGCCAGCAGGAAATGCTCGAAAAGGAACGCGCCCGGATTGCGCGGGATTTGCACGATCAACTCGGGGCAAACCTCACCCAGGTGGCTCTCCTGGGCGAAATGGCGGAAACAGACAAGGAACTTCCGGACGAAGTAGAAGCCCATGCCCGGCAGATTTCGCAAACTGCGCGCGAAACGACCCGGGCGTTGGACGAGATTGTGTGGACCGTAAACCCTTCGAACGACACCCTGGACGGGCTCATCAATTACATATGCAAGTATGCCCAGGAATACCTCGCCCTGGCGGACTTGCGCTATCGCCTCGAGGTCCCGCCCGAGTTGCCGGCTGTGCCGATACCCCCGGAATTGAGGCACAACGTATTCCTTGCCGCCAAGGAAGCCGTGAATAACGTCGTCAAACATTCCGGCGCCAACTCCGCCTGGGTCCGGTTGCGGTTGAACCCTGCGCATTTCACTCTGGAAATCGAGGATAATGGCCGGGGTCTCCCATCCGGCGCCGAGAACAAGGGCCGCAACGGCCTGCGCAACATGCGCAAACGGCTGGAGGAACTGGGCGGTTCCTTCTCGATCGGCCCGGGTCATAACGGGGGAACGATTGTCCAGTTGGTCGCGCCCCTGCGGGCTCTTGAGCAGAAGGACTCAACAGCGTCATGAGCAAACTAAATTTTTCGCCGCGTTCGCCATTGCCGGTTTGGGTTTGTCACGGGGCCTGACTCGGCTAGCATCAGCAGCGATGCCAATCACGGTATCTATTGTCGAGGACAACGATCAGCTGCGGGCAACCCTGGCCCGCGTCATTAGCCGGGCTGAGGGGTTTCGGTGCTTAAGCCAGTACGGAGATGCTGAATCGGCTCTGACCGGGCTGCTGCAGGAGCCGCCGGAGGTTGTCTTAATGGACATAAACTTGCCGGGGATGAACGGGGTCGAATGCGTGCGGCGCCTGAAACAGGCGCTCCCGGCCACCCAAGTTGTCATGCTGACCGTTTACGAGGATACCGAGAACATTTTCAACGCGCTCGCCGCGGGAGCCGCAGGGTATCTTTTGAAGCGCACCAAGAGCGCGGAACTGCTCGAAGCCATCCGCGAGGTTCACCGCGGCGGCTCGCCCATGACGACCCATATAGCCCGGAAGGTCACTCAATCCTTTCATCGCGCGGGTCCATCGCCCCAGCCCACCGAGAATCTCTCGGAACGGGAACAGGAAGTTCTGGACTGCCTTAGCCAGGGGTTTTTGTACAAGGAGATCGCAGAAAAGCTGGGCATCAGCTACGAAACGGTCCACACGTACATCCGGCGAATTTACGAAAAGCTGCAGGTGCGCACCCGCACCGAAGCGGTGGCCAAGTTCCTGAAACGGTAAGCGCGAAGGTTTGTCATGTACAAGATACTGGGAGCTGACGGGAAAGAATACGGGCCGGTTTCGACGGATCAACTTCGAGACTGGGTCGCCCAGGGCAGGGTCAATGCCCAAACACAGGTGCAGGAGAGCGGCAGGACCGAATGGAAGCCGGCCGGCCAGGTGCCGGAGTTGGGAGCTCTGTTTGGGATATCTGCCCCGCCCCCTTTGCCCTCCGGGGCGCCCCCGCTTATGAAACCGCAAAGGCCTGCGGCAAAGCAGCAAGGTCTGGCGATCCTCAGTTTCGTCTTGGGCATCTGTTCCTTTGTTCTTTGCTTAAGCGCGCTCAGCGGCATTCCAGCAATCATTTGCGGGCACATCTCGCGGAGCCGGGCCAAACGATTGCCCCAGCAATACGGCGGTGCGGGTTTTGCCATGGCCGGCATCGTTCTTGGGTATGTCAGCATTCTGTTTTCATTTGTCGTCCTGGCCCTTCTGCTGCCTGCATTGGCGAAAATGAAGCAGAACGCGCCCCAATTCCAAAACCAACCTCAATGGCGTGGGGAGGTGCATCGGCTCAGTTGCGAGAACAACCTGCGCCAAATCGGGTTGGCGTTTAAAGTTTGGGCCCTGGACCATAACGATCGCTACCCCTTCAACGTGAGCACAAACGAAGGAGGAACTCTCGAATTGTGCAAAGTCGGTCCGGATGGTTTTGACGAAAATGCGGTGGCTCATTTTCGGATCATTTCCAATGAGCTTGGCGTTACCTCGCTCATGGTTTGCACGAAGGATCAAACCAAGCGCGCTGCCGCCAATTTCGCCAGCCTGCGGCCGGACAACATCACCTACCGGCTACGAACCGGCACAAACATCAACAGCGACAATCCTCATGAGGTGCTCGCGGTTTGCCCTATCGATGGGAACCAATTGTTTTGTGACGGGAATGTGCGCAAAGCTCCGCGCCCCAAGCCCTGAACACGGCACGGGCGCAGCACCAAACCGTCCAAACCATCGAGCCGCTGAAAAGCCTTGCCGGTGCTTGGCAGCTTTTCTGTTGGTCTGTTGTACTCTCCTGACTGCTTATGCAGCCTGTGGGGCTTCTTCCATCGATCCTTCGCCGGCATGGTCAAAGCACTGGACTGCCGATAACGGCAATGGCACTTATTCGAACCCTTTGTTTTACGGCGAATTTGAAGACCCCGACGTGATTCGTGTCGGGAACGATTACTACCTGGTCGGCACAACGATGCACATGAATCCGGCGCTGGAGATTCTGCACTCGAAGGACCTGGTGAACTGGGAATTGGCAGGTTATTGCATGGACCGGTTGGATCTGGGACCGGCCTTTCAGCTCGAGGGTGGGAATGTTTACGGACGGGGCATCTGGGCTCCTTGCATCCGCTACCACGAAGGAACGTTCTACATTTTTTCCAACGTCAACGGAGTGGGGCTGCAGGTCTTTCGAGCCAAATCAATCAAGGGTCCGTGGGAGCGTAACCAACTCCCCGGCCGACATGACCTGTCGGTGCTGTTTGACGATGACCTTGGCAAGATCTTCATCATTTCAAGCGCGGGCAACCGGCGCCCGGATGGATCGAGCAGTTACCCAATTGAAGAACTGAATCCGGATTTGTTCGGGTTCGATACCAACGCTCCCAAACATGAAATGGTGATTCCTCGCGGCAAGAGGATGGGCGAGGGCCATCACCTTTACAAAATAAATGGGAGGTACTGCGATATTTCCGCTATTCCAGGCGGAGCGGTCGACCAGGTGGTTGCTTGCGCCGATTCGATTGACGGTCCATGGGACGTGACGTACATGGTCCAGAGCGAGTCCATGGGGGTCACGGATGTTGCTCCCGCCCGGGCGCAACCTGATAACCGTGGACTTTGGCTGCATCAAGGAGGAATGTGCGATACACCTGCTGGGGAATGGTGGTGCGTCATCATGTCGGACCACGGCAGTGCCGGACGCATGGTTTCATTGGTGCCGATTACCTGGGCAGAGGGCTTTCCTTTGATTGGCCTCCCGGGCAACCTTCGAAAAGCCCCGAATACGTGGATTAAACCAAATACCGGCTTTACCCAGGAGCCGGAGCCAACCTATGTGTGGGACGAAAACTTCGATGGCAGGCAACTGAACCCGCACTGGCAATGGAACCACGTGCCCGACGATAGCAAGTGGTCCCTGGTCGAAAAGCCCGGGGTGCTCCGCTTGCATTCGCTTCCGGCGGCGAACTTGTTCAACGCGCGGAACTCCGTCTGCCAACGGCCGCCTGGACCCGAATGCGTCATCACCGTCGAGTTGGACACGATGGGTATGACTGTCGGGGACACTGCCGGGCTCGGCCTGCTGAGCAGCCCTTACGCATGGATTGGGGTGGTAAAATCCGCCGAGGGAGCGCAATTGGCAATGTGCACAGGGACAACCGGCGGACGCGGACCGGGTCGCGGAGATCCAGCCAGTCCGACCAGTTCCGCGACGGTTGGCTCGACTGCTCCTCCTCAACATCTTTGGCTTCGGGTCCACTGCGACTTCGACACGGACGACGCCACTTTCAGCTGGAGCCCAGATGGCAAGCAGTTCTCCTCAGTTGGCGATCCCTTTAGAATGAAATTCCAGTTGGTCACCTTCCAGGGCGTAAGGCCCGCTTTGTTCCACTACAACACCTCAGGACAACCCGGTGGTTACGTCGATTTCGACAACTATTCCATCGAGGAGCCTCGGGCCCGGGGCGTTGAACGGCAGATTCCTTTAGGCAAGACGATCACGTTGAGCAGTGGAGCGGACGGCAGCTTCCTCGCCGCCGACACCACCAAAAACACCCTGGTGAACGTGGCGGCACTCACTGCTGGTGCTCCTCCCGAGGCTGCAAAGTTCCAGGTTATCGACTTTGGAAAGGGCAGAGTCGGCCTGAAGGCGACCAACGGACGATTTGTGTCCGTTACTGACGAAAAGGCCGTTCTCAAGGACCTCGGCACCGATACTCCTTCTCAGGCGGAGTCATTTCAATGGGTCAACCTGATGCGGGGCGACACCATGTTAATGTCCCTCACAAATCATCGGTACCTCCAGACCAAACCGAATGAACCAGGACCCGTCGAAGTAACGGCCCAGGGACCGACGCCTGCCCGCAAAAACGGTGAGTGTTTCAGGTGGAAGCTCGTTGAGTGAAGCGCGCCGGCCGGTCCGCACACGCCCTTCGAATTCCTGTCCAAAATCAACAGTTTTTCGGAAGTACTGTTAAACACCGACGAATGTTTCCAGACCAACCCTGTCGCTTGGATCTGCCTGTCGTGGCACAGAAGCGGGATTTCCTGCTGACGGCGGGGATGGTCGGCTTCGTTTTCGGGGTCGTGTTCCGCTTCACAGCAGCGCGATCCGCTCAACCCAACTGCCCATGAAAACTGCAATTCTTATTCAACTTCTGGCCTGCCTAACGGCAGCCGCGCAAACTAACGCAGATGTGGCCGAGGATTTTAAGGCGTCCGCGCTGAACCAGCCGGGCCAACAATACCCGCAGGTCAACTCGCAACGCTTCGCCCGATTCCGCATCGTTGCGCCGCAGGCTCAAAACGTCAGTGTCACCCTCGGCGGCCGCGGAGGAACTCCACTGACCAAAGGCGAGGACGGGGTTTGGACGGGCACGACGGCGAAGCCTTTGGATGAAGGGTTCCACTATTACCACCTCACGGTTGACGGGGGAACATTCAACGATCCCGGGACTTTGAATTTCTACGGATCAACCCGATGGGAAAGCGGGATCGAGATCCCCGCCGCTGACCAGGATTTCTACGCTCTGAAGGAAGTCCCGCACGGCCGGGTTCAGCAGGTTCTCTTCCCTTCGAAATTCACGAACAACGTGATTGCGCGGACAGCCTATGTTTACACTCCGCCCGATTATGACCAGGACACCGCGAAACGCTACCCTGTGCTCTATCTGCAGCATGGCTGGGGCGAAAATGAATATGCCTGGTGGAATCAAGGCCGCGCCAACCTGATCATGGACAACTTAATCGCGGACGGAAAAACCACGCCGTTTATTATCGTCATGACGTATGGGTTGACCAACGAAGGCCCGGGCCCAGGCGGGCGGCGCGGCGGGCGCGGTCCGGCCGCCAACGCGGCCGGATCAACAAATAGCGCGACTGCTGGAACGAACACAGTAACCTCGGAACGCGGTCCTGGGGCGCGGAGTGGCGGAGCCAACCCCTTTGCCGGCGCCGCCGCTGCATTCGAATCGGTCCTGGTCGGGGAATTGGTCCCCTACATTGACGCCCACTTCCGGACTCTGTCCGATCAGCCTCATCGCGCCATGGCAGGGCTTTCCATGGGCGGGATGGAAACCAAGATTATTACTCTGAAGCATCTCGACAAGTTCTCCCACATCGGGCTGTTCAGCGGTGGCGTCATTACGCCTACGGATGTCGAGAATACTCCAAATTTCAAGGAAAGCGTCAAAGTCGTGTTCTGCAGCTGCGGCAGCCGCGAAAACCCGTCCAATATTAATTCCAACCATGAAGCCCTGGAAAAAGCGGGGATCAGGAACACCGCTTACGTCTCTCCCGACACCGCCCATGAATTCCTGACCTGGCGCCGCAGCCTGCGGGAGTTCGCTCCGCTTCTTTTCAAAGACTAGAAACCGGTCTTTCTTGTGACAGATCTGTGTCGAAGCCGGGAAATCCGGCCTCGTTCACCGGAAAGCGTTGTGATAGATCGGTTTATCATTTTGCCAAGCCGCGGACATACTCTGCCTTGTTGTCCTGGTTATTGAAGTCATTCCAGCGCTGCCCGTGCAGAGTTGTCTTAACTCAAAATGAAAAATTTCCTCAAAACCTTCCTCGCCATGGCCGCAGTTGCTGGGTTTGCGTCAACCGCAAGCGCCGCGGTGTCGCTCACGTTCGATGCGGCCGATTCAAATATCGGAGCGGGCCTTTATGATTTTCTGCTGAGCGGCGCTCCGTCCACCGCGACCTTGGCGAATTATAATTCGACATTCACGATTACCGGTTGGGCGGCCCCGTCGATTGGAAACAACCAAACCATAGTCAGCACTGTCGCGCCAAGCGCCTGGAACCTGACCCAGAACGACTCCAATAACGCGAAATGGATTTTGGAAAGCACCACCTCCCCGAACAATGTGGTGAATGGCCGTTTCGAGGTTCAAGCCAAGCCGAACCTGCAGGGCACTCTTGCGTGGCAGTTCGCGTGGCCTGGGGACAACACCTATACAACCAGCGGGAATGTCATGATTTCCGTCGTTCCTGAGCCGGCTGTTTATGCGTATTCAGCTGCGGCGATGCTGCTCGCTGTTCTCGGTACCCAATCTCGCCGCCGCCGGCTTCTCACCTAATCCCGCCGCACTGCCGTTAGAACCCGAGTTAGTTCGGGCACTCGCAACCTGCCCGCTCAGGGCAAGAGCGACCGCTTTCCTGGTGGCGTTGCGTGGAAAAATCCCCTGTTCTGGCCCCGATCCTGCTTCTTCAAAGGCCCAGAATGAACGTAGCCGCAACCACTTGGTTCAGAAATTGCGGACGAAAGGGCCAGGGCACGGATTCAGGGCCCTGCGCCTGCAGAGGCGAAGCCCTTACAGCGATGCCGACGAAACCGACCTTGGTTGGTCAACGCGGCTGCCTCTGTCCATAGTTGATACATTCCGTCCAGCCCGGTGAGTGTTCGAGGCCAACGTGTTGGACACAAACAGTCATTAAAACCGTAATTTGCATGCTAAAATTAGCCTGGCGGGGTTGGCTCAAAGGTTGAGTCATGAAAGATCCGGGGCGATCTCTGCCGCCAGGTGTTGCAAACCCCATGAGTGAACCGAAATTGTTTGATATCACGTCCGAAAGTCTCGTCGACCGCCCGCGCGCTATTTTGGTCCTTGAAGACGATGTTGATTTCGGCGAGATGTTGAAGGTTTTTCTGGAGAGTAAATCATTTGAGGTCGTTCGCGTGACGGACGGTGTGGAAGGCCTCAGAAAGATAATGGCTCGCGATTTTGACTTGGTCATTTGCGACTTGAATATGCCCAACCTGCCGGGCGACAAATTTTTCCTGGCCGTCGAACGCGCACGAAAAGAAATGACCCGGCGCTTTATCTTCATGACCGGTCACGCCTCGGATTCACGGTGGGCGGCCTTTCTGTCCAAAGTATCGGGCCCGGTTTTGCAGAAGCCGTTCACTTTGCAGGACGTTCTCTCAACCATCCAGACACGGCTGGCGATTCTCGAACTGGGCGGCGAGTAACGAGCCAACCTCGGCACGTCATCTTCAGCACGGACCCGGTTCGTTTTCGCGCCGGCGGGGTGCATTTTACCCAGGAATCCTGGTTTCGGGTTGGCGATCGGCGGCGGATCGCGTATCGTCCAAGGTAGCAGAGCGGTATCCAACCATGAGATTCAATTGGGAATTGATCTATGCAAATCACAAAACAACTGGCGATTTTCCTCGATAACCGTCCTGGCACACTGGCTCGGCTGGCCGATGCACTGGCCGCGGCCAAGATCAACATTTACGCCATTACCACGAGCGACACGGTGGACCACAGCGTCATTCGCCTGGTTGTGAACGATTACCGCAAAGCCCTGCACGTCTTTGAGGAGCACGGCACCTTGGTCGTCGAGGATGATGTGCTGATGATCGAGGGCATGAACAAGCCGGGCGAGTTGGCCCGGATCGCTCACCGCCTCGCCGAGGCCAAAGTCAACATTGAGTATTGCTACTGCGCCACTCCTGCATCGGCTAAGAACGGACTGATGATCATGCGCGTTTCCAAC
>DATGLT010000087.1:0-32224 GCA_035294005.1 Verrucomicrobiia bacterium
AATCCCTAAGCGCTTCCGGTTTTCTGCGACATCATGCGGGATTGGCCCGCCCGGGCTCGCCTCGATAAACGCACTTTGCCGTGCAGGTCTCGGCTACAACGACTTCGACCAGAAGGGGCAGTCTTGGCTTTAACCCTTTCCAAATCCAGATGGCAATGTTTTCGCTCGTGGGGTTTTCGAGCCCGAGCACCTCGTTAAGGTAACGGTGGTCGAGTTTCTCCCATAACGGCTTAAATGCCTTCGTGATGTCCGCATAATCCATGACCCAGCCCAGCTTCGGATCCAAATCGCCTGCTACAACGATTTCCGCCTGGAAACTGTGGCCGTGAAGGCGTCGGCATTTGTGGGATTTTGGAAGTCCCGGCAACAGGTGCGCGGCTTCGAATTGAAAGGTTTTACGCAGTTCCATTATTGTTCCCAATCCGTCCAGGTGATCAGTGTGGCCAAAGCAGGCGCTCCATCGTGTCTCCAGGCCAGGGGCGGGTCCTGCATCTGTCCGAGAGGACAGATGCGTGTGGCGCCCCAGCGGGCAGCCTCCACGCACAACGTCTGGATCGTGTGCTCGGGAACGGCCAACCCAATAGTCGAAACCCTCCCTCGAACAACGTCCGCCGCCTGCAACGCTTCGGTAAAGTCTTTGACCTCTTTCACGTAAACAAAACGATTAAGACACGAAATCTGAAAGCGTGGATCGGATTCGTAAACGACAGTCCACGCCGTGGACTCTTTGCTGCACCAAAGCCTGGTGTCGGGAGAACTGGCGGCTCTCAATTCGTAGATCGAGCGCCGGGAAGCGATATGGGCGGAGGTTTCCAGCTTGACCGGACCTCGTGGCTCGCGCAGTTCGTGTTCGGCCAATTGGTCGGCCAGCATTTCGGCGAATTTCTCCCCAGGCACAGTGCCCCTGGCCTGAACGTAAATGACGTGCGGGGACAGGCAGCCTTGCTGGTCCCACGCCGCGACATCCGCAGCGACACGTTCAACGACTCTCCGCAGATGCACTCCCGTCAGCATTTCGTGGGCGACATACCCGAAACTCACCCGGGATCCAAACCCCAGGAAACGGACTTTCCCTGGAACATTGCATCTAACACCGGCCAAGGATTCGTCACTGCCGGTCGCCGTGACGCAATCGGCCGCTTCGAACAACGTGCGCTCCAACGGATCGTTGCCGCCTTTCCATTCTGCGATTTCAAGACACGCGCCGAATTTGCGTTCGATTTCATAAAGGGAATGAGCAAACAGGCGCGGCAAAAGCGAAGCGCCACTGGCGCACTTAACGAACTGCGCTGAACGGACCAGGAGGCCCAGGACAATGCTCGTCAGGGTTGGATTGGGCAGATTTCCAGCGGCAACATGCGCTATTAACTCCGGGCCCGTGGCGAGCGATGCGCGGTTGCCTTGTTGTTCATGCGTAGTAGACGTGAAATGATCCAGCCGCTCGGCTTTTCCGAGGTCCTGCTCGATCAGCGCCTGAAATCCTTCCGGTGTAAGCCGTTTGAAGTGGCGATCCAGTCCCGTGGCGATTGTGCCGCGAGAAAAGCCTGTCGCGGCTGGACCCTCGCTCAACGCGAGCTTTCGAAATGAAAACTCCGGATCCAGCCAATCTTTGGCTAGCCGAGACAGCACCTCAACAATGGCCTGGGTCGAGCGATGGGCAAGGTAGGTCTCCCGGTTGCGCTTCAAAGCCTGGCAGGCTTCGGTAATCATTGTCGGCCCGATTACCGCCTCGGGCGGCAGATCCGCGAAAAAATAATTCGGCAGGTTCATGTCGAGAGCGCCATCGGATCCGGAGGAACCAGGCCCGGCTTTAGGCCTTCCCGTTTGCGAATAGGATTCAAACACAGCAATCCTGAAAGCGACAAGACCAGCATGAGCGCCAAGACGGCGTAAATGTGGTGATACGAGGCCGGGACGGCTGCTGCCGGTCCAAGCTGTTTTACTTTTTCGCCCACGATCCAGTGCGACAGGTTCCCAATGACGCCCCCCGTCATGACAAAGATCCCAAACACTCGGCCCCGGACTTCGTCCGGCACTGATTCCATGAGCGCGGCCTCGGTCATCGGGTATCCGGCCAGGAAGAAAAAGCCGTAAACAACGTAGATGGGAATAGTCCACCGCTGGGGCACCCAGGGAAAAACCGCGATGAGGGCCGCGGCAATCGAGAGGGCCAGCGTGAGCCATCTTTTTCGACCGCGGTCGCTTAAACTGCCGAAAAGAGGATTGCTGATGGTTGCGGCCAGGTAAATGCCGCTCAAGGCCACCCCGGTTGATTTTGCGTCGTAACCCCGCGCGTTCTGGAGAAACAGAGATCCCAGGCTGCCCATGCTGGCGCCGGCGAAATCGCGAATGCTGAACGCGATGCAATATGCCAGAAAGAAAAACCAGAGAGCGCCCGTTGGAAAAAGGGGAGTGGCCTGGGTTCCCGGCAGAGGGGCTTTTGCGGGCTCTTTTTCGTCCTCAGCAAACCACATGAAAATGGCGGAGCCCAAAAGCCCCATCAGCCCCAGTTCGAGCACCGGCCGGCGCCACGCCGCGGGACCTAAAAGCGGCTCGAGCATGCCGGCTCTCCACCCGCTGTAGATTGGGCCCAGGAAAAATCCGGCGCCTGCCCCGATGCCGACCAGGCCCAGCGCACGGCCCGTGCTTTCCGGAAACAAGCGTGCCACCATGGCTGTTGCCGCGGGGTGATAAAAACTTCCGCCAAAGCCCGCGACGATAACGGCGGCAAGCGCCCACGGGTAGGTTGGTGCCAATGAAAGCCCGATAAACCCGGCTGCATTGATCGCCAAACCCAGGCCCAAAAGTTTCTTGCGATTGAATTTATCGGCCAAGACGCCAATTGGATAACTCGGCGCAAAACAGGCCACCAGCATTACGGTGAGCAGGAGCGTCGCCTCGCCCACGCTGCTGAACTTGAAATCCTTTTGGATCAACAGATACAGCGGCATCAGCGCAACCTGGTAAAGGTGCGTGAACGCGTGCAGAACCCCGGTTAACCACAGTGCCCTGGCTTTGTGTCGCGTGTCGTGCATGCGAGCTAATCCGCTGCCATGAGTGAGCAACCTCGCGGTTCGGCAACTGCCGCGCGCCCCAGCAGCTCAAAACCTTCTCTCCTGGCTATCGCCAGGTCCTCAGTCTGGATCGCTGCGACTGAATAAACATTCGCCAGGTCCAAAATCTTCAACTGGCCCGGCTCGCCGTGTCCCACCCGGTTTCCGGTCTCTGGCGAGACGACCAGCGCCCTTGCCCACGGCGGGAAACGAAAAATGTCCGCGCCGTCTATGGAACCGGGCTCAAACACTCCCGCATACGCCTGCGAACTCAATTCGCTCATCCCATATTCAGCAATGATGTTCGAGCGTTGGACGCCCAGGTACCGGGACATGAGCGAATGCAGTTCCGGCTTTGGCAAAGTCCGGGACCGCCCTTTGTATCCGCCGGTTTCCAGAATTTTCGAGCCGCCTGGGAGGGCCAGGACTTTGCTGCGCTCGCGAAGGTAATCGAGCAAGTGAACGTATGAAAATGCCGTGCCGAGCAACAAGACCGGGCGGTTTGATTCAATCGCTTTTTCAAGCCAACCAAGGGTTGCCGGTATGTTCAAGGTCCATGCGGCATCGTCGCTAATAGTGCCGCTAAAATTGAAGGTTTCAAAATCCGCCCACTTTCGAAGCGTCTCGAACATGTGGACAAGGGATGAGTTGGGGGCCTGGCCACCATCCGGGGTGAGTGCCACGACCAGGCTCGGCATTGGCGCGGGCATGGAGAGTTTGAACCACGACAGCAGTGAAGCTTCGTATACGCGAAGCGAGCCGGCGTGGTGAAAATGTCTGCTGCGGTTTTGCTGCGTTGTGCCGCTGGAAAAGAACACTCTTGAGCGCTCCGCGGCCTCGATGCACGAGAATTCCAGCTCCTTAAAACCGGCTGCGGGGACAGTGGGGATTTGTTTCCAATCGGTAACCGTAGTAACGCGAACGTCTCGGGTTCGGCAAACACTCCGGTAAGCGGCATTCCTTGCGAGTTGGAGTTGGAACAGGGTCAGGGCCAGTTCGTTGAATTGGCCGTCGTCGAGCGCGGCGCCGCTTTCGATTGTGGAAAGCAGGCGCGCGGCAAAAGTCTCGAGGGAATTAACCTGCGTCATGCGGTTTTTTTATCCAGGCTGGTTTTCCGCCACAGCCCGAACCCTTATGTAACTGCCAAACTGGGGTTTGCGCAAGCCGTGATCGTTCCGGCCGGGCAATTTACAGTTTTGTTGCTTTACCGTGACCCGAAGGACTGGCAGAAGGATAGGGTTGAATTATATGCCCCGATTACTGAACTACCTGGGCCCTGCCATGTTGCTGTTTGCGGCGGCCTGTTCGACCTCCGTCCGGCAAAAGCCCATCTTCACTGACCTTCCCATGGGCCGCGGTGCTCCGCCAGGTCCAGCCTGGCCCGGACAGCGGCCTGATGGGTCGGTCCTGCTTCCAAACCAGTGGTCCTTGAACCCCGTGGGCCGGCAAGTCGAGCTTGGAGATTTCCCGGTGAATATCGCGGTGCACCCGCAAGGCCGGTATGCCGCGGTGCTCCATGCGGGCTACAGCGACCACGAGATTCGACTGGTCGACATCGCTGAAGGTCGCGTGGTTGGCAGATACCCAATCAAGGAAGCGTTTTACGGCTTGGCATTTTCAAAAGACGGCAAACTCCTCGTGTGCAGCGGGGCAGGGGAGGAGCTCATCCATGTGTTCACTTTTAAAGACGGGCAGCTTTCGAACCATAACCGCGTCAAACTATGGGAACCCAAGAAGAAAGCTGTTCCGGCGGGCCTGGCGATCAACAAGAACGGCACGCAAGTCTTCTCCGCAGATGTATGGGGTAATTCCGTCGCAGGTGTTTCTTTATTCGGAGCACCCAACACCTTCGAAATCCTGATGAACACGAACGTGGGTCGCGTCGAGTCGGCGCCGATCAAACCTTCAGCTGATTTTGACACTGCAGCCGCCCAGAAGCGCGAACAAGCCGCTCTCTTCGAAAGAGATGCAGCTGGGGCTTTTCCTTATGCTTGCGCGTTGGACGAGGGCCGGCACCGCTTGTACGTGAGTCTTTGGGCGGAAGCTAGCGTCGCGGTAATTGATTTAAACACCCGGAAGATTGTTGCCCATTTTCCAACTGAAGAACATCCGTGCGAAATGGTTCTGACACGATCGGGGAAGTACCTCTTCGTTGCCAATGCGAGCCGCAACACGGTCACCTTGCTGGACACGATGAGCGGCAAACCTGTTGAGCTGATCTCCGCCGCCCTCTATCCCCAATCCCCGCCGGGGTCTACTCCGAACAGCCTCGCACTGTCGCCCGATGAGCAAACTCTTTTTGTCGCCAATGCCGATAATAACACCGTGGCGGTGTTTGATGTGAAAACGCCGGGCAAGAGCCGCAGCCGCGGGTTTATTCCCGTGGGATGGTACCCGACCTCGGTGCGAGTGACGCCGGACGGGACAAAATTGCTGGTGGCCAATGGCAAAGGCCTGACCTCAATGGCAAACCCTTTGGGACCTCAGCCCGGCATTAAACACCCCAAGAACATTACCGAACAATACATCGGCAGTCTTTTTAAAGGCACGTTAAGCATCATCGACCTTCCGGCACACCACGACCTCGACGCACGGTTGGCCGATTGGACTAGCCAAGCCTATCGGTGCAGCCCCTTGCGGCCCGATTTCGGGGTTTTGGCTCCGCCCGAAACCAATAATCCCGTGCCGGTGACAGTCGGGGCGGAGTCTCCAATCAAATACTGTTTATACATCATCAAAGAGAACCGGACCTATGACCAGGTCCTTGGCGATATGCCGCAAGGCAACGGCGATCCGCGGCTTTGTTTATTTCCTGAAAAAGTGACACCGAACTTGCACGAGCTGGCGCGCGAGTTTGTTTTGCTCGACAACTTCTACGTCGATGGCGAGGTGAGCGCCGATGGCCACGAGTGGAGCATGGGAGCGTATGCGACGGATTTCGTCGAAAAAATGTGGCCGCTGGATTATGGCCACAACAAGACCGGCAAATTCCCGTATCCGAGCGAAGGAACATTCAACATTGCGACACCGGCGGGCGGTTATATTTGGGACCGGGCCCGGGCGGCGAATCTGACCTACCGAAGCTACGGAGAATTCATCGCAAATGGGAAAGGCACAAACCAGCCGGGACGCGCGCGGGTAAAGGCGCTCGAGGGCCACTTCGACGAGTGGTTCCGGGGGTTCGATTTAGATTACCCGGACGTCAAGCGCGCCGAGAGGTTCATTGCGGAATTAAAACGGTTCGAATCAAGCGACATGCCGCGGTTGCAAATCCTGCGCCTGCCGAATGACCACACCCATGGCGCAACCATTGGCGTTCGCACACCCACGGCTTTGGTTGCAGACAACGATCTGGCGCTCGGAATGGTGGTGGAAGCTCTCAGCCATTCACGGTTCTGGCCGCAAACGGCAATTTTCGTGGTCGAGGATGACGCTCAGAACGGTCCTGACCACGTGGATGCCCACCGGACCACCGCCTTTGTTATCAGCCCTTATACGCGCCGGGGCGCGGTGGACTCAACGCTTTACTCGACCAGCAGCATGCTCCGAACGATGGAACTTATTCTCGGTCTCAAGCCCATGTCGCAATATGACGCAGCCGCAAGGCCGATGTTCAATTCATTCCAGCCGAACGTTGACTTGCGGCCGTACGACCACAAACCCGCCACTACGGACCTAAACGCCCGCAACCCGATCCTGGCATGGGGTGGTCGGTTGAAACTGAACTTTTCCCGTGAAGACGCCGTGGACGATTTGCTGCTGAATGAAGTCGTATGGCGATCCGTTCGCGGGCCGAACAGTCCCATGCCCGCCCCGGTCCGCGCGGCGTTCTTTCATCCAAATGAAAAATCCGATGACGATTGAGTTGGCCAGGCGCGGAACGCTCTTCCTTAGCGACGCTGTGTAGAGCTGAAGTCGCAGGGGTTGCTTGCCGACCGCGAGCCGAGCCGCGGCTAAAGAGCGCCTGCGGATTGCCCCGCCGTCGTTTTGGGAACGCGCGCCATGTCACCGGGGTCTACCGGAGGGGCGGCAGGAGGAGCTGTCGGTCGGCGTCGGAATTTATTCTGGGCCAGGAGCCGCCACACCATGAAAAAAGCCTCGAACATGATGCTTTTGGACATTTTCGAGCAACCCTGAAAGCGGTCGGTGAAAATGATGGGCACCTCGACGATTTTCATGCCCTGGCGCCAAAGCATATGGGTCATTTCTATCTGGAAACTATAACCGTTCGAAGTAATGGCATTCAGATCGATCAACTGCAGCGCGCGTCTGCGAAAACATTTGTACCCTCCGGTGGGATCGGTGAACGGCATGCCGGTCACCCATTGAACAAACGTTGCGGCGCTTTTGCTGAGCATCAAGCGGCTCAGCGGCCAGTTGATAATCCGGATCCCGTTCATGTAACGTGACCCCAGCACCAGGTCGGCTTCCCGAGCAGCCTGCAAAAACATGGGGATATCATCGGGATTATGTGACATGTCGCCATCCAACTCGAAGACAAACTCGTAGCCTTGTTCCAGGGCCCATTTGAAGCCTGCGAGGTACGCCCGCCCAAGGCCGTTTTTCTCGCTGCGATGCAGGACATGAATCACCGGATGCTTTGCGGCCAGTTCTTCGGCCAGTTTACCCGTGCCGTCGGGGGAATTGTCATCGACCACCAAGACATCTACGAGGACCGGCAGTGCCAGAAGTCTTTGCACCAGCGGGACAAGATTTTCCCGCTCATTGTATGTAGGAACCACGACCAGGGTCTTGTTCATGCAAAGCTGCCCGACATCAATATGCAACATTTCGGCCGAAAACAATAGTTTTCATGGGCATTTTTCGCATGTTTTTGACCTCCTTTTTGGGTGCTTAAACCCATCTCCCCGCCCGGCTGGCGCCCTTCCAAATATTTCAATTTTGCATTTCAAACCCTGCCCGGTAGCCTTGGCCAATGATGGGCTTCTTCATCACGAACCTGCTCAGCATCGAATTTTGGTTCCGATATCCCTTACTGGCGCTTTTATCGGTTTTCCAGCTTTGGATGTTGGTTGATGCCTTGCGCCGGCGCGAGTGGGTTTGGGCGTTGTTTATCGCGATCGGCTGGGGCATCTCCGCGCTTCTTTATTTCTTTCTCGTTTTCAGGGCCGCCCCTTCAACCACTCGGGGCTTTGAGCTTCCCGGCGCCCATGACCGGCGGCGGATCAAGGAGCTCCAGGCCCAGATCCATCACCTCGACAAAGCGCATCATCATTCTCAACTGGGAGATATCTACTTTCAGCAAGGCAAACTGGATAGTTCCGAAGCCTGCTACCGGGCGGCGCTCCAGCGCGACCCGCAGGACATCGACACACGCGCTCATCTAGGACAATGCCTTTTGCGGCAAAACAAAGCCGGCGAGGCCCGGCCGCTCCTCGAGGGGGTCGTCTCCGAGAACCCAAAGCACGATTACGGTCACACCATGATGGCTTTGGCCGAAGCGTTGCGTGCCCAGGGCGATACTCAAGGCGCCATGGCTATGTGGAAACAGGTCACCGAATCCCATTCCTATCCTCGCGCAAAAGTTCAACTCGCCGAGCTCTATGCCGCCGATCAGAAACCGGACCTGGCCCGCGCAGAACTCATGGACGTCGTCGCTGACGACGAACACGCTCCCGCCTTTCAGCGATCGCGCGACCGTATCTGGGTTCGCCGGGCGCAGCGCCTGCTTCGCACTCTGCCCCAGGCTTGATATTTCGCCCCATGAAAGCTCTCGCTTCCGCATCATCCAGCGCGTCTCTCCAGACCGCGATTGAACGCGCCGTCAATCAGGTTCGGCTGACTGATATTCATACGCACCTGTACGACCCGGCTTTCAAGGAGCTACTGCTCTGGGGCATTGACGAACTCCTGGTCTACCATTACCTGGTGGCCGAAGCTTTCCGTTATTTGGAAATCCCCTATGACAAGTTTTGGGCCCTGTCCAAAACCGCGCAGGCCGAGCTGATTTGGGAGCATCTCTTCATCCGTCATTCGCCTGTGTCGGAAGCCTGCCGCGGGGTTCTGACGACCCTCAACCTGATGGGGTTGGATGTAAAGAAACGCGATCTGCCTTCCCTGCGTCGTTGGTTTAACGGTCAAAAAGTTGAGGACCATGTCACCCGTTGCTTCGACTTGGCCCGGATCGAGAAAGTTTTCATGACCAATTCGCCCTTCGACGACCATGAGCGCTCTGTCTGGGAAACTGGTTTCCAGCGAGACGATCGTTTCGAAGCCGGGTTGAGAATTGATCCGTTGTTGCTCGGATGGCCGAAGGCGGCTGCATCTCTCGTCAAATGGGGATATGAAGTCCGGTCCAGTCCCACCCCAAAAACGTATGATGAAGTGCGTCGTTTCCTGGCGGATTGGACGAAGCGAATGAAGGCGAGTTACGTGATGGTGTCACTAGGGCCTGACTTTCATTTTCCTGACGAGACGGTCACGACTCAGTTGATCGAACGCGCGTTGCTGCCGCATTGCCGCGAGTACGGATTGCCCTTCGCCCTGATGCCCGGCGTGCGCCGCGCGGTGAATCCACAATTGCGGCTGGCAGGCGATGGGGTCGGTTCGAGCGACCTGGTCGCGATTCAAAACCTTTGCGCGGGTTACCCTGAAAACAAATTCATGGCCACAATCCTTGCGCGCGAAAACCAGCACGAAGCTTGTGTCCTGGCCAGGAAGTTCCGCAACTTGCACCTTTTCGGCTGTTGGTGGTTTACCAACGTGCCCAGCCTGGTGGACGAAATCACCCGGATGCGGCTTGAATTGATTGGCCTGAGTTTCACCCCGCAACATTCCGACGCCCGCGTGCTCGACCAGGTCGTCTACAAATGGCACCACTTCCGAGAGGTCCTCGTTCCGGTGCTGGTGGACCAGTACACCGCGCTTTCAAGAACCGGCTGGCAAGTCACGCCCGCTGAGATAGACCGGGATGTCAAAGACTTGTTTGGAGGCGGATTCACAAGGTTTTTAGGCGAAGCGGGTAAAGGACCTTCAATCAACGTACGCGGAAGGCGATGCTGAAGCAGGCGAGTCGCTTTCACTCGCCTCGACCGAGACCGATCCCCTGGTCCGGCATCGTCCCAAAGAACCGGTCAGCGTGTGCGTCTCCGGGTGTATTTCGGGGCTTTCGCGCGGTTGTTTTCCGAAGCCTTTCTCGGCTTTCTGACGGGCTCGATTGTTTTTGGGCGCGCCTTCGCGACCAGGACGATCGGGCAGCCTTCGTAACCAAACGCGATTCGCATTTGGTCGCCCAGATACTTTCGGTATTGACTTGAAAAGAGCTCCTCGCGATTCACAAACAGCAGGAACGTGGGCGGCGCCTCTCTCACTTGGGTCGCGTAAAAGAACTTCAAACGATGCCCGTGTGAACTCACGGGTTGACGCCGTTCAATGGCGTCCTGGAGCGTGCGATTCAAAATTGACGTGGGAATCTTTTGCTTTAATTGCGCCGCCACGTACCGCACCGATTCGAGCAGCCGGTCGAGATTGAACCCGGAATGCGCGGAAGTGAAAATCACCGGGGCATAATCCAGAAAAAAGAGATGTTCCTGCACCCATTCCCCAAATTCCGACAGGGTCGTCATGACGTCGGGCCCGTTGCGATTTTCTTTCCGGTTCCGGCGCGTGATCTCATCTTCCCGTGCCCGGCGCACCGCGACGTCCACCAGGTCCCACTTGTTGATCACCACAATGCAGGCCTTGCGTTCTTCGACGATCTTGTCGGCTACCTTCTTATCCTGCTCGGTTATTCCCGCCTCGGCGTCCAGCACAAGCACGGCGATGTCGCATCGGGCAATCGAATCCTCCGCCCGCTTGACGCTGAAAAACTCGACCGAATCGTCCACCCGCCGGGTCTTGCGCATCCCGGCCGTATCGACCAGGACATACGATTGGCGCACTCCATCGGTCTCGATTTCAAACGGAACGTCGATCGAATCGCGGGTCGTGCCCGGAATCGGGCTGACCACGACGCGCTCCGACTGCGTCAGCGCGTTGACAATTGACGATTTTCCAACGTTCGGCCGGCCCACGATCGCGAGCTTGAGAGGCCCGCTCGTGGCTCGACGGGAATCATCCGGAGCGTCGGAACTTTCAGGATCCAGCATGGCGGGTGGAATCGGGTCGGCCGGCAGCAGCGCCACGGCGGCATCGATGAGCGGTTCGATTCCCTCGCCATGGATGGCGCTCACGGGAAAGATCTTTTCGAAGCCAAGTGCGGCAAATTCGACCGCGTTGGGTTCCGCTTTGCCCGTATCAACCTTGTTGACCGCGACCAGCACCGGCTTACCGCTGGTCCTAAGCCGCGCCGCCGCCTCACGGTCCAGCGGCACGAGCCCTTCCTGCACGTTCACCACCAGGATAATCACATTGGCCGCTTCAATGGCCAGTTCCACCTGGGCCAGGGCCGCCTTTACGATGACGTCGTCGGCCTTCTCGCGTCGAAGCAGCCCAATGCCTCCTGTGTCTACCAGCGTGAAGGGTTTGCCCCGCCACTCAGCCTCGGCGCTGACGCGGTCCCGCGTAACCCCGGGCTGATCATGCACAATCGCAATACGCCTCCCCGCTACACGGTTAAAAAGCGCAGATTTTCCCACATTCGGCCGTCCCACAATGGCAATTATCCCAGGCATTTGAACAGAATGGGAAAAGCGCAGACCGGATTAAAAGGAAAAAGGGGACAGAAGGAAACGGAGAGAACGAAGGGAGGGGGTTTGGGACGGGCGAGAATTCTCTGATTGCTCTCTGGACCCTGGACGGGCGGGGCTATTGGTTGGCTCCGGGCAAAATCAGCCGGGTCAGGCCGTCCACGACTCGCGCTTCGTGAAAATTGATGAGCAGCCCGACCGGCACGTCCATGAGCTTCATGTAACTCAGGAGCTGGGCCAGATGAATCGGCAACACCTGTTGAATGGATTTAAGCTCTAACAGCAGACAATCTTCGACCAGCATATCGCAGCGGAGTTATTCCTCAAAAGCGATTCCTTTGTATTCGATTTTTACCCGTTGCTGAGTCGACGCCGCGATATGCCTCAAACTCAATTCCCGCATCATGCAACGCTCGTAAATCCTTTCGATCAGGCCCGCCCCTTTCAGCCTATGCACTTCGATGGCCGCTCCAATGACGGAATGATTCAACTCGTCCGCCCTTCTGAATAACGCATGCACGAGAAGTTAAACTACGCGGACGTCCCTCCCCTTCGTTCCCTTAGTTCCCTTCTGTCCGCTTTACGGTTTGCTTTTTTAACGTTAGCGTAAATTTCTGAAGAATTTTCTTGCGACACCATATGTGGGGTGTAAGATGCCCACATTCCCCAACTAATGGGGTTGACGGGCCTCCTCGTGAGGCCCGAATGTTTCAATACATCGTTTATAGCAGCAAGCAGCAACCAAGCTTCGATTCTTTAGCCCTTCTGAAGGCCGGTCAGCGGGCGACGCGTCGAAACAACCCAGCTAAAAAGGACAACCATGATTGATGCCACGGATGAAGTTGTGTCTGCTCCCACCCAATCGACTCGGCGTCGCGGATCGAGTTTAACCGGAAAGAACGGTTCCCGGCGAAATGCGCCGTCCAAGCGCGAGTTTCTCAAGCTCGAACGTGTTTTTAGTGACCCGAAAATCAAGCCGTTCGACCAAATCGAATGGGAACGGCGCACCGCCGAGATCACCGATGATGCCGGAAAGGTCATCTTCAAACAGGAAAATGTTGAGGTGCCGAAGTCCTGGTCGCTGCTGGCGACCAAGGTGGTGGTTTCAAAATACTTTTACGGCGAGCAGGGCACTGCGGAGCGGGAGACTTCCGTTCGCCAACTCATCCACCGGATTTGCCGAACAATTGCCGATTGGGGGATCCAGGACGGTTACTTTGATAAAGCAGCGGGCGAGTTGTTCTACCATGAGCTGACGTGGCTGTGTGTGAACCAATACGGCGCCTTTAATTCACCGGTTTGGTTTAACGTGGGGCTTTACCACCAGTACCAGGTGGGCAACCAATCCAGCCGCGGCAACTGGTTTTATAACCGCAAGACGCGGCAGACCGATCGCGCCAGGACCCAATACGAATATCCCCAGTGCAGCGCGTGCTTCATTCAATCGGTCGATGATAACATGGAATCGATCATGGCCCTGGCCCACAGCGAAGCCATGCTGTTCAAGTTCGGTTCCGGCACCGGGACGGATTTGTCCCCGATCCGATCGAGCAAAGAAAAACTCAGCGGCGGCGGCCGCCCCAGCGGGCCGTTATCCTTTCTCAAGGTGTACGACCAGGTTGCCAACGTGGTGAAGTCTGGCGGCAAAACCCGCCGCGCGGCCAAGATGAACACCCTGCGCGACTGGCACGGCGATATCGAGGAATTCATCGACGCCAAGCAGAAAGAGGAAAAGAAAGCCTGGGCCTTGATCGAGCAGGGCTACGACGGCTCGTATAATGGAGACGCCTACGGCAGCGTCATGTATCAGAACGAGAACCTGTCGGTGCGCGTGAGCGACGAGTTCATGCAGGCGGCCCTGGACGGGAAAGAATGGTGGACGCGGGCGGTTCTGAGCGGCAAACCGCTTGAAAAAAAGGATGCGGCGGCGTTGCTGAAAAAAATCGCCGAAGGCACCTGGACCTGCGGCGATCCCGGGTTGCAATACGACGGCGCCATCCAGAAATGGCATACCTGCAAGGGAACCGAGCCGATTCATTCGACCAACCCCTGCTCGGAATACGTCTTTCTCAATAACACCGCTTGCAACCTGGCTTCGCTGAACCTGATGAAGTTCAAGCGCGAAGACGGCCGGTTCGACGTGGAACGCTTCAAAGCGGCGGTGCGGCTCTTTATTACCGCGCAGGAAATCCTGGTCGACAATGCCAGCTATCCCACCGCCCCGATCGCGGAGAATTCGCACCTGTTCCGGACCTTGGGCCTCGGCTACGCGAACCTCGGTTCGCTGATCATGAGCTATGGGTTGCCCTACGACTCGGATTCCGGCCGCGCCCTTGCGGGAGCCATTACCTCCATCATGACGGGCCACGCTTACGAACAGTCGGCCGAAATCGCCGGGGTCATGGGACCTTTCAAAGGCTATCGTGACGCTCGGTGCGCCCACGTCGCCAAACCGCTCCGGCCTGATAACGTCGATTCCATGCTTGGTGTGATCCGCCAGCATCGTGAGGCGGTCGAGGCCATCGAGCCCAGCGCCGATTTCAATTACCTGAAGGAAGAAGCCCGGCGCACCTGGGATGGCGCGCTGGCCCGCGGCGGCGTTGAAGGCTACCGCAATGCCCAGGTAACGGTCCTGGCGCCCACCGGCACCATCGCTTTCCTGATGGATTGCGATACCACCGGTGTCGAACCGGACATCGCCCTGGTCAAATACAAGCTCCTGGCCGGCGGCGGAATGCTCAAAATCGTCAATCGCACCGTGCCCGAAGGTTTGCGACGGCTCGGTTACAATGCGCAGGAGATCGAACGGATCACCGCGCACATCGAGAAATACGACACGATCGAAGACGTCGAAGACAGCGGCAAAATCGTCCAGAGCGGACTCAAGCCCGACGATTTGCCGGTGTTTGACTGCGCCTTCAGGGCGTACCGCGGAAAGCGCAGCATTGGCTATCTGGCTCACCTCAAAATGATGGGCGCCGCCCAACCGTTCATTAGCGGCGCGATCTCCAAGACCGTCAACATGCCCACGGAATGCACCGTTGAGGATGTCCGCGACGCCTATGTGCAGGCGTGGAAGATGGGCCTCAAATGCGTGGCGATCTACCGCGACGGGTCGAAGCGATCCCAACCGCTCAATACCAAGCGCACCAACGAAGGCGGCGACAAGACCCCGGTCGAACCGTCCACCCTCGAAAGCCGCATCAAAGAACTCGAAACCGAGCTTGGGCCGTTGCGCCAGGCCAGCGGCAAGCCGTTGCGTCGCCGGCTTTCGGACACTCGCACGGCGGTCACGCACAAATTCGATATTGCCGGCCATGAAGGTTACCTGACGGTGGGCTTGTTCGAGGACGGCAGCCCCGGCGAATTGTTCATTACCATGGCCAAGGAAGGCTCGACCATTGGCGGACTGATGGACGGCATCGGGACCCTGACCAGCCTGGCACTGCAATACGGCGTGCCGCTGGAAGCGCTGGTGAGGAAATTCGCCCATGTGCGATTCGAGCCCTCGGGTTTCACGAAGAACCCCGAGATCCGCAACGCCGCGTCGATCACCGATTACGTGTTCCGCTGGCTCGGGTTCCAGTTTGTCCCCGGCTACCGTGAAGAGCACAGTCTCAACCGCAATCAACCCGAGCTGGCCATGCCCGGGTTGATGGATGAGCTAAAAAAAAAGGTGAACCGTCCCGTGCCTGAGTTGCCCCTGGCTGAAGAGGCCGAAGTCGTTGAGATCAAGGGCGTCGGCAGCTCGAATGGCCATGGCCACCAGGCGACAACCGGTTACGCGGTTAGAAGCCTGAGCGATTCCGTGGCCCATTTCCAGGCAGACGCTCCCACTTGCCCCAGCTGCGGCCACGTCGCCGTCCGCAACGGCGCCTGTTACAAATGCCTCAACTGCGGCGAAAGCCTCGGTTGTAGTTAGATACTTTTAGGTCGTTTCACTCAAAAAAGGAGCCGGAGAGATCCGGCTCTTTTTCTATTCGGGCGGGTTGCTATACAAAAAGCAATTGACCAAAGCGCTCGCGCCCTTATTTTTCAACATGCGGACCGGAATCATTGGTTCATCCGGCCCCGCGGCGTTAAGAATGAAAAGGTTAGAAACAAAGGATTTCCAAAATCACAGTTCGACAGCCCACGTGTGATTTACAAAAACTCGAAGTTCTGGTTAGCTTTCCTGAGTGCATTCCACCCCAAGTCGAGTGCGATCAAAGTCGTCGTTGCCATCGCTGCCCTTTCCGTGGCAGTTTTGGGTTGTGCGAAAAAACCTCACCTCTCGGTTTGGAGCGTTCGAACTATAGATTTTTCAACCGGTGGGGGTATGCGCAGGGCGACTCCTGCTGAAGTGGAGAGCTTTGTCGTGGCCTATAAGGAGGCCGTAGTATCCCCAAATGACATGGAAACCACTGGCGGAGTTCAGGTTGTGGTCACCAACACTGCGGGTGAGGGGGTGTGGATGCGTGGCGGGGAAGAGCCCATTGTAAATGTTTATTTTGGCAAGGACGGTCTTTGCACTCTTCGGGGGAAGAAACTGCTCGACCTGTTTAATGAACTATCTCAGGGTATCGAACCACGCAATGCACGCGGACTTCGCGAGAACGTTGAGATTCCTTATAGCAGGTCCCTGCCGCGGAGCCGGTGATGGAGACCGTTCGGCAAAAAGATCATGAAACTCACCGCTAACGAGTCGAAGCTGATCGAGAGGTTGCGAAAACGTGATCGCCAGTGGCGGTTCACCCGATGGGTGGTCCTAATCGGCGGTATGGCTCTCATTGCTATCTGGGCGTGGATGCTGCACTACGTTTTAAAGTCTGCCTCAGCCACTCGAGATAAGGAACTGCAAGTGCTCATTCAGGCGTTAGCCTATCCCAAGGTGCTTTTCGGTATGATCATCGCCGCCCTCATGATCGGCGTTGCGCTGCGTGATTGGCACGGCAGCGCGACGAGGACCCTACTTTTGAAGCTTCTGGAGGAATATCAAGGCGCACCTGACTCTGCACCGAATTGCGGCCCTGCGACGACCGCGAGTTCGGGCGCCGTGAAGGGCCCCCAGTCGGTAACTTGATTGTTCGACTTGGACCCATGCCCCTCTTTGACACAGTTGACGGCCTGGTCCTGATGGAGGAGGGATCATCGTGCCGCGCGCGAGCCGGGGCGCTAAATTACCTCTTTCGCAATTCCACAGAGGCGCGTGTCACCACGGACTACCTGCGCACACGGAACTTCGTGGGCTCGCGAATCGGTCCTCGCTGGGATGCTCTGAAGACGCACACCCAGACTCCAAACGGGTTGGAAGAATTGGTTCAGGAGATCACGCTTCACTGGATGTATCATTACATCGTCAACGGTTTGCAGGTTGCGGTTTCTGACTCGGATATCGCTCACCCGCAGACACGACGAATAATACGGAAGCACGTTGACCGGATTTTCGGGGAGCTTACTGAACGAGCAATGCTGGCAGGGGGCGTCCTTTTCGACGTCAGCGCAGACGACTTCAAGAAAGGCATTGAAGGTGATGATCGATTTTCAGAAATGTGGTGAGCCTGGGTCGAGCCTGCCAACTGCAGCGAACCCGGCGATGGCATCTCGACGTAATGCTGAGTACCCAAGTCGCCGGTTCGCTGACCTGCGGCGTTGGACATCTCGGCACCGCGTATGAACATCGTGCAGCGACTCAGCCTTTTGTACCGACGTTTCTCTCCACTGGAGGAGCGGCTCCTTGCGGCGGTGTGCGAAGTTTTGCCTCAAAAGGCTCGATCTATTTTCGAGGCTCAGGTCGCTGGCATTACGTTGGTCCAGCGGCTTCCCCAATGGACGGAGATCGATTTGTATCGGAAGCAACACGGCAAGGTCGATTGGAGCGACGTTCCGGCTTTTCCGCGCACCGGTGAGTTCAAACTGGCTGAGGTTAAGTTCAGCGTGGGAGGACGAGGTTACAAGGCTACGCTTACCAGTATCAGCGGTCACATTTTTGACATCACAGTCACACCCAGTCCGAAAGCTATCGCCTTCGCTGATTGGGATGCTGCGCCAGCCGTCGGACTGCTGTCCGATCCGCTAACTGTGACTTCTGCAAGCGAGCCATCGCCGATACCTGAGTTGTGGCGTCAGTTCTTAACTCGACACCAAGCACCTGCTCGCAGCAACTGGACGTTCTACAACTCGGAAACCGCCGTTCGCACAGCAATCGCTGACGCCGAGTTCCTGGTCCTTGCCGAGCGTGAGGGCGATCAGTTTGTATTGCACCGCATAGAGCCTGCGGCATCGTATTTGTTTTACCTGGATTCGCACGATGGAGCGCCCCAGCCGATCAAAGGAGACCTTGAGGATGTCTTCCGTGAGAAATAACAAGACCTCCAACTATACGGCTGAGACGCCGCGTGGATGCTCGAGTTTGCAAGCGGCACCGGGGTGGGCGCCGGTCGAGCGCCTCTGTTGCAATTTCGACGCGTTTGGCCCCGCGCCACTCACTGCCATTGTTCGGTATAAGCGCAACACACATGGGTCTCTTCACGCAAAAAGCAAAAGCAAACCCCGTAGTGGAAACGCAGGGCTTGCGAATCCAATACGTGGGCGTAGATTTCACAATCAAGAACCACGAGATCACAGATGAATCCTGGGGTGATTGAACCGACCCGGCTGCTAAAGTGGACGCGTCGGTTGCGCTCATGTTGCATTCGACGCATTCTTGGCGGCGCGCCACTGACCACCGAGGTTAGACTATCGTCGCGGCCAGAGATCCTGTTTGTTAGGCCCCTTTGTGGCTTTCACGATCCCTTGCACGCGGGCGGCGTCGTTTCAAAGCTTAGTTGGATATCGGCGCCATTAGAGCGCGGTTCATGCTGAGCGCGCCCCTGTTGTTGCCAACGGCGCGGGAACTGAAGTCCTGGAGCTTTGCAATCTCGTCGGCGCTCAGAAAGGAACCGGCTCCGTTGGCGGCGCGCTGAAAAATGTCTTCAAGGAGCTTGAGGCTTTGCTCGCCCTGTTTTTCGAACGCGATGTTGGCGAAATTGAGCATCGGCACTGTTTGATAATCGGCGGGCAAGCCGGCGCGGGCCAGGGCGGCCTGTTCTTCCTGCTGGATGAGTTGGCGAAGCTGGGTAGATTTTTGTTCTTTCTCAGCGTCGTTGCCGCTTAACATGGGTTTAAATTGCTGGGCGCTGAGCGTCGCCAACAGGTTTTTCGTGTAATCCTCATACTGCGCCAAACCGTCCTGGCCGAGTAACGTTTCGATCTGTTGTTGCAAGGCGGCATCCTCCGCGGAGAAAACCGCCTTCATCTGCTCCGGCCCAAGCTTATCCCTGAGGCCGGTTGTGACATGGTCCACATTCTTCATCACGTAATCGGCCAGCAAATCGTTGAGTTTGTCGGATTGCTCCGGGGTAAGCTTCGCCTGCTCGGCAAAACCTTTGTAGATAACCGACATTCCGAGTTTTTGGGCTTCGCGCAATACCTTGCGCGCCTCGGGTGTGGCGGTCGCCTTGCTTAACGCGTTGCTCGAGCCCAGTTGTGCGTTTTCCTGCCTCAACCGTCCCACTTCGCCGCGCAATTTCAGGACCTCGTTTGGGCCGGTCTTTCGCGTGGAGTTCTCATTCGCGACCGCAGCCAGGGCCGCCTTGGCGCTGTCGCGTTCACGCTCCAATTGTTGCCTGGTGTTGTCCTGGGTCGCCTGCTGTTCTCTGAAGGTCTGCAGTTGCTCGCGCAGGTTGTGGGTGGTCCGGGCCTGGTACAGCCCGACTCCAAGCGCACCGGCGACGACGAGGGTGATGATGGCTTTTTGGGAGGTGGTCATGGCAATAGCTTTCGTGATGGTCATTGCGGCTGGTGTGGATGTGCAGGCGGTGAGGGCGCTGATGGCGACGGAAGCACTCAACCCCGCAGGCGCGGCCTGGATCGCGTTTGCTGAAAGGAGCGCCACCAGCCCGGTCGCGCCCACTTTCATTTTGTGCTCGAGGAAAAAATCGCGGAGCCGCTCAACGGCGCGCTGGACGCGCTTTTGCGCCGCGTCTTCACTGGCGCCGAGGGCCTCGCCGACTTCTTTTAATGATTTGCTTTCGAAGTACCGCAGCAGGATCGCCGTGCGATCGGGTTGGTCGAGTGACTCCATCGCTTCATCGAGCAGCGGTTCGATTTGGGTCCAGCTGGCAGGTGTATCGTTCATTTGGGACATCTCGAGGGCGATTTGTTCGCGCGCTTGCCTCCGGGCTTCGGAGCGGATGACATCGATGGCGGCGTTGCGGGTGACCTGGTAAAGCCAGGCGGTCAAGATTGTGGCAGGCGCGAGTTTTGAGGCGGTGCGGGCCAGTTGCGTAAAGACGGTTTGGCAGACGTCTTCGGCCAATTGCGGTGAACGCACTTGCCGAAGCGCCGCCGAGTAAACCAGGTTCATATGCTGGTTTACCAATTCGGTGAAAGCATCCTGCGAGTGCTCCCGGATGAATCGGCTTAACAATTCACGGTCCTTCGGTGTCATGTTCATAAACATAACGGCACCCGTTTCCAAAATCCGACAAACTTTTTTTGCATTCATCCAAAGCCCTCGTGGCCGCGGCGGCCGGGCGCCGCTGCGGGCGGGATCCGCCCCGATTGGAACTCTCGACAATCTTGACTTTGTTTCACAATCGGCGTGAAAATGCCGTCTCCATTCATCCATGAACTGCGGTTCCTTGTTCGGCAGGTTGGGTTGTGCGTTGCTGATTGCCGGCACAGCCTTCAGCGGGTTGGCTTTCCCTTCCCGGTTCGGCATAGGGCTCTCGATGGCCCAGTACCTGTCCTCCTCCAGTGTCAACGCAGGCGAAGGCTACCGCCCGATTTCGGTCGATGCCAACGGCCCCACCAATAATCCGAATATCGCGGCGGTCTGGATTAAGGATGGTTTCACCAATTGGGTTGCGGTGACCGGAGTCACGAGCGCGGAGTATTCGAACCAGGTGACGTCGCTCAGCGGGCAAGGGTATCGCACGTTGTGTGTGGATGCGTATGGCGTCTATCCCGACGAGCGGTACGTCGCGGTTTGGGTCAAAGACGGCCAGGCGGCGGCCGGTTCGGCGCAGGTCTTTAATCTTTCAGAGGCCGACTTCAGCTCCGCCTGGAACCAATACACCGGTCTGGGTTACCGGCCCAGTTGGATCTCGGTGTTGGCCAGCAACTCCCCGCCGCGGTTCTCCGGGGCTTGGGTTCATGATACCCTGGGTTATTGGACTTACTGGGACATGAACGCTGTGGTCCTGGGCAACAACGTCACGAACATTATGGCCGACGGGGGCCGTCCTATTTGTTTGAGCGGCTACAACACCTCGGGATCGACTTTCTTTGCCGGCCATTGGGTTTATGCTGAGCAACCGGTTTGGACCTGGAATTCCGAGCTGACTGCTGCGGCATTTCAAGCCGCCGCGACCGTGCTTTCAAGCCAGGGGTTCCGTCCCGCTTTTATCAACGAATATGGGCCGTCCTCTTCACCGTTATACGCTTCGGCCTGGGTTCAGGACCCGCTACCGGCTTCCTGGACGATTACCGGCGTAACTTCGCCTTTGCTGGCCGGCCTGGACACCGAGATGACCAATTACATGGCGCAGCGGAATATCGCCCGGGGAACTTTGGCCGTGACGCGCCAGGGCAAACTGGTTTTCCATCACGCCTACACCTACGCCCCAACCAATGCGGTGCCGACTCAGACCACGAACCTGTTCCGCATTGCCAGTTTGTCGAAGCAATTCACTTCGGCGGCCGTTATGCAGTTATTGCAGGCTGGCAAGCTGACCATCGACCAGCCGATCGGGACTCTTCTCGACCTGACCAACGTGAGCGATACACGCTTTCGCGACGTCACGATTCGGGAGTTGCTGCAACATTGGGGCGGGTGGGACCGCGGGGTTTCGTATGATCCGATGTTCCGTGACGCCATCATCAGCACGAGCCTGGGCCGGCCGTTGCCGACCAGTCCGGAGATGGTGATCGATTACATGAAAACTCAGCCGCTCGATCACGCGCCCGGCACGGTCTACGCCTATTCGAACTTCGGTTATTCTTTGCTGGGGCGCATCATCGAGAAGCTTGCCGGGGTGAGCTACGAACAATATATGCAAGCTAATGTGCTGCACCCGGCCGGCATTTGGGATATGCGCCTGGGCAAAGCATTGCTTGCTGACGCCGATCCTGCTGAGGTGAACTACGACGATCCGGCGCGGAGGTTGGTTCCGAGCGTTATGGGTTCAAACAGCCCGCCGCTGGTGCCGATCCAATATGGCGGTTGGAATATCGCCACGATGGATTCACACGGCGGCTGGCTCGCGACTGCGGCTGACCTGGTGCGGTTCTCATCTTCTTTTGACAACCAGACCAACAGCCCCTTGCTGCCGTCGGATTGGATCACCACAATGTGGTCTCAACCTCCCGAACTGTCCGGGAACCCTGCCAGCTATTACGGCGCCGGTTGGCTCGTCCGGCCACTCGGGACCAACACCTACAACGTGTGGCATGACGGTTCGCTGGATGGCACGTTCTCTTATACGGTGCGGCTTGCCAACGGGATTTGCTGGGCCGCGATTTTCAATCGGCGCTCCATCCTTTCTTCCACGCCCGATTACTACGCCATTGATAGTGAGGTTAACAACGCCATCAGTTCCATTGCCAACTGGCCAAACTACGACCTGTTCGACGCCAATGGCGATGGGCTGCTCGACGCCTGGCAAATTCACTACTTCGGGTCTACGTCGTCGCCGGATGCCGCGCCGACAGCTGATCCCGATGGAGACGGCGCCGGCAATCTCAACGAGTTCATCAACCTGACCGACCCGACCGACCGTGCCAGTGTTGCAACCCTGGTGTCCTCACCGGCGATCCCAGGCAATCCGGGTTTTGTCTTAACCTGGCTCGCCGCCCGTGGCCGGATCTATGACGTTGAAACCTCTCCCAGTCTCGACAACCCAATTTGGCAGCCCTTGGCGGGGGCTTCTGGTATAACGGGGGACAACACCTCCCGCAGCGTCACCAATGGTGTTTCGAACCTGGCGTTCTATCGGGTGCGGGCCCGAATGCAGCGGCCTTAAGTTTCGGCCCAGTCTATTCCAGCCCGGGGTCAGGAGCCGGAAATGTCCGTTCGGGGATAAATAATCAGAAGGTGTGCGGTTCCTTCCGCACGAAATCGCACAAATCAATCACGCTTCAATCATTCTTGCCGCGAGAAGATTGCTTGCAGCTTCTTATCGGTTAGAGCAGCGGGATGGCCCTGGTAAAGCACGACTCCTTTCGGGTCGCAAAGCAACACACTCGGAATATTAACGACACCTGCGGCGGCACTGAGCTTTGCCTTGGAATCAATAGCCGAAGCGTACTCGAGGCGAGGCTCGGTTTGCTCGTTCACCGTGTTCTCAGATTCCGTGCTCACGCCGATGATGGCCAGTTTGTCGGCGTATTTTTTCTGCATCGCATTGAATTCCGAGATCCACTGCCGAGAGGGAGCGCTCCAGGTGGCCCAAAAGCTGATTAAAACATACTTTCCTTCCAGGGAAGGCTTTTCGCCGATCCATTTGTCGACCTCGAGTTTGGGCTGGGTTTTGCCGATCAAAGACCGGTCGGAGGCGGGGTCGGCCAGGCCTGTTTCGGCGCCGACTGCGGCCGGGGTTTTGGCGCTGGCCGCGGCGGCGTCGCTTCGCTGGGATTGAACGGTCTGGGCGAGGGTCGATTGGTAGAGAATGTCAGCTTCGTTTTGCTTGCGCTCGGCTTCTTCGGCGGCTTTGGGGTTGTAATCGAACCGCTTCTGCAAATCTTTGCTGACGTACTTCAGCTTCACGTTCGCGAACCCCTGTGAATGGCTGAAATAGAGATCGGTCGTATTGGCCCCCAGGATGGTGACGTTCGTGTAAGTGGTTTCGCCAACTTTGAGCATCGGCAGCTTCAGCTGCTCACCTGCGCTCGAAAGTACGATCAACAGGCTGCACAACAGAATAAACCGCTTGGTCATGCGCCCGGTATGCCCGATTGCACGCTTCTTAGCAAGCCGCCTTTGAGGGGCAGCGTGTTTTCGAGCCGTTGACACAAGCCAATCCGCCGGTCAATCTTTCGACATCAGATTCGCAGGGCAACTTATGGTATCCTTATGAACTGTTCTTCACTCAAAAATCGGTTCGTTTACTCCTCGTGCATCGTCGCGTTCGTTATGATTGGCATGACAAATTTGGCGCCGGAACTTCGGGCGCAGGAAATGGGCGGCGCACGGGAACGGGTGCCGTTCAATGACAACTGGCGTTTCACGAAAGGTGACCCGGCCGGCGCGCAACTCGATTACGCGAGCCTCAAGCCCTGGCTGCTCGCGAGCGCGCCCGCGGATTTTTCCACCAACGCCGCAACTGCCGCCCCCGACGGGAATCCGGGCGCAGACGTTTCTTACGCGCAGGCGGGATTTGATGACTCCGGTTGGCGTAAACTCAATCTGCCGCACGATTGGGGCATTGAAGGCCCGTTCGACCAGGATAACCCGGGCGAAACTGGCAAGTTGCCGTGGTGGGGGATAGGCTGGTATCGAAAGCATTTCCAGGCCCCTGCGGGAGCGGGTGGCCGCCGAATGGCTCTTGAAGTAGATGGGGCGATGGCCTATGCCGCCGTTTGGGTTAACGGCAAATTCGCCGGAGGCTGGCCTTACGGATATGCGTCATGGTCTTTGGATCTTACGCCTTTTATCGCATGGGGCGCGGACAACGTGATTGCCATCCGGTTGGATAACCCAAAGGACTCGTCTCGCTGGTACCCGGGTGGCGGTATCTACCGCAACGTCTGGCTTGTGCAAACCAGCCCGGTTCACGTCGCGCACTGGGGAACTTTCATTACCACACCAGAGGTCAGCGACGCCTCAGCCACCGTGAACTTGCAAGTCAAAGTCGACAATGCGGGGAAAGCCGAGGTTCGCCCCGAAATCGAAACAGAGATTTTCGAGCTGGGCCGCGGCGATCGGCCTTCAGGCAAACCAGTGGCCACACTCGGGTCGGCGGTCGTGACGATTCAGCCGGGGGGACATGCAACGGCGACTCTGGGGGGTAAAATCGACAAGCCCAAGAGATGGAGTTTACAGCACCCGAATCGCTACGTGGCCGCAACAACTATGAAAGTGGACGGCCTCGTCACCGACCGCTACTTGACGCCTTTCGGTGTGCGCACGATTCGGTTTACTGCCGATAACGGTTTTCTCTTGAATGACATCCGGGTGCCGCTCAACGGCGTATGCGACCATCACGACCTTGGCGCGCTGGGGTCGGCCCTGAATGTTCGCGCGCTCACCCGACAAATCGAATTGCTAAAAGAGATGGGCTGCAACGCTATCCGGACCAGCCACAATCCGCCTGCCCCCGAGTTACTGGACATTTGCGACCGGCTCGGGCTTGTTGTCATGGACGAGACCTTTGATTGTTGGGTCCGGGGAAAAAAGCGAAACGACTATCACCTGTTGTTTCCGGATTGGCATGAAAGAGACACGCGCGCCCTCGTCCGCCGCGACCGCAATCATCCCTGTGTCATTTTGTGGAGCATCGGCAACGAAATAGCCGAGCAGGGCTATCCCGAGGGGCACAAAGTGGCCGCGGAGCTGGCCGCCATTGTGCATTCCGAGGACCTTACCCGGCCAGTCACCGCCGCCTGCAACGATCAACGCGCCGGTTTCAACGGCTTCCAAAAGCAAGTCGACGTCTTCGGATATAACTACAAGCCCACCCAGTACGGCAAGGTTCACGAAGCCAACCCAAACCTCGCGATTTTCGGCAGCGAAACCGCTTCATGCGTCAGTTCGCGAGGCGAATATTTTTTCCCGGTCAGTGAGGACAAAGGGCAGGGGAAGGCCGATTTCCAGGTCAGCTCTTACGACCTCTATGCTCCGCCATGGGCGACCACACCGGACACCGAATTCCGCGGCCAGGACGAATTCTCTTTCACGGCCGGTGAGTTTGTATGGACGGGCTTTGATTACCTGGGCGAACCGACCCCGTACAATGGGGACTCGAGCAACCTTCTGAACTTTACCGACCCGGCGGAGAAGGCCCGGCTCCAGAAACAGCTGGAAGAATTGGGTAAAATACGCGTCCCATCCCGGAGCAGCTATTTTGGGATTATTGATCTGGCCGGGTTTAAAAAGGATCGGTTTTACTTGTATCAAGCGCGGTGGCGGCCGGACTACAAGATGGCCCATATTTTGCCGCACTGGAACTGGCCGGAACGGGTGGGGCAGGTGACGCCGGTTCATGTCTACACATCCGGAGACGAAGCCGAATTGTTCCTCAACGGCAAGAGCCTGGGAAGAAAGACGCGCGCCGCGCGCGAATACCGGCTGCGGTGGGATGACGTCGTTTATCAACCCGGAGAATTGAAGGTGGTCGCGTACAAAAACCATCAGCGTTGGGCCGAGGACGCGGTTAAAACCACCGGCCCGGCTTCCGAACTTCGTCTGAAGGCCGATCGAGCCTCACTGAGCGCCGACGGCAAGGACCTTGCCTTCGTAACGGTTGCTATTGCGGATAAGCAGGGCCTGCTCGTACCTCGGACCAAGAACAGGCTGAGTTTTGAACTGACCGGCCCCGGTGAGATCGTGGGGTTGGACAGCGGTGATGCGACAAGCCTGGAACCATTCCAGGGGACTGAACACAGCGCCTTTAACGGTCTGTGCCTTGCCATCGTGCGAACGACGCCAACGGCGGGACGGATTGTGTTGAAGGTGCGCTCGGCAGGTCTGAAAGACGCAATCGTGGAATTGCGCTCTCGAGCTACCGCACCGCCGGTTCGGTGATTAACAGATCCCCTTTGTCGCCATCCAGCGTTGCCTCGGCCCCCACCGGCAACGTCGCGTTGTGACGCACATGGCCGAAGGGCAGGCCGCATACGACAGGCACACCCAGCGGCAGCAGGCGTTCTTTGATCACGTCGTCCAATGTTTGGCGAAATTCATTGGATTTTCCCGCCTTCGGATCCTTGCAGTTCTTGTTGATGCCAATCGCAATTCCCGCGACCTGCTGGAGCAAACCGGCGTTGAGCAATTGGGTGAGCATCCGATCAAACCGGTAGGGCTCTTCATCCAGGTCCTCCAGGAAAAGAATCGCGCGGCTGAACGACGGTTGGTACGGAGTTCCCAAAGAGGCGCACAGAATCGAGAGATTGCCGCCCATCAAAGGTCCCTTGGCGGTGCCGGGGCAAAGAACTCGGACAGTGTTCCGCCTGTAGCCGCTACGCACGCTGCCGGCCGGCGCCACTCGAGTCAGTGTTCTCAAGAATCCGTCGATCGTGAAGGATGGGATGTTGGGCTTCAGGAAATCCGAGTTGAGCATCGGACCGTGAAATGAGATCAGGTCCGACTTCACAAGCAGCGCGCAATGCAAAGAAGTAAGGTCGCTATACCCCACAAAGATTTTGGGATTAGTGCCAATGACTTTGTAGTCGAGCATGGAAAGCAGCCGCGCGGACCCGTAGCCGCCTCGAAGACACACAATCCCTTTCACGCTCGGCTCAGTAAAAGCCCCCATGAGATCCTGCGCGCGTTCGGAGTCGGTTCCGGCGAGGAATCCGTTGCGTTTGCGGAGGTTCTTCGAGGGGAGCGGATTGAACCCGAGACGCTGGACCGCCGTGATCGCCAAATCAATGTTTGCGGGGTTTGCGGGAGCACTGGCAGGGGCGACAATTGCCAGGGTATCCCCCTGGTTCAGATGGGCAGGCCTAAGAGGCATAATCGCTCAGTTAAAGGCCTATGCGGCGAATCCCGGGGCTGCCGGGATGGAGCGCCGAGTCCGGGAGGGGCGATTAACGTAGTGGTTCAAGCGGCTGTTGAGGAGGGATCAGTGGGAGCAGTTGTGTTCGGGTGAGGTTGAAAGCGGCCCACAGTTCCTGGATAAAAACCGGCACATTTTCGAGTGTCCCGGCTTGTCCGAGTTCTTCAATTTTTTTGCATAGTTCGGCAACACGTTTGGCGCCTGCTTCAGTGCCGAGGGCTTTAAGCGCATGGGCCTGGATTGTGATGCTGGGAGCGTCCCCCACGCTTCGGTTGAGTTCGGTAAGCCGATGAGGCGTGTCTTCGAGGAAACGTTCGATGTGGTTGAGAAGGTCCTTCGAAGGAGAATCACCTGAGCGGATGGTTGAAAGGACCGACGGAGCCAGCAACTCCTCGGGAGTGGTCGCTTTGGCCCGCAACAGGATCCTCGTGTCAAAATGGGCCGTCTTAAGGGGTCCCCACCGTTCGAGGGCGGATTGCAACTCCGCGATGCGGACGGGCTTTGAAATGTAATCGTCCATCCCTGCTGAAAGGCACTTCTCACGGTCCCCCATCAAAGCATTGCCCGTCATCGCGATGATGGCGGGCCGGCGTTCCGGGCCCCACCGTTGGCAGATTTGACGCGCCGCTTCCAAGCCGTCCATTTCCGGCATTTGGACATCAAGGAAGAGCAAATCATAGACCTTTTGTTCCAGCGCCTTGAGGACCTCGAGCCCGTTGTTGGCTACGTCTGCCCGGTAACCGAGCTTGTGCAGCACGCTGAGGCCGACCTTCTGATTAATGGGATTATCGTCGGCCAGCAACAAGCGCATGGGCAGTCGGCGCGCCAGGTTCGGATCGAGCACCGGCGCGGCGGGGGCTTTCTTCTCCCGCTGCAGTTGAACACTCATGGCGCGACAAAGAGCTTCCAAAAGTTGCGCGGGCCGGATCGGCTTGTGGATGTAACCGGACACGCCCGCTTCGGCCGGCCGCGGATCGTCGCTGCGCAGCCGCACCGAAGACAACAAGAGCAACGGAGGCTGGCGGCCGGCTGAGCGACGCCGGATTTCATTGGCCAGGCTTAGCCCGTCAACATCCGGCAATTGCAAATCCAGGATCACGGCGTCGTAAGAGGTGTTTCCATCGAGCATGCTCAACGCGGCATCGCCGGTCGGGGCCACGTCGACCTTTAATCCCCAGGCCTCGGCCCTGCCGGTGAGGATTCTCTGATTTGTGGCGTTGTCCTCGATGACCAGCAGATGACGGCCGGCCAGTTGCTGTTGAGGGGCTTGCCACGGCGGCAGCGAGGCTGTCGCAGATGCCCGTGCCAGGATCGTGAAATGGAATGTCGCCCCTTTGCCGGCATCGCTGTCGACCCAGATTTTGCCGCCGAGCAACTCGGTCAACCGTTTTGAAATCGCCAGCCCAAGCCCTGTCCCCCCGTAATGCCGAGTTGTTGAGGCGTCCACTTGCTGGAACGATTTGAAGAGCCGCGACTGTTTATCCACGGGAATGCCAATCCCGGTGTCACGCACCGAAAAATGGAGCAACCATTCGTCCGGATGACGGATAAACTCCGTATCCTGCGGCTGCCCCGGCGAAAGCGCTCGTTTGCCGCGGCCGCTTGGCGATACCTCGATCACGACTTCGCCCTGGTGCGTGAACTTGACCGCGTTGCCAATCAGATTGACGAGAACCTGGCGCAGCCGGGTGACGTCACTGACCAGCACTTTTGGAATTGAATCGTCAACCAGGTAACAAAGGTCGAGTTTCTTTTCAGCCGCCTTGGAGGCTAAAAGGTCGAGGGCTTCTTCGATGCACGTGTGGAGCTCGAACGGATGGTTCTCGAGTTCGAGTTTGCCTGACTCGATTTTTGAGAAATCGAGAATGTCGTTAATGATGGTGAGCAGCGCGTCGGCGCTGCTGCGAGTGGCTTCCACGTAATCACGCTGCTCATCCGTCAGCTCAGTGTCCATAAGCAACGCGGTCATTCCCAGGACACCGTTCATCGGAGTGCGGATTTCGTGGCTCATGTTGGCCAGGAACTGGGATTTTGCGAGGGTCGCTTCCTCGAGTTTCTGATTGAGAGAAATGAGGGCGGCATTGCTTTCGATGAGCTGTTGCTGGCTTTCGCGCAGGGCGCGATAAGCGGCGTCGCGTTGAAGGATGTTTAAGAACGCCTTCGAGTGGTAGCGGATTCGCGCGATGAGCTCGATTTTGTCCGGCAGTTTGACCAGGTAATCATTGGCTCCGAGCGCGAATGCCTGTCCTTTGACCTGCGGGTTCTCATTGGTGGAAAGGACGATGATAGGGATGTCCTTTGTGGTGGGATTAGCGCGGTACTGGCTCAGAAGACTGAGACCGTCTATGCCCGGCATCACCAGGTCCTGCAGGATGACCGTGGGCTTGATTTGGTTGGCCACACTCAACGCTTCACGGGCATCGGCGCAGTAATGAAAGTCCATGTCGGTTTGGTTCGCGAGGGCGCGCCGGACGGCTTCGCAAACCATGGCCTGGTCATCGACGAGCAGGACCATGACATGGTAGTCGGGTAACGGGGCAGGGCCTCCGGGCTCAAACGCGGGAGTGTAATGCACCGCTTCAGACATGCAGTCGGACTCCCTGGGTGCCATACATGCGCAGGCGAAGGGCGATTTGGTCGAGGCTGAGGATTTCGACGGCAGCCCGCAGTTCGGCCGCGGCTTTGGGCATGCCGTAAACGGCGCAACTGGCTTGGTTCTGGGCAATCGTGTGATGGCCGTTGCGCCGCAATTCAAGCAGGCCCTGGGCACCGTCGCGTCCCATGCCTGTCAGGAGCACGCCGATGATTTCTCCCGGCCAATTGCGGTGGACACTCTGCAGGAATACGTCCACGGATGGGCGATAAGAGGAATCAGAAGGCTGCTCGGAATAGGCGAGCCGGCCTTGCGCCGCGCAAACCAGGTGCTGATCTCCGCGGGCCAGCAAAATGGTGCCCGGGCCCGGGACATCTCCTTCCTGTGCGAGGCGAACCCGCAACGGTGTCTGGTTATCGAGCCAACTGGCCAGCGCCGGTGCAAACTGCGCGTCCACATGCTGCACAATGACGACTGGAGACCGGAAATTCTGCGGCAAATAATCCAGAATTCTCGCCAGGGCGGCCGGGCCGCCCGCCGACGCGCCGATGGCGATCAGCCGTCCCTCGGGCAATGCGGCGTGTGGCTGCGGACGATTTCGCCTTGGAGCCATCGAACCAACGCCAATCAGTTTGCGTATGGTCTCGATTTTAGCGAGAAGGTCGGAGTCGCCCTTGCAAGAGCCCGGCCATTGGAGGACCGGGGTATTGACGGCATCGAGTGCGCCGGCGCCCATCGCCTCAAAAACAGCCGAGCAGTTGTCCGTGACATTCGCTGTCACGATTAGGATTGCGCAAGGACACCGGGCCATGATTTGGCGCGTGGCCTGGACCCCGTTGGTCCCAGGCATGATCAGATCCATTAGAACCAGGTCGGGTGTGTCCAGAAGGCAATGGTGGACTGCTTCCGCGCCGTCGGATGCAGTCCAGGCGATTTGATGCTCGGCGGCGTCGAGAATAATCCGGCGCATCGCCTCGGCAGCCATTAGCGAATCGTTGACGATTGCAATTCTCATGGGGCGGGGTCGCCGATCAAATCTACCACAGCTTGTAGGAGGGTTTCATCATCAAAAGACCCTTTGGCCAGGTAATAATTGGCCCCCGCCTCCAGGCCCCTTACCCGATCTTGTTCGCGATCTTTATAGGAGACAATCAGGACCGGGACGGTCTTGAGCCGCTGATCCTGTTTGATCCGCCGCGCCAGCTCGATCCCGTCAATGCGCGGCATGTCGACGTCAGTTATGACCAGGTCGTAATTGGCCGCGCGCAAGGCGTTCCAGGCGTCCATGCCGTCGATGGCCACCTCGGTAATGTAACCCCGTCCCGCCAGCATCTTTCGTTCGAGTTCCCGCACCGTCAGCGAATCGTCCACGACCAGCACCCGTTTGGGTTTGCCGTGCAAAGGTCCGCCGGGATCCTGTTCCACCCGGGCCGGGGTCCCCTCGATGATGAGCTTTTCAATCGAACGCACCACGTCTTCCACATCGAAGATCAGCACCGGCGCACCGTCTTCCATTAACGCGGCTGCGCTGATATTCCGGATTTTACCCAGGCGCGCGTCCAAGGGCTGCACCACCAGTTCGCGTTCGCCCAGGAATCGATCCACTACCAGCCCATAACGCGTCGTCCGGTCTTCCAGCACGACCACGGATAATTCATTTTCGAGGCTTATTGGCCCCGGTGATTCCAACACCTGTTGCGCTGTCAGAATTCCGATTTGCTGGTCACCGAGATGAAAATGAGGGCGGCCTTCCAGGGTTTGGATCGAATCGCGACCCAGTTCGAGCGTGCGCGTAATCTGGCTCAAAGGGATGGCGTAGGGCTCGCCGGCAACTTCCACGAGCAGCGCGCGCAATACGGACAATGTCAGCGGCAGCTGTAACTGGACTCGCAGCCCGCGCCCTGATTGATTGATCAGCCGGATAGTGCCCCGAACCCCTTTAATCATGTTCTGAACCACGTCCAATCCGAAGCCCCGGCCCGAAATCTCCGTCACCGTTTCTTTGAGCGTGAACCCTGGCAAAAAAAGGAACTCCAGGAGCTCCGATTCGGTGAGCTTTTGCGCGACGTTCTGGGTGGCCAGGCGTTTTTTTACAATCGCCTCACGAACGCGTTCGACGTCAACGCCGGCCCCGTCGTCGGTGACGGTTACCAGGAGAACGCCCGCGCTATGACGGGCTTCGAGACGGAGCAA
>DATGLT010000088.1:0-10947 GCA_035294005.1 Verrucomicrobiia bacterium
TGAGGATCGTACAATTGCTCCAGGAGATTTGTCAGCGCTGCTTTGTTGCGCAACGGCAGACCCAGAGCAAGATCCAGGTTCGTTTCCGCGGGGAGCCGGCCGATCGAATGCAGGCTTGCGGGCACCCGCACGTGGCCGGGAAGCTGGTTGCGTTCCTCGGCAAACGATTGAGTGGCTCGGACGGCAAGAAGGACCAGCAAAAGCCAGCGGCACTGGCGGATGGCGGACCACAGTAAACTCATTGGGAAGGATTGTCGCTTGGGTCTGGTTCGACAATAGCAAAGCGGGCAGGGATTAAGGCTTTTGCGCGGTGATCCCGCTGCGGTCGGCAGCCGTGGGAAACCACTTTACGTTCGAGAACCCCGCTTGCTGCAGGAAGTCTTCCATTTCTGTCTGCGAGTAACATTTGCCTTCCGTGATCGTCATGAGCAGCGCCGAATACGCGGCGACAGCCAACGGTCCGGTTTTGTCCGGATCAATATGAGCATCGTGGATGACGATCAGCCCTCGCGGCGGAAGTGAAGCAAACGACTTGCCAATAAGTTTCTCCACCTCGGGACAATCCCAGTCGTGGAGCACATTGGAAAACAGGTGGATGTCGCATCCGGTTGGGAACGAGTCTTGAAACATGTCACCGGTTTTGACGCTGACCTTTTTGGAAAAGCCGCGCTGCGCGATCGACTCGTTCGCGATGCGGTCCACCGGGGATTTTTCAAGAACGGTTGCATTCAGATTCGGATGAATTGCGGCAAACGCGCAAGCGTAGATGCCCGAACCGCCGGCGATATCCAGGAGATGATGATGTCCCGAGCAGTCAACCGCCCTTGCCAGAGCCGGCGCCAGGTACACGCCTCGGCAATCCATCGCCGCGGTGAACTGTGATGCAAAGGCTGGGTTTTCCATTGCCTTGGCCCATTCCTTCTCATTGCGCAAACTTGCCCAGCGGGTCGGTTTGCCCGTTCTCAGGACTTCCACAATATCGAGGCAAACCGGCCGGTCCTTTACGGAGGCGAAGTATGGCGCAACCGACCAGGGCGACGATTTGCAAATGTGTTCTTTGGCCTGGAGGGTCAGATGGAACATTTCCCCGCGTTTCTCCAGGAGTCGCATGGAGGTGAACAGGGTGAGCAGGACATCTAACGGTCGCTCCTTCAGATTCAAATCGCGGCCTATCGTGCGCGCGTCAGCGGGCTGCTTTTCAAGATAGTTGAAGAAGTCGAGGTGGCAAATTGCCGCCGTCAAAACGTCCGAAGCATAGAGGCCGTCGCGGTATCGGTAGATGCTTGTCGGATCGGTCAGGGGCGACTTCAACAGATCGTCGGCGGTAATCACAATCCCATGTTAGGCAACGCCGCGAGGGTGTCAAAGCCGCGCAACGACCAGAGCCCCTTGTTTCGTTGCAGAGTTGCGGTTTGCATGTATTTTACCGCTGCAAACTTCCTAACCATCATTTTATGAACAAAGCGATCACGGGACTCATCGTGGCAGCCAGTTGCATCCTTTCTTCGCCCAGGCTTGAAGCGGCCGACAGTGTTTCAGATGTTCAAATCGACATTCCCTATAAGAAATTCATTCTGACAAACGGGTTGACGCTCATTGTTCACGAGGATCACAAGGCGCCCATTGTGGCGGTCAATTTGTGGTATCACGTGGCGTCGAAAAATGAAAAGCCCGGCAAGACCGGGTTTGCGCATCTGTTCGAGCATTTGATGTTCACCGGCAGCGAGCATTTCAAGGGCAGCGGCGACCAGCGCGGATTTTTCGAAACAATGGAACGAATTGGCGCCACGGACCTCAACGGGACGACCAGCAACGATCGCACGGACTTTTTTGAGAACGTGCCGGTCAATGCGCTGGACGTGGCCCTTTGGCTGGAGTCCGACCGAATGGGTCATTTGCTCGGCGCTATCGATCAAAAGCGGCTCGACACCCAGCGCGGGGTGGTCCAGAACGAGAAACGCCAGGGCGAAAACGAACCCTACGGCGTCACCGAAGAACTTATCACCAAGGGCACAGCGCCGCCCGGGCATCCGTATTCCTGGACGGTCATTGGAGCGATGGAGGACCTGAACGCGGCTTCACTCGACGACGTTAAGGAGTGGTTCACCAACTACTATGGCGCGGCAAATGCCGTCCTGGTCCTCGCCGGCGATATCGATCCGGATACTGCCCTGAAAAAGGCCGAACTTTATTTCGGCGAAGTTCCTCCGGGACCGCCGGTGGCGCGCTACCAGACGTGGATCCCGAAGATAGCCGGAACACGCCGGCAACGTGTAACTGACCGGGTGCCGCAGGCAAGGGTGTACAAAGTCTGGAACATTCCAGCGTACGGAGATCCCGAGAACGTCTACCTGGACATGGTCGCCGACGTGCTCGTGTCGAGCAAATCCTCCCGCCTTTACAAAAGGCTGGTCTATGATGACCAGGTCGCCACCGGGGTCTCGGCGTCCGTCGATCCGAATGAAATCAGCGGGCAATTCAAAATTGTCGCCACGGCGCGTCCTGGAGAAGACCTGGCCAAAGTGGAAAAGGCAATCGACGAGGAATTGGCCCGGTTCCTGTCAGAAGGGCCCACCAAGGAAGAATTGGAGAGAGTGAAAGCCGGCAAGATTGCCAGCTTCGTCCGCGGAATTGAGCGCATTGGAGGTTTTGGAGGCAAGTCCGATGTATTGGCGATGAACGAAACGTTCCGGGGCAGCCCGGACTTCTTCAAAGTGCCGTTAAAATACACCCGCGAAGCAACCTCTGCAGAGTTGCTTGACGCGGCGAAGAAATGGCTGACGGACGATGTTTATATTCTGGAGGTCGAGCCATTTCCTGAATTTGAACCTGCCGCTGCCGAGGTGGACCGGTCAAAATTGCCTGCTCCGGGTACTGACCCTGCGGTTAAATTTCCTTCGCTCCAGCGTGCCACGCTTTCGAACGGGTTGAAGCTCGTTGTCGCAGAGAGGCATGCGTTGCCCTTGATTGGTTTTAATCTTCAGTTCAACGCGGGTTATGCGGCGGATCAGTTCGCAATCCCTGGCACAGCGAAATTGACGCTTCGAATGATCGATGAAGGCACGACCAAACGGACTGCGCTTCAAATCAGCGACGAGCTTTATGCTCTGGGAGCGAATTTGAGCGCCTTCTCCGGTTTGGACGCATCGAGCGTGAGCCTCTCGGCGCTGACTTCGACTCTCGATTCGGCGCTCAATATCTACGCCGACGTGATTCTGAACCCGGCCTTCCCCGAGGCGGATTTCCAGCGCATGAAGAAGCAACTCATGGCGGAGATCAAACGCGAGAAGTCCGAACCGTTCGGCATGGCATCGCGGGTTTTTCCCAAGCTGTTGTATGGCGATGGCCATGCCTACGGGAATCCTTTGACGGGTTCGGGCACTGAAGATTCGATCGACAAACTAACGCGAACCGATCTTGAGACGTTTCATCGGACGTGGTTCAAACCCAACAACGCGACGCTCATTATCGTCGGCGATACCACCCTCGAAGCGATAAAGCCCAAGATCGAAAACCTTTTCCGCGTCTGGAAAGCAGGCGAAGTCCCTTCCAAGAACCTGTCGTCGGTGCAACATCAGCAAAAGCCTTCAGTTTACCTGATCGATCGGCCGGGGTCCTTGCAATCGGTAATTCTTGCGGGTCACGTGGGCTTTCCCAAGGCCAACCCAGATGAAATCTCAATGGAGACCATGAACACGGTGCTGGGCGGGGCCTTCAGTTCACGCGTGAATATGAATTTGCGCGAGGACAAGCACTGGGCCTACGGTGCAGGCACGGTGCTGATTGCCGCCCGCGGCCAGGGCCCATTTTTGGCCTATGCACCGGTCCAAACTGATAAGACCAAGGAATCGATGATCGAGTTGAACAAGGAACTGCACGGCATTCTTGGCCAGCAACCCATTACGGAGCAGGAACTGACGACGGCTCAGAAAAATGAGACGTTGGCCTTGCCCGGCTCGTGGGAAACCATGGATGCAGTCAGTTCTTCGATCGGTGAAATCGTCAATTACGGGCTGCCGGACGATTACTTCACAACCTATCCTGAAAAGGTGCGCGCCTTAACGGCTAAAAACCTGGAGGCCTCAGCGCAGAAGCTGGTTCACCCCGACAATCTGGTCTGGGTGGTCGTGGGTGATCGCGAGAAGATCGAGCCGGGAATTCGCGAGCTCAATTGGGGCCAAATTCAGCTGCTGGACGCCGATGGACGGCGCGTCAAACCGGTGGATAAGCCAGCCCCGTAACAAAATCAATTCTTGGAAAGCGCAGCCGATTCCCGCTTCCCTTCAGCGTTACTCCGCGTTTGCGGCGGGCTTGCTTTGCGAGAGAGAACTCGTCAGTCGATCGGAAATAACGAGCATAACAACAAATCCAATCAGCGCGCCGGACAGGTGAGCGGTCATGCTCACCTGGGGTATCAGCGAATCGAACGTTGTTTGCATTAGAATAATGACGGCTGTTGCGAGGAGTCGTCGTTTGGCGGTCGATACTTTGTGGCGTCGCCACGCGCGCAACATTAGTGCGCCCGTGGCTCCCACCAGGCCCATAATGCACCCGGAGGCGCCGATCGTAATTTGCTCGGCGCGTTGTCCCGAGGCCAGGAGAATGACTGTTCCCATTGAGCCGATGCCGGATATCAAGTAGAGGACCAGGTAACGGCCCGGACCGAGAGCAAACTCCATGAACGGGCCCAAAACCCACAAGGCAAACATGTTCATCACCAGATGCGCCGTGCCCATATGCAGGAACAGAGAACTCCCAAGCCTCCACACCTGTCCGGCGTGGACTGCCGGCGGGAACAGCGCTCCGAGACGATAGAGGGTTTCCGGATTCATCGTTCCGCCGAGCCTTGTCTCGATGAGGAACATGACAACGTTTACCGCGATCAGGAGCTGAGTCGCCCAGGCTCGACGTGAAAAAAGCGAGCGAGCCGCTCCGAATTGTTCGTCATGGCCATGTTCACGCTCGGCATCATCCAGCACCGCGGTGTCTTCCGCCGGCAAAGGCTGAGGAACGGAAGAGAGCCTCGAAAGACGTCGCTCGATTGAGCTGCGGACGGCCGGTTCCGTGACCGGCAACAGCGCTTCGAATTTTTGCCGGGCGGCCTCTGTATTTCCGGCGGCTTGTTCAGCCGTAGCAAGCCAGAATTGCTGCGCGGAAGGTGGCAGAATCGCGAGGTTGCCTTCGAGGAGTTGCGCGACCGCGGCCTGGCGTCCGCAGAAAGCAAACAGGATCAGCCTGCACAAATCCCGCGCGCTGGCTGGAACCATTTTTGAAATGCGCTGCTTGTTGCGGTCGTACACCGCGATCATGCCACGCAAATCCCCGGTCTCTCCGAAGGCGCGCATGAGCACGGGCAGCAGCGCCGGGTGTTTCGCGGGGTTAGGAACGTGGAACTTCTGCCATTCGAGCAGTTCCTCCCATTGGTTCGTTATCCGGAACAGGTTTGTGACCGCCGCCAGCCCGAGCGTGCTCCTCGTTCCTTTGAAACGCGCCAGGATATCCTGAGCCTCAGTTATCTCGCCTCGCCTCGCCAGCTCGAGTGCTCTGAGGATCTCAGGTTGTTGCGGCCAGCCATCGGCGGGGTGCAGCCAGCTAATGAAGCGGGCCAGTTGTTCCGCTTTTGCGTATCGTTGTTGGAGGAAGGATTTGTAGTAGGCCCGCGAGAGCAGGGCCGGAGCCAGCACCAGCAGCAACCACGTCCCCAGGCTGCAGTTAATCAGAATGTTGCTGTTTAAGGCCTTGCCAGCTCCTGCGACGAGCAGGATTCCCACATACAAACTTATCCAACCCGCCGCCGCGCGCCTGAGCCTGATCGCCGAAACTACCAGACCGGAGATGCAGGTGATCACAACAAACCAGAAAATTGCGCCGCCGGTATCCATTCAAGTTCACGAGGACCCGAGCATGATTGTGATTGAGCACTCGCGGTCAAGCTTTTGAGCAGCGGGTCATGTTGCGAGGCGGCCGATCGCGCGTGACCTCGCTGCGAGTTGTGTAAAGACGTTCGACATAAGCAACCAAGTCCTGCCAGAAGAGGGTTTCTACCACTTGAGAGCTCCAGACCCGGGGATTACACGTGGGAGCATCGGCGCGTATAAAATCTTTACTAAGGTTTTTTGATTATGAGTATCAAGACACATTGGGCGACAGCGGCCCTGCTGCTTTCAGTTGCGAGCTCCGCCCCGGCGGTGACGCTCCTGTCGGCTCCGTCGTTTACCCCATCGACCAATGCGCCTCTGGCCGGGTTGCTGCGCGTCACTACGGACGTCGACACGCGTGTCAGCGTTTCCGTTGCCGACGGCATCACCTCGTGGACCCGCAGCTTTCATGACTTTGGCCAGGATCACTCGATAATTTTGGCCGGGTTCAAACCGAACCGCACGAATCAAATCCAGGTAACGGTGATCGATCGAGGACAAAACGCCCAGGTGGCGACTCCATCACTGGTTTTCTTAACCGCCCCGTTGCCCGCGGATTTCCCGGCCCCGGTTGTGGTACGCAACGAACCGGCGAAAATGGAGCCCGGCTATACCCTGTTTATCATCCAAAACAGGAGCCTCAAGAAGAGCTACATTACGATGCTGGACAACCGGGGCGAGGTGGCCTGGTTTTGTCCCACCCCCGCGTTGGCCGACGTGGATGTCCGGCAGTTGCCCAACGGCCATTTGTTCCTTGAAGAACCGAATCCCATCAATCGCTTTACTGAGATCGACTTATTGGGACAAACCGTCAGCCGGCTTGCCGCTCCCACAAATTATCCTGTAAACAATCACGAGGCGATACAGACCGCGCGGCAAAGCATCTTGTACTTGAGCGATGTCAGCCAGGTGGTTTCGAATTTGCCGAGCAGCGTTACCAACGCGCACGCGCCGCTCGTAACGGCCGCGGTCGACGACAACCCAATTGTTGAGATTTCCGCCACGAATGGCGCCGTGCTGAATGCCTGGTCTCCGAACGATATGCTTGACCCCAATAGGGTTACATACCTGACCTATTCGTTTCAAAGCAGCTTCGGGGTCGACACCGAGCACGCCAACGCGATTGTGGAGGACAGCAGCGACAATTCGCTCATCGTCTCGCTTCGCAACCAAAATGCGGTCTTCAAGTTCCTGAAATCCACGGGACAATTGAAATGGATTCTAGGTTCGCCGGAGAACTGGTCGTCGAAGTGCCAGCCTTACTTGCTTAAGGCGGTGGGATCTCCGTTCCAATGGTGTTACGGCCAGCACGCGCCGGAGCTCACGCCCCGGGGCACTTTGCTGTTGTATGATGATGGGAACTGCAGGGCGAACCCGTTTGCCCTTCCGGTCGACGATCGGACCAATTACAGTCGCGCCGTAGAATACAGCGTCGATGAGAACAAAATGCAGGTATCTCAGGTGTGGGACTCAAGCCAAAAGACCGGCGACCGTCTGTACACCGGCGCTGTTGGCGACGCCGATTGGCTGCCCAAGACGGGCAATATCCTGGTGACCTACGGGCTGATTAGCTACGTCAACGGTGTTCATCCAAGCGCCTTCGCCACAAACGCAACCATGGCTCGCATTATCGAAATGACTCATGACGCGGTTCCGCAGGAGGTTTTTGACGTGTCGTTTTTTGACTCCTCGAACACGCAGCCCACTTATCAGGGATGTTTGTGCTATCGAAGCGCCAGGATTTCCGACCTCTATCCTCACCCGCTGACACCGGTCCAGGATCTTGTGGTAAGTGTGGCCACCGGAGGACCGATCCTCCAGTTTTCCGGTGACTCCGGATTTACCTACTCAGTGCAGGCGTCCGCAGACCAGATCCACTGGCAATCCGTTGGCAACGCAACGGCCGGCTCCCAGCCCGACAGTTTTCAGTTCCAGGATTCGAGCGCGAGTGCGATGTCCGCCCGGTTTTACCGCGTCGTGGCGCACTAAGTTTCTTAAAAAAACGGCTGGTTGCTTTTCATTTCGGACCGCGCTCGTGCAGGTCAACGACTTCTTGTCGAGACGTCCTGCCCATCCTCTACCGGGAAATCCGCTCAGCCCTTTTTCTTGCGATTGCCCGGCTTGCAAACCAAAGCCCCGCCAGCGAAAAAAACTCAAGAGCAAACGCAGGCGAGGTTTCGGGAACGCAGTGCGAGTTGCGGTCGTCGGTCGAGATTTCGTTGTTATAATCGTGCCGGCCGTGCCAATGCTCACGCTCGTGCTCGTCGGTACGCGGGGAGGCTGTGACCGTGAGGGCCAGGGATGCGAGACCGACGGCGAGCGCGAATGTTTTCATATCCTTACTAATGTTTTCACTAACGTCCATAAGCGTAAGCTCAAAGGATTGAAACTTCTATTCGCATGGTTCCCCCGGGGATATCGGGTTGTTTTAGGACAGCAGATTCAAACCCGGTGCAGTGATTGAATGAGAAGCGCCCCTGAAATCGCGGCCTGAGCGGGCGCTTTTGCGATTCCGTACTTCCCGGTAAGTGAATTCCGTAATGCTCGGAATTGGCAGTTCGATTTGCTTCTGTCACAAATAAGGGCGTGTTAACCACAACAAGAACCATCAACGTAGCTGTCGTGGGTTGCGGGTACTGGGGCCCGAACCTCATTCGAAATTTCCGCCAATCGCAGGAGTGCCAACTCAAGCTGCTGTGCGACTCGAGTGAATCTCGCTTGGGCCATATGCGCCGGCTCTATCCTGAGGTGGCGGTTACCAAGAACTTTGAAGACGTTCTCAAGGATGACCAGATCGATGCTGTCGTTATCGCGACGCCGGTCCGCTTTCACCACCCCATGGCGAAGGCCGCTCTCACATTGGGCAAGCATGTTTTCATCGAGAAGCCAATTGCGCGGACGGTCGCCGAAGCCACAGAACTGGTGAATCTTGCGGAACAAAAAGGCCTGGTCCTGATGGTGGGCCACACCTTCCTGTTCTCTCCGGCGGTTCGGCGCATGAAAGAGATCATCAACGCCGGGGACATCGGGGACGTTCAGTATATTGCGGCGCGGCGGTTGAATTTGGGGCTTTTCCAGAAAGACATCAATGTTGCCTGGGACCTTGCGCCTCACGATCTCTCGATCCTGCTTCACTTGCTCGAGGAGTCTCCGTTGGGCGTTTCCTGCCAGGGCAGTTGTCACGTGACCAGGGGAATCGAGGACGTGACCATGATGTACCTGAAATTCCGCAAAAATCTTTGCGCGTTCATTCAGAACAGCTGGTTGGACCCCAAGAAAGTGCGGCAGATGACGGTAGTCGGTTCCAAGCGGATGATCGTATACGACGACACCGAACCGCTAGAGAAACTCAAGATCTACGACGCTCGAGTCGAAGTGCCGCCTCACTACGATTCGTTCGCGGATTTCACTTACTCTTATCATTACGGCGACGCGTACGTGCCCTATATCAAGCAGGACGAACCGCTGAAATTGGAATGCCAGCATTTCCTGCAATGCATTTCCGAGGGGGCGGTGCCCATCACCAACGGGAAACTTGGGCTCGAGGTTGTCCGCATCCTCGAAGGCGCCAGCGAGTCATTGCGCCAGCACGGTGCCTCAGTCGAATTGGGAATATCGGCGCCTTGGGATGCGCAACGTCAGCAAGGGTTTCGAAATGGAAACTCTGTTCCCGTTGCAAACGTTCCGGTGAGTGTGTCGGTTAACCAGAGTGTAGTCGCTGCTTAGCAAGATTATTCTGCGCCTGCCTGCGTAGAGACGGCGCGATTTTGTGCTGAAATCGCGCCGTCGTAGGCGGCGATGCCAGTCTCTTGCAATTCTCCTTCCGGCAATCCCATCACCCACGCCTGGGCTCCACTGGGGTCCTGCCGCACCCACGCAGTCAAAAGCTCATTCAGGCCGGTGGTTCGAAGCTGTGCCTGGGGGAAGTTCGAAATCCAGGCCGCGGCGTCCTCCGGCGACTCTTGAGCCCACCTTTGCAGAACTGAAATAGCCGCGCGGTCCTGCTCCGGCCCGGCTTCAACTCCCATTGCCACGAGGCCGGCTGCTGCGCTGGGATTTTGCTCCGCTGCTCCCGTCGCGACCGTTCCGACGAGCCGATTCCGCAACTCCGGATCGTTGATCCCCAGAGCCCATGAAGCCGCATTGGTGAAATCCATGCTGGACCATTGACTGACGGCGTGGGCCAGCAAGTCATTCCTCTCAGGCGTTGGCGGAAGCGACGAAGCCAGGTCTAACGCCTGGACAGGATCGGTTCGGGCAGCCTCATACGCGACCGCCATTTTTGCGGCCCGATCGCTGGGCGTATCATCCAAGCCCTTGGCCCACTCGCTGGCAGCGGCGGGATCTGTGCTGGATTGAACAGTCGCGACCTGTTCGAGCGCAGCTCTTCTGGCCGGCCCTTCGGGCAGGGACAAGCTCCAATCCCGGGCGGACTTCAGATCGGATTGTGACCAGCGTCGTACGAGTTGCGTGCGAAAGATGTCCGCCGCCGGCCCGGAATTCAGATCAAGGCCGTCCAGGATTTCGCGTTCCTTCCCCTGAGGGACCGAGTGTACCAATTGCTCGAGCGCATCGCTGCGGGAGTCCGGATCGGGAATATTCCAGATATTCTGCAACGAGCGAACTAACGTTTGATCCAGCCGTTGTGGAGGGCTGAGGGGCGCGCGATCAGTCGGGCGTGGGATAAGGGAAGGGCGCTCAAAGCTTGGGTTGGTTCTCAACTGTGACGCCAGCCTGTCGTGAGCTGCGTGGTCCTGCTCGAAGCACAGTGGAATGACTGCCTCGAGGAGGAGTCCCGAGGCAATGATTAACAATGACCGCGAGTATCTCATCACACCGCCGTCTCAGCTTCAGGGAACAACAACCACGGAATCAAAGCTCACCTGGCTCAGGCGGTTGGAAGCCCCGGAGGCAACCGCCAGGCCGATGTACGCATTGGCAGCCATGGTGACGGTGCCTGAGTAAACTTGTGTCCAGTTTGTGCCGTCGATAGAAGAGTAACCGGTAAAAGTCGTTCCGCTTCGAGTCA
>DATGLT010000089.1:0-10882 GCA_035294005.1 Verrucomicrobiia bacterium
AAGGAGAACGCCCGCCAGCAGACATGCCGCGAGTAACCCAGGCCGGCGTCCGGCCCGTCCCCAGCCGCGAACGAGTGAGGATGACCATGCAACCACCTGGCTCGTGAACAATGGCAGCAGCCCCACGATCACGAGCAGAAAACAGAGCGCGTTTACTTGCGCATTATGCCCGTAGTGAAGCAGGTTGAAGATGCGCAGAGAAAGCGTTTCGCCTCCCGGAGGCACAACCAGCACGATCGTCTCGACATCCCAAAGGCACAAAAGAAAAAGCACGTACCACGCCACTGAAACGGGGCGCCGAATCTGAGGCCAGACGACGAACCGCATCATCTGGCGTTTCGTGGCGCCCTCTAAACGCGCCACATCCGCCAGCGACCGATCCATGCTTTGGGCCGCATACCCGGCCGCGTATATGCCCAATGCAAGGTACCGAACAGCATAGGCCAGGATCACAATTCCGGCGCTCGTATAGAAGGCCGCCGTCCAGCTGTGATTGAAGGCGTGAATCAACCCAATGCCGAGGAGCACTCCCGGCAACAGAAACGCCAGCCACGCGAGTGCGTAAGCAACGCCGTTTGCGGAACCACAAATTCCGCGCAGGAACCCTGTGCGTGGCCGGGAGCCACCCTTTCCTGCCCCTGCGAAGTTTGCGCTCGAGTTGACCCTCCACAATGCAATAGCCATGACGATAGACGCTCCCGCCACGGAATAGATTATGGAGTTATAAAGGGCGCGCTGCCCCGCTTCCAGGGCGCCGGGCAACTCGGTCCACGTTCGGGAGACCGACACAATTTCAAACATCGGAAGGAAGACCGAACAAACAATGACAAACAAAGAGCAAGCACCGCCGGCCCAAAACCAGCCGAGGCCAAGCTGCCGTCGAAACAGCGCCGGGGGGACAAGTTCCTGACGCCTGGGCCAGGACACTTCGCGGTTCGTAAACCAGGTCAAAAGGGCGAGCGGCCCCAGCAGCAAGGGCCAGCTTTGTTTCAACGCACCCCAGGTATCGAACGTGGTATTGAAACGCACCCACATCTCGGCCGGGAAAACTTTGACCTGCAGAATGGCCGGGACGGCGAAGTTGTTCAACGCGAGTACTAGTAGAATGAGCGCGGCCTGCCCCATGGCGGGGCGGGCAAGAGGGAACAGCAGAAACCGGATCAGAGGCCAGCCCCGGGCCAGGGGCTCGCTCTCGATATGCGCGGGCTGCAATCGCTGCCACGCACCCCACACAAAGAACAAACCCACCGGCCAGAAGAGCAGTGTCAAAATCCAAATCGTTCCGGCAGTGGAGAAAATGTTGATCGGCAACCAGCGATGCCATACGCCGGTGATACCGAAGTAATGCAACCAGCAATTGGTGACCAGAAACGGGGGCAACGCCAGCGCAACCACTGCGGCCGCCAGACAAACCGATCGCCACCCGGCAGGTAGCCCGGAGATCCACAGCGCGACAACAAACCCGATGAACAGGGAAGCGATCGTCGTGATGATTCCGACCACCAGGCTGTTGTAAAGCAGGAGCGAGTTCATCGAAGAAAGAACCGGTTCAGATCGGCGGTCGTTCGATCAACGTCCCTGAGCACAGCTTGCCAATTCACGGCCAGCGATTCCGGCACAGGGGTTCCGCGCATCGGGCCCTCCAAGGCTTGTGCGGTGACCAGTTGCTGGAGCACGGCGGGCGTTTGCAGGTACTCAAAGAGCTGTTGAGCGGATTGCGGATCGGGAGCTCCCCGAATGATCCCCACCGTATTGGGAATCAGAAGCATTTCGGCCGTCAGCGGCAGGGCTGCCACGGGAAGCCCCTCGCGTTGTCCATCCGCAATGTCGTCGGAATCGGTCATGCCCACAACCCTATCGCCGCGGCCGACCGCCTTGACGACCTCCGAATTCCCATCAACCAGGAACGGATGGTTGGCAGCAAGCCCACGGCACCAGGCTTCCCAAACCGATGCGCCCCAATGCTGGCGCAAGGCATGAAAATGCGTGGCGGTGGTTCCAAACTGTGGATAGGCAAACGCAATTTTTCCTCGCCAATCAGAATTCGTAAGATCCATCAGGCTCCGCGGCGCGGCACTTGCCGAAAGAAGGTTCGTGTTTATGACCAGCCTCCGGGAGCGAAAACCAAAACTCGCCCAGCCGTTGGTCGGGCGAAATGCGCTTTGCGACTCCAGCAATCGAGTGCGCATTTCTTCATTGCCCCAGAACACGTCGCACACCGGATGGTTCTTTTCGGCCAGCAACCGATTGGCCAATCCGACGGTTTTGACGGCTTCGTTGTCGTAAACGGCGCGAACGCGAACGCCGGTTTGCTTTTCGAATTGCCGGAAGATGGGTTCGGCATAGAGCTGGTCCTGGGCGCAATAGACAACCACGTGCGGCGCACCGAAGGCCAACCTGATCGACATAACCAACGCAAAAGCAACGCGCGTTGCCACGCCGCCTGTTTTGCGATCGTTTATTCTCCCGTTCGAAAATCTAAAATTCACAATTCCAAATTCTTCACGCCGTTCGTCGATGGTAGTACCACCATTCGAACAACAGCACCAGCAAGCCCGCTCCAGCGATGCTGCGCCACAATTCCATGTTGGTGCGTTGGCGCGTCGTGGCGGCGATTCGCGTGTAATCCCCCAGCCTTAATTCGTCCCTCGGTTTGATGTTGCTTTCCACGGCATCCAGCAGATCCACGCAAAAAACGGTTTCGTTGGTTCCCATCCGCAGGTGGTAAATTCCCTGTTTGTATGTCTCCCCAAAGACCAACTCGTTTGCCGTCGAATCGATGGGGAGCTTTTTTACCTGCCCGTCGGGCAAGGTCACCTGGGCCTCCTTCTCGGCCCGGCCCAGGCCCATCCGAAACGCTTCGCCGGCTTTGACCAGTAATTGGCCGCCTTTTGCATTCGCCGGGTTGAGCCACTCAACCGCGTTGGCGACGAATATTGGGAATGAAACCCGCAATGGCCAGTTGCTTTCCAAAACATCAAACCCGATCCAAATGATCCGCTGGCGGCCAAGGTCGCCTGCGAGGATGAGAGGCGCCTGGGGCGAATCGACGAGCGACACCGCCCAACTGGGACATTTTGCGCCAAAGCTCTCGGCGATTTGCACGTTGTCGAATCCGGCATAGCGGAGCAACGGATGGGCCGCGCGCCAGTCTACGATTGGTGGGCCGTCGATTTGCGTGAACTCCGGAGTCCAATTCGTGTTCACGACGTGAATGGCAAGGACATTGCCTTTCGGCCAAACCGACGGAGAAATCCCATCCAAAACCACAAAATCAAAATCGGTGGCCGGGTCGGTCATGTCGGATGCGACGGCCAACTGCACATTGGAGGCAGCGCGCAGAGCCTTTTCGAGCAGTCGATTGCCCTTTGTCACCAGCAGCGTCTTTACCGGTTTCGGCAGCAAGCTGACAATCGATGCCTCATTGTCGGCCGCCAAATCGTCCTTGACCGTCAGTCGCAAAGTGAACACGGCATCATTGGCCTGCGAAGCGAGGAACACCTGCGGCGAGGTCTCTCCGGCCGGTATGTTCAACGGACGCGTCTCCACCAACCGGCCGTCCAGGTGAAGCTCGAGCTCCGTTTGGACATTGTTCGAGGAGAAATTAGCGACGCTGGCGTAGATCGCGCGCTGGTGGGCATCTTCGGGGTTGGCGCGAACGTCCAGCGCGGTGATCCCCACATTGTTCGAGTCCTTGCCGACCCGATGAAAAATTAGCGGGAGCGCTTTGTTGTCGAACTCGCTTAAGTCGGGGACCGCGCCGTCGCTGAAGAGGTGGATTTCGGCGCCGCGTTGATCCCGCACAAGCGATTCGGCCATTCTCAAAGCGGCGACGAGTCGCGTTGGGCCATCCGAGCAGGCGCAAGCCTGAAGAGCGCGCCGAAGGGCGGCTTTCTCACTGGTAGCCGACTGCTTGACCTCGGTGTTGGCCCCAGCCACAAGAACCACCATCTGATCATTATTAGCCAGGCCATCCACCCATTTGAGGGCCTCCGCGCGGGCTTTCTCGAATCTTGAAGGTGTTTCGTCCGTGGCCTGCATGGAAGCCGAGGTGTCGAGGATCACAACCCGCAACTGGGCGGGCAATGTTCGGGCGGCAAAATAAGGGCGTGCCAGAGCCAGCACGGCCAGGAGCAGCAGGATAATCTGCAGGATCAGCAGCCAGTTCTTGCGCAGTTTCTGGAACGGAGAGCTGGCCTGTGTTTCGGCCAAGAACTGCTGCCATAGCAACGTGCTCGAGACCAGGCGCACCACCCTCTTGCGTTTGAGCAAGTAGAACACGACCACCACGGGAATGGCGGCGGCAAACGCAAACGCGGCGGGCGCGAGAAAATTCATTTCAGCATTCGTCGTTCAACCCCAGACCTGCGCCTTTCTGAGCTGTTTGAGGAGCAGTTGCTCAAGCGAGACATCCGAACTGACGTTGAAGAAATTTATCCCGCGCGTCCGGCAATGTTCGCGCAGGCGCTGGACGAAATTCTGGACCGTTTGCTGGTACGCCCTCATCCGGTGACGGCCGAAGGTCACTTCCTGGGTAGCCCCGGTTTCGGAATCGACCAGGCGCAGGTCCCCGAAATTGGTGGGAGCCAATTCTTCCGGCGAAAGCACCTGGATAACGTCGATTTGAAAACCGCGCCCGATCAGCGCGTTTAACCCGGGCTCATACCCGGCCGGATCGAGAAAATCGCTGATCACGACGGCCAGGCCGGCTTGCCTGGCTTCGAGGGCTCCACGCCGAAGGGCATCATTGAGATTGGCCGCTCCCCCGGCGCGCAGGGCGGCCAGGTTCTCGAAAAACTGCATGGCCGATTTGCGCCCGCGCACAGAACGCAGGGCCGCCCGCGCCGCAAGTTCCCGGGCCAAAACCGTTGAATCCAAGTTTGGATCGCCCGAAGCCGCAGGAAACGCAATGACACTGACCCGGTCGAACCCGCACAGCGCCACATAACCCAGCGCCGCGGCCACTTGCCGAGCAAAATCAAATTTGCGCGGTGTCCCAAAACTCATCGACTCGCTGACATCCAGGAAGATGCGAACTGGCAATTCGCGTTCCTCTTCATACAGTTTCAGGAAAAGCCTCTCCAGCCTCCCGTACAAGCTCCAATCGAGGTATCGAAAATCGTCACCGTGAACGTAGGTGCGATAATCGGCGAATTCAACGGACTGCCCCCGCGCGCGACTGCGCCGCTCGCCCTTGGCGGAACTCTTGGCCCGACGCGCTGCGAGCAGTTGGAACTGTTCGAGCCTGCGAAGCAATTCCGCGCTCAGCAGGGAGCTAGGCATGTGGTGAGGCGCTCATGGTAAGGCGAACTGGGCTCTTGCACATGAAATACGCATAAACCGTCGCGCGCAAGGGGCCGGAATCAGGAAACCAGCGCCTGCGCGTCGCGAGGAACATCCCGCAGCACCTGCGCGATCACATGGTCCGTCGTGATCCCTTCGGCCTCGGCTTCGAAGTTGAGGATCAGTCGGTGCCGCAAAGCTGCGGATGCGACCGCCTCGATATCGTCGTAGCTCACATTAAAACGGCCATCGATCAGGGCGCGAACTTTTCCGGCCAGGATCAAAGTTTGGCCCCCGCGCGGGCTGCTGCCGAAGCGCAGGTATTGTGAGGAAATAGCGGCGGCCGTCTCCGTCTTCGGATGCGTGGCCAGGACAAGCCGAACAGCGTAATCTTTGACGTGCGAGGCAATGGGAACCTGCCTGACCAGGGCCATCAAATCGATTAGGGCTTCCCGAGTCATGACTCTTTGAACCTGGGCTCGTGCCCCTGTGGTGGTGCGAGTCAACACTTCGCTCAACTCGGCAGCCGAAGGATAGCCGACAAGGATCTTGAAGAAAAACCGGTCCAATTGCGCCTCAGGCAGCGGATAAGTGCCTTCCTGGTCAATCGGGTTCTGGGTGGCCATCACGAAAAAAGGTTCCTCCAATTTCCGCAACTCGCCGCCTGCAGTCACCTGGTGCTCCTGCATCGCTTCCAAAAGCGCCGACTGCGTCTTGGGCGTGGCGCGATTGATTTCGTCGGCCAGGATCAAATGGGCAAAAATCGGGCCGTGTTGGAACTGAAACTCGCGCCGGCCACCGGGCGCCTCCATGACCATATTGGTTCCCAGGATATCCGCCGGCATGAGATCGGGTGTGAACTGGATCCTGTTGAAAGAAAGGTCCAACACTTCGCCGAGCGTGCGGACTAGCAGGGTTTTTCCAAGCCCGGGCACGCCTTCGAGCAACACGTGCCCTCCGGCAAATAATGAAATGAGCGTGCCCTCGACAATGCCGTCGTGCCCGACGATGACTTTGCCGATCTCCGCTCGCAAGGCGGAATAGCTTTGGCGAAAAGATTGAATTGATTCCTCGGTGGTCATGGAAGGGTTTACCCTTCTACTTTTTAAGATCATCAAAATAGTCCTTCACCGCTCCTTGATACGCGCGAGGGACTTTTTCCTGGCTCAAGGCGCTTTGGGCGTCGGATTGCGCAGCGGCGGCGGCTTCCGTGTAATCAACCTTGCTCTGGCCTTTAATGCTCACGCCTTTGAGAGTTATGCTCGGCATAGGTCCGCCTTGAGAAAACTGGCCCTTGACCTTTGTGGGTTGCAGGGCATCGCTCAATTCGCCATCGCCTCGATCCGTCTGGCCCCGGCCTAGCATTTCGGGACGCACCACACCTGAATTATCCCAGCCCGCCGTGGAAGTACCGTCCCACTGACCTCCCTCGTCAGCCCAGGTTCCAACCCCGCGCCCTGGCCGGCCCCCGTTCGGGTTAAACCCGGGACGTCCCTGGCAGCGGCCCCAGCATTTTCCGTTGCCAATGCACATTGAAGCCTGGTTCAGGGCGTCCAGCGTTGCGGAAAGTTCCTGGGCGTCACCTAGCTGCTGCATCAGTTTTTCAAGTTCTTTCGAGGCGTCGGCAAGCGATTGCGCCGCGCCGGCCTTGTCATTGCCCTTCATGCGCTTCACCGATGCCGTGAGGTGATCCGCTACTTTCCCATAATTAGCGGCCGGATCGATCGCCTTCGAAACTTCTTGCATCAACTTCTGCAACTGTTCCGGGGTCAGGTTTGCGGAGTTAAGCTGCGTAATCATCTTTTGCAGGGTTTGCTGAGCGATCTCAGGTTGCCCGTTCTTGAGTTGCTCGGCCAGATCCTTGCCCAGCTTCGCCATTTGCTGCTGCATTTGCTGCAGGCTCTTGGCCATCTCGCGCATTTTTTCCAGGTCGGTCGTCGCCGCATCCAGATCTTTAAGAACGAGATCGGTTTGATTCGCGGCCAAGGCATTAATTGCATCATCCACTTGCGGCAACTGAACCCCCATGGATTGCATCTCTTTGGAAAGAGCAGACAGGGCATCCGATAGCTTTTGGCGCTCAGCGTCCGCTGCGGCCGAATCTTTATTAGCCAAGCCGCTGGCTGCGTGCTGGATCTGGTCCAACTCTTTCTTCAGCTTGTCGAGCGCGTCCGGATTCCCCGTAGGCGCGCCGAGCTGTTTTTGAAGGGCTTCAACCTGCTTCTGCAGCCCGGCGGAGGATTGCGAGTCGGTTCCGCCACCGTTGCGCGCGGCCTCCTGGAGCCGCTTCAAACCGGGATCCTTGCTCATGTCCTTGAGCTGCTCCTTCAGCTTGTCCGCCACGTTGGCAAGGTCTTTGAGAGCCTCGCTTCGCGATAGAGTGTGTTTGCCTAATTGATCGCCAAGCTCGCTGACGGCTTCCATCGACTTTTGGGTCGGCTCGAGAACGGGCGCGCGCTTTTCGAGGCTGCGCCGCGTAATGTCCGCCAGCAGCCGGCCCGTCTCTTTGATGTTTTGTTCATCCGCCCGCTTGCGCAACGCGTTGGGACTTCGGTATTCGGGCAAAAACCCCAAGCCGGCGCCCAGGGCGAGCACCACGAGGGCCCAGCGAGTTGCATTGGATAAATGCAGAGGAAGCAGTTGCCGGGCATCGACGCCCTTGATGTGCTCGGCAGCGTCGGATAAGACAAGGTTTCGCCAGGGGGTTTCTTCAACTGTGCCGGCGACTTCAAGGGCCGTGCTCAGGCGTTCTTTGAGCTGCCGGCGCCCATCAACCCAGCGGGCGACTTCACTCAGCCCAGGTTTGCGCCATGCTCCCGCTATAAACCCGGCCACAGTCCCAATCAAAGGCAAGACCGCGGTAGCCGGGAGGATCCACAACGGCATTTCGACGACGTGGTAAACGGCCAAAACACACAGAGCCGCCACAGCACCAAATAGTAACCCCCAGGACAGGCCTCTTAAACCGTAAGATAACCGATGACGGCGCGCGGCCCGCTCGAGCACCGCTCGGATGGATTCGAGTTCGCTCATGGCTTTCTTTAAGCTGCCGCACCGGCCCCCACTGCGCCAGTGCTAAATACATTGGACAGCAAAGATTCAAAAGCGTTTCGCAGAAACAACACCAACGTAAGACCCTGATGGACTGCTATCTTCGGCCGAACCAACTGATTATTCGCGCTAGACACAGCCGTTGCTAACGGTGCTTTAGACCACCTGGACTTCTTCGGAGAGATCGAAAGTGCTTTGGACGTATCACGGTCATTCATCAGCTGCTCTGTGGGCGAATGACGCGGCATGGAGCTTTGTCCGGCAGTGCTGAACACATTAAAATTTGGCGGCACGGCGGTCGGCGACTCTCCAGCCACTGCAAGAGCCTAATAACGCGTTTTTGTCTATTTCGATTGACTTATAGTTCGACATTTCATAATATCAGCCGCTAATCAAGGATGCTGAATCCAAAGAAGGGAACGACTATGTTAAACGCCTGGGGTCTACATCAAGTACGTCTGGTTTGGTTTGTTTGTGTCGCGTTATTGTGGGCGCAGGTTTTGCCCGGCCAAACTCCGCTAACTCTCGCAGGGCCCATCCGGAACGCCACCAACGGACACGATTATTACCTTCTCGAACCGGCCACTTGGAGAAATTCCGAAGCGGCCGCAGTTCAACTCGGCGGCCATTTGGTAACCATCAACTCGCAGGAGGAAAATTTATGGATTCAAGAGACCTTTTCGAATTTTCAGAGCGTGAAGGGCGACCTTTGGATCGGGTTGATGAATCCGCAGGTCTGGACCGGACCGTCCGACGAAGCTCAATGGTTTAATGAGTTTCAATGGTGCAGTGGGCAGGCGAGTGTGTTCCGTTGGTGGGCTTCAGGCGAAACGGCACCGACGAACGGGATACGAAGCGGCTACTGCAAAATGTGGGGTCCCTCGAATCTGTTCGAACGAGGGCAATGGGCTGAGGAGGATCCTGCTGCATCACTGAACGGGGTCGTCGAGGTGGTTTCTCAGTTGGAAATCGTCTCTTCTCCGCAGGACGTCACCACGGCGATCGGAGGGACTGTTGAGCTTAACGTGGTGGCGGACGGCCCCGCGCCAATTTATTACCAGTGGCAGTTTGGCGGCACGAATCTCCCTGGGGCAACTCAGCCATTGCTGCAACTGACCAACGTAAGGGCGGCCCAGGCGGGCGCCTACGTGGTGGTGGTAAGTAATGCGGCGAGCCAGTTGGTTAGCGCTCCCGCTACGTTGACAGTATCCACACTGCTGATGTGGGGTTGCTACGCTCACGGGGAAACGAATGTTCCGGCCGATATCGGCAGCCTTATTGCCATCTCGGGCGGGGACGAGTTCAGCCTTGGTTTGCGCGCCGACGGCACGGTGGTGGGCTGGGGTCAGGATCTGTACGGCGATGTGGAAATTCCGGCATTTCTCAGGGATGTGGTGGCAATCGAGGCGGGTGGACTTCACGCGGTTGCGCTTAGGTCAGACGGTACACTCGTTTGTTGGGGGGCCTACGGGTTTGGCGCGACAACTCCGCCGCCGGGCCTGTCCGGCGTGGCGGCGATTGCCGCTGGCAGTGGCCATACTCTGGCGCTGAAAACCAATGGGACGGTGATTTCCTGGGGCTTGAACACGGGGGGCGGCCCGCCCTTCGAGATTACGAACGCGGTGGCAGTATCGAGTGGCGGATGGCAGGACCTCGTGCTGGCATCCGACGGACAAGTTGTGAGTTGGCCGTTTGCCGCCGGCCAGGAAGCCATCGCCAAAGTTCCTCCTGATCTCAACAATGTAGTCGCGATTTCCGCGGGGATAGATCATAGCCTGGCCTTAAAAGCAGACGGGAAGGTAGTCGCTTGGGGCAATAACAACTGGGGCCAGATAAATGTTCCGCCAGGCTTGTCGGAGGTCGTGGCAATCGCGGCTGGCGGGTACCATAGTCTGGCTCTGACCGCCGATGGGAAAATCGTTGCCTGGGGATCTAATCCCGGAGGATTCCCGCTGGCTCCTCCGCCGGTTCCCAACGTCAACACGATTGCAGCCGGTTATGACCACGACCTGTTGCTGGTCGGAGATGGCTCGCCGCGGATCACCGTGCAGCCCTGGGACAGGACCGTGTCGTGCGGTGCGTCGGTCTGTCTTGCTGCCAAGGTGGTTGGGGCGGCGCCGCTCACCTTCCAGTGGCGGTTTAATGGAGTCGACATTGCCGGCGCCACCAGTGATTCGTATCTAATTGGGAGCAGCGACCTCACCAATTCCGGCGTGTACGCGCTGTCCATCTCAAACGCCTTCGGCAAAGTCGAAACCCGCGGCAGTTTGCTTGTGGTTACCTCAAATATCTATCATCCAAACCAGGCGCCGGTGTTGCCCTCGGTATCAGAAGTCACGATTGAACAATTCAACGAACTCAGCGTGACCAACGCCGCGGTCGATCCTGACGGTCCCGCCAGCGCTCTGAGCTATAGGCTGCTTTCGGCGCCAGCTGGAATGAGCATCGATGGTTCTGGCGTAATTCGATGGACGCCAGGCCCAGGGCAAGCCCCCAGCACGAATATCGTCATTACCATAGTCACAGACGCCGGAATGCCACCGACGTC
>DATGLT010000090.1:0-31612 GCA_035294005.1 Verrucomicrobiia bacterium
TTGAACGCGAGAGTCACAGGCGACCCGGTGGCGCCTCGGAAGCTCAATCCGGATATCTCGGCACAGGCCGAGGAGGTTGTGTTGAGGGCGATGCAACGCGATTGTGATGAACGTTACCCAAGCGCGGCGGCGATGAAGGCCGAGTTGGACACAGTCGCTCACGTCCGTGTAACCGGGCTTGCTGATCGGCTGATATCCCCTGCTCCATGGCAGCCGGGATTGCTCCAGCGGCCATGGGTGCTTGCCCTGGCCATGATTGGGCCCGTAGTCGTTGGAATAGCCATTCTGCTGGTGCTTCTGCTCCATGGTCACGCCTCGCGGTAGCCGGTGGAGTCAGCCAAAGTACCAGAACCTTGCCACGCCAAACCGTCCGCACTGTGAGTCAAATCGAAGCCATCGCTTGCTTCAGCCGGCTCGCACCGGAGCCCGAACGAGTGCTTCGCAGTCGGTCCTTGTCTGAGATTTCGACTGATTGTTTTTCGGTGGCTCGTGTCCCGAGAGGCTCTATCATCCTGCCATGACGGACCCGGAACGACCTAATCCCGACGTCTTACTGGCGGCCCTTCAGAAGGAGGAACAAAGACAAACCAGGGGCAAATTAAAGGTGTTTTTCGGCATGGCCCCGGGCGTGGGCAAGACTTACGCCATGCTGGAAGCCGCACGACGCGAGATCGCCGCCGGGAGACAAGTGACCATCGGCTATCTCCAAACTCATGGAAGAAAAGAGACCGACGCCCTGGCTGAAGGACTACCGTCGATTCCCCGCCTCACGGTCGAATATCGGGGCATGACCCTCTCGGAGATGGACCTGGACGCAATCCTGGCGCGACGACCGTCGCTGGTGCTGGTTGATGAATTTGCCCATACGAATGCGCCCGGGATGCGCCACCCCAAGCGGTACCAGGACGTGCTGGAGTTGCTGGACGCCGGGATTGACGTGTTCACAACCCTCAACGTTCAGCATGTCGAGAGTCGCGCTGAGTCGGTGCGCCAGATTACGGGCGCTACCATCCGGGAGACGATTCCGGACACGGCGCTGGACGGGGCGGAATTCGAGCTGGTGGACTTGCCGCCAGAGGAGTTGCGCGCGAGGCTGGCGGCGGGAAAGGTATACATCCCGGATTCGGCCCAAGCCGCGCAATCCAATTTCTTTCGACCGGGCAACCTTTCGGCGCTGCGCGAAATTGCGTTGCGATTCGCGGCGGAGCACGTGGGCCACGACGTGCTGGCGTACCGCCAGGCGCAGGGGATAGCCGACCCGTGGAAATCCGGCCAGAGATTGCTGGTGGGGCTGAGTTCGAGCCCGACCTCGGCCTCACTCCTGCGTTGGGCGCGGCGCCTGGCCAGCGAGTTGCAGGCACCCTGGCTGGCCGTTTACGTGGAACTGCCCCGGCCGCTGAGCGGGCCCGAACAGGAGCGATTGAACCGCCATGTTGCTTTGGCGCGCGAACTCGGAGCGCAGGTCATTCATACGACCGATGACGATGTTACCCGGGCAATCCTGCGGGTGGCTCGCGAACAAAACGCCACGCAGATCATCGTCGGCAAGCCCACCGGGTGGCGAGCGATAGAAATGATTCGAGGCGGCTCGTTGCTCAACCGCCTGATCCGTGAAAGCGGCAACATCGATATTCACGCGGTTCGGGCTGAAGGAGAAGCCCCCATGCTGCGGACGCCGCCCCCGCTGCAGTTCACTCCCGCCATGGCCAAGAGCTATGGCATCGCCCTGGCCGTTGTGGCCGGCGTGACCGGAGTGAACGTGTTGCTCCAGCGCTGGACCGGTTATCAAACCCTGGCCCTGGTATACCTGCTGAGCGTCGTGATGCTCGCCATGTTTGTGGCGCGCGGCCCGACCCTGCTGGCCGCGACGTTGACCGCGTTCGTGTGGGATTTTCTGTTCGTCCCGCCGGTGTTCACATTTCGAATCGAGAGCAGCACTGATTTACTGTTCTTTTTGACCTACTTCGTGATCGCCCTCGCCATGGGCCAGCTTGCCGCCCGGTTGCGTGCTCAACAAGCCGCTGAACGGCGCCGCGAGCAGCACGCCACCGCAATGTACTTGCTCACGCGCGAGTTGGCCCAGGCCACCGATTTTGCCGATCTCCTCGCCATTAGCATTCGCGAGGTGGGCAAAGCCGCGCAAGCCGAAGTCGCGCTTTCAATGCCGGATGAATTTCAGGGCGGCTCATTAACCCCGTACTTCGCCAGCACCTGGGCCCTCAGCGAAAAGGAACAAAGCGTCGCCGCCTGGGCGTACCGCCACCGGCAACCCGCCGGCCGTTCCACCGACACCCTGCCCTCAGCGGAAGGCGTGCACCTTCCGCTGATTGCCGCCGAACGCACCGTCGGCATTTTAAGCGTCAAACCCCACGGGGGAGCCCAACTTGCCTCCGGCGACCGCGACCTGCTCGAAGCCTTTGTGCGGCAAATCGCCATCGTTATTGATCGTCAGCGCCTGCGCGACGCTGAGCAACGGGCCAAAATGGTCGAGGAATCCGAGCGCCTCAGCAAGACTCTGCTTAACTCAATCTCACACGAGATCCGCACGCCGATTGCTGCCATCAACACCGCCGCCAGCGCGCTCAGCGCCGCCCGGAACTCGCCCGCAGCCACCCCGCCCTGGAAGATGATCGATGAAATACAGGAGGCCACGCGCAGGTTGAATATCCTGGTCGGAAATCTCCTGAACATGACCCGGCTCGAAACCGGCCACGTGAAACCCAAACTCGATTGGTGCGACGTGGCCGACCTGGTCCAGGTCACGGTCAAAGACATCGAAAAAGACCTGGCCCGGCATCCGGTCAGCGCTGAAATTGAACCTGGTCTGCCCCTGGTGCGGATGGATTTCGTCTTGATGCAACAAGTCCTGACCAACCTCCTTTTCAACGCAGCCGTTCATACGCCGCCGGGCACCTCTGTGAAACTTGAGGCCCACGCCAACAACAATGCCCTGGAACTGGTCGTCAGCGACAACGGCCCCGGCCTCCCGACGGAAGCGCTCCCGTATATCTTTGACAAGTTTTACCGCGCACCGTCGGCGCCGGCCGGGGGCACCGGGCTTGGCCTGGCCATTGTGAAAGGGTTTGTCGAAGCCCAGGGCGGGAATGTTAAAGCAGAAAATCAACCGACTGGAGGTGCAAAGTTCACAATCTTGTTGCCGCTTTTCAAACCACCCCCAGTTAACGCCGAACCGGCCTTATGAGTGAAACAATCGGACCCAAACCGAACGTCCTGATCGTTGACGACGAACTACAGTTGCGGAGACTTCTCCGAGCGTGCCTTGAAGGCGAAGGTTACAACGTGGAAGAGGCAGCCACAGGCCAGGAAGGCATCACCCATGCAGCCCAGCATCCGCCCGACCTGATTGTTCTGGACCTTGGGTTGCCCGACATGGATGGCGTGACGGTTCTGAGGAGGCTTCGCGAGTGGAGTCACGTTCCGGTCGTAGTGCTTTCCGTGCGCGATCGGGAAGAAGACAAAGTGGCGGCGCTGGACAGCGGTGCGGATGATTATGTAACCAAACCGTTTGGGGCAGGCGAACTGCTGGCCCGGCTTCGGGTCGCGCAACGCCACACCATTTCAACCGCCGAAAATCCCGTTTTCCGTTTAGGGGACCTTGAAGTGGACCTGACAGCGCGCACCGTCAAACGCAAAGGCCAGGATATCAAGCTCACCGTCACCGAATACTCGTTGCTGCGCCTGTTTGTCCAGCATGCCGGGAAAGTGCTGACTCACGCCCAAATTCTCAAAGAGGTTTGGGGACCGACTTACGTTGATCAGACCCATTATTTGCGAGTCTACATCGCCCATCTTCGTGAAAAGCTCGAAAACGATCCGGGAAAACCCAGGCTGATTACCACCGAACCGGGAGTAGGCTATCGGCTTAGCGCGCCGGCCTGAAATCCCGTCGCCGGCTGAGAACCGATAATCGAGGCCCCGCGCAACCGGGGAGAAAAACAGATACGAAGCGCACTAATTGGCACGAAAGGAACGGAGCCAACCGTGAAATCGGTTTCTCCCATCTGGTCCTTCCGGGTCTTCCGGTTCTTTTCGTGGTAATTCGTGTCTCTGCTCCCTTCATATCTGTGTCCATCTGTGCGCATCCGTGGTTGCTCTTTTGAATCTTTAAACCATGTCCCTACCGGAGGCGTGGGTCGGAGAGATCGAGCCGGTACATGATCTGGTTGTATTCGTAATACGGGGTTTGGCTGGGGTTGCCCGAGAACGTATTCACATAGGACCCTTCGAGGTAAATTACCCGGCCTCCCTGTTCATCAAAGAAAGGGTGCTGGGTCGGATTATAAAAATCGTGCGCATCCCCTTTTTTGTTGGCATGGGTGATGATTTTGCGGGCCCGATCCCACGGTCCTTCCGGCCGCTCAGCTTCTGCATACCAGACTTCGCCGAGCACGGTCTCTCCCAGGGCCTCCGACGCGATCATAACATAGCGCCGACGGAACTCGTTCCAGAAACAGGAGCAGTTGCTTAAAAGAATTGGTTTGCCGGTGGCCGCATCCGCTAAGCGGAACGGGCATTCCTCTCGCTTGAGAATTCCCGCGTCCACCAACTCGTTCAATTGCCGGCCATCCAGGGAAGGCGTGCCGGGTTTCCATGACCAAACGGGTTTTCCGCTCGCGTCACGCTCAATAACCGTATGTGATTTCCCGCCAAAGCGTGTGCCGGCTTTGAGACAGGTGTAGCCTTCATATTGCGCCAGGTCCAAATAGGACGAGTACACGGCCCTCACCCTCAGCGCCGGGTAAGGAGTGGTGAAGTAAATGCGCTCGACTCCGTCCTCACCACGAATGCGCGAAGGATACCCCGTTGGGAAGTGCGGCGTATCTAGGGGCTCCGACTTTATCTTCTCAAACTCCTCCCTTTGATCGTTATACACCATGAACCCGTTTTCGAAGATCTCTCCCAGGCCATGTCGCCTTTGATACCACGCGACCATCTTTTCCCCGTTTGTGCTGTCATTCAGGGTTACCAGGCCGGAAAGCCAGACGACACCTTCCCCTTTGAGCGGCGCCATGGCCCGCACGAAACCATCGCGGTTCGTAAAATAGGTTAGATCAAATCCACGCCCCGGATCCAGAGCGCCAGGCCCGGGTGTCCTCGCGCCGCTCATGGCAAAGTTTCCCAATCCGTACGACAGTCGCGACGTATCTCCGTAAAGCCAATAAAGCTTTCCTTTGTAAAGCGCGGTGAGGATTCCGTCCTGTCCCGTTACCCCGGCGTTGAGCAGGGGCTCCGCAATCGGTGGCTTCCGTCCCAGCAAAATGCTGTCACGGTAAATTCCCGCGCCTGTGATCCGGTAAAGCCGCTCGGCGATGTTGATCCGCTTGACCCGGATCGTCTCGACTTTCCCGGGCGTTGTTATCAACGACACGCCGCGCAGCCCGAAGCCGTCTGCGGCAAACTCATATCCGTGAGCCGAAACGGCAAACCAGACCTTCTGGTTCATCAACCCAGGCTCATAAAATGCAATCAAGCCCGCCGAATCGGTGTAGAGACGCACGCCGCTGGTCGTAAGCAGTTCCACCATCGGGACCCCCCGCCTGGTGTCCTGATCGACTACTTCAATTCCGAAATACCTGGAGGCAGCGTCGTCCGCTCGCGAGCAGAACGGGTGCGCCAACCCGAGGCAAACCCCACCCAGCAAAAGAACACGCCATGTCATGCCGATAAAATGAGACCAAACAAGGGAGGGATAAACCCTTAAAGTCAGTGTAAGAACCTCTTTTGATTGGGAAAACCGCACAAAAAGGTGCAAATTGAGCAAATGAGCGGTAACAGCGATCCTGACAAGCTCTCCTCCTATGTGGCTGAAGAAGTGCTTCGAGCGATTTACGGGGACGATTACCAGGGATGCACTGTCAGCCCCGAACAGATCGCGAAGGTCGTGCGCAAAGCGCTCGAACAGCATAAAGACCAGTGCCAGGATCTGCTCGAGCTTTACGAAAAAGTGATTGAGGCGGTTGACCTGCTGTCGACACCGCCGGATCCGTCGAAAGTAAGCGATCCGGAGCAATTGAGAACCCTTTTGGGAGAACGACTTGATGGGATTCACGCGGTAACGACCAAAACGATTAAGACAGCAGCGTTGGTGCGGCGCACCACGCCCAGCAAGGAATCGGAATAGGCGACGTGACCTGTTATTTATTACCTGGCGAGCCTGTAGAAACCGGCCGACCCGGACCTTGGTAAACTTACCTGGTACTGAGTGCCGACGACAGTCGCGGTTACAGTGAGGTTGGACCACGAGGCGGAATTGAGTTTGGGCGAGAATTGAACCTTTGCTCCGCCCGAGTTAGTCGGCCAGGACAGGTTGAGTGAAGCGGCCAAAGAAACGGTTAGGGCAGGCAGCGAGCTTGGCTGGAATGTTATTGGATTCGCGAAATTGCTTGTATGCACGCGGCCATTCCGTGTGCCGGCAGGGTCGGCGGAATAGTTGGCGGTCATTGTCACTGCGCCGGATCCCAGGTCCAGGCCGGTCAAATCAACGTCAAATGTGCCAGTGTTGGCGACTGTGAACGATTTCAAGTATTTGGACCCTTGAGCGAAGCCGTTAGTGTAGGTGAGGCTGTCGGTGAGTTCCATTTCGGCATATTGCTTTCCGTTTTCCCAGCCTTCGGGGTCCAATTGGTAGACATCGATAAAAATGTTGGTGTACGGGGCTAGGCCGGTGGGGAAAGTGCCTCGCAAATGGCCCACGGTGCTGTTGGTTAAGTTTAAACTGGGGATCACATCCGACGGCTGACTCGCCGTTGAGGTATCCATGAAAGGTGCTTCGTAGTTAATGAAAGGAGTGATCAACGTACCACTTCCGTCGGCGTAGTTGCAGGGAAGCAGGTTGTTGTTCACGGTTGAATTACCGCGAAACGAGAGGCGCGCGCCAGGGTTCAAACCGCTGAAATGAGACGGATTGGGCCCGTCAAAAGAGGAAACCGGGCTGAGCAGCGCCTGGTTGGTGATCGAAAAGAAGGCGTAAGAAAACGGGTTGTTGTTATAGAGACGGTTGGCTTCCAATGCGTCGCTCTTGCCATCGAAATCCGAACCAAACCGCACCTGGGCCGTTCCGGGAAAGCTATGGACGATGACGGAACTGTTGGTAAATCGGGTAACCCCGTCGACTGCAAGGCCGTACCAGTTGCCGGCAATGACGACATTGGTTGCATGTGGGCTCCACAAGTCCAGGTTCGCCCATGAAGTGCTGGCCACCCCTCCGAAAAGGTTGCCTTCGCTGTCATCATTGACACCATCGCCGTCGGTTCCGATGACAAGGTTATCGCAGACGCGCCCAACCTCGATATAACCATCCCCCTGCTGCTGGCCGGCGTTGGCCATGGACGGATCAAAATTGTGCATGCCGTCGGGCAATACATTCCAGAAATTGCCGGAGATCCGGTAATTCAGCCCCTCGGAATCAAATCCATACCCGGTGACGAACACGTTGAATTCCGCCGGCGGATTGGTTGAGCCTGCGGCAACACCGATCGTGCCCGGTTGAGCGTAGGTCGGGTTGGTGCCATCGGGATCGCGACTGCGGTAGGCCGCGATTGAAATGCCCGGCATGGCGATGTTTGTTCCGTCGAGTAAGTACGCGACCTGACGCGTCGCCGGGTCAATCCCAAACCAGCATCCGCTCACATGCCAATTGGGACATTGCCCGGCGGAGTCGGGGCAAATCGCAATTGATTTCATATAGCCAGTAAAGCCGGACCCGGTAGCGGTAGGCGTGCTGAGAAAAGCCAACCCACGAACCGTGACGTTAGACCCGCGGAAAAACCCCAGAATCGCAAGTTCATCCGGGCCGAACCCGAGATTGTCGTTAACAATGCCCGTGTAATTGGTGATCGCCGTTTGCATCGACAACCCGTTGCCGTTCGTCGAGGTGAGGACAACCATCAGCTGCGCGCTGTTTGGCGCATGAAGCGCGTTGGTATTCGGCGCCGCGCCTTTCTGCGTGTAACCGTCAATGGTAACATTGTTGGCGGTAATCAGCGGATACCCATCCACGGGTGTGTTCAAATAATGAACCCCGTTCCCGGGCAAATTGAACTGGATCGAATCGCCATCCTTAAGCGCCCGAATGGCCTCGACGAGGTTGGTTACGCCTGGATGCGAAGCGGTGTTATCCTCGCTTGTGACCACGATGACTTTCCCGCTTGAATTGAAAGCCAAAACCAAAAGACAAGTCACCAGATACCGATGAAGAGTTTGCATAGTTTTGCCTGAAAGGAATGTTGACGTTTAGACTACACCCCCCTCCTGTTCGGGCAAGGATATTCAGAGGCCAGCTATGCGGCTGGTGAATTTTGAAGGCTCACCAAGTACAAGGATCAGGCGCCCGCAAAAGGGGCGCCTTCACAATGCGGCCACGAAGCCGAAATTAGCGTTTGTTAGGGCGGCACTGTGTCGCGCCGCCGACAAGGGGCAAAGGACTCAGTAATCTTTTGTTTCGCCTGCGCCGATGCCGGTCGGGTTTTTACGCTCCATCTCATCATCGACTCTCTGAACGCCAGGCAGTTGCGCTATTTCTTCGCGCAACCGTTGACGCTCCTCGTTATTCCGGACACCCCCCTTGAGCGTGACCACGCCATTATTCACCACGGCAACAACCTGCGCTCTTCCTAACTTGTTGTGCGTGGTCAGGAAACTCCTGATTTCCTCAGCCAATTGCCAGTCTTGCGCATTTGCGCCCGGAGGCGGGTTGCGAAGATCGATGCCCGACTGGGTATCAGTATAAACGCGTGACGCATCACGGTCGCCAGTCGGCGAATAGGTCCCGGTCAGCGCCGGACTATACGAGACTGAGGCGTCGCGGCGGTTTTCGGCGCAACCAACCGCCAGGCACAACGGAAGCCCCAGCCACAGGAGATTTTTGAGATTTTTTTTCATAACCCTCCAAACGTTTCTGGAGTCAACCTCAACTTGCGCGTTCCGTTAAACTATGGGGTCTTTACGGGTGGTCGACCACCCGGCGGTGGGGAACCTCAAGCTGCACCCGGAAATCGGCGGCGCGTCACTCGGTCACTGAAAAGGAATACTCGTTTTCCGAAACGCTTGCTCCATTGGCGTCCAGGACCTGGGCCCGAAGCGCGAACGCGCCGCGAGCTGAGGGGATCCATTCCGCATCCGCGATTTTGGAGACGGAATCCTGCGCGATGTCTCCGTGCCATTGCCCAGCGGCGAACTGAGCGCCGCCTGCGTCAACAATTCTCCAACGGATGGATGCCCCTCGCACGGCAACCCATTGATCGTTGATCACCCAGACGGCGCACCGGAATTTTTGACCTGTTTTCCAGACGTCGCGGTCATATTCCAGGCTCGCGCAGACCGGGGCGAAGCTGCGTTGGACCGTGTAAAACACCTGGGTAGGCGCGCGGTCGAAGTCAATGGCGGCCATGGTGACGGAGGGCCAAATATCGATCACATGAAAGTGGCAAATACCACCCGCCGGCCGATATTTGAGCCGGCGGCTGCGCTCAAGGGCGATTTGGAACAACCGGGAAACATACGCTTGGGTGCGCGGAATATAATCCTCGAGAGTTGCGTCGCCGGGGTCGCCCCACGCTCGAATAGCTTCGGGGATTTGCAATCGCCTGAAAAACCATTCGTCGGGATGATCCCGGATTGGCCATTGGCCTGCCATGAATTTGCTGAGGGTGCTGTAATTGGGCAGGCACGTCGCGCCGAGTTCGGACACGAATGGCTCGGTCATGTTGGTGTATTCCCAAATCGAACCGTCATACCATCCATGATAGACATGGGCGTCTCCAAAGCGGCCGGTCGATCGGACAATCGGTCTCCGCTGCGGATCGAGCAAAGCCGGGCGCGCCGCCAGATGTTTGGTCAGGTCACGATAATTCTCCAGGCTCTCTTCGTCGCAAGCCGTCCAGGAAGCTACACAGGCGTGGTTTCGAACGGCGCGAATCAGCGGATCGTACAATTCGGCTGCCCGCAGAGAAAAGGCCCTATCCTCGGGATACCACGCTTCGAGGTAGTCCTGCCAGACCAGGAGCCCCAACTCATCGGCAATGTCATAAAACTCCGGGTTGTCAAAATGGCAGTGCAACCGGATGAGGTTCACGTTCATTTTCTGGATTAAGCCAAGGTCCCGCGCGTACGCGGCGCGGTCCATTTCCGACAGGTACAAATGATAGTAATAATTGGTGCCTCGAATGAACATGCGCCGCCGGTTCAAGTAAAAGGTCCAGCCGATCCGTTCGATTTCACGAATCCCGACAGCGAGGGTGCGGCCATCCAGGACTTTTCCATCAACATCCCTGAGCCGCACATCAAGGTTGTACAAATCGGGCCTCCCATGATCCCAGGTCCACCAAAGGTGCGGATCGGGAACGGTAATTGCCGCGTGCGCCGTGGTATTGGATATCACTGAGGAAGCGCGATAAATTGAGCTCGAGGAAAAATTCCTGGGCGATAAGGTCAGTTCGACAATCACGGGCCGGGCGAATTGGTTCTCTAAATCCAAGTCAATCGCAACGACGGCTTCATTGGTTCCGGTGAGCCGGGTGTCAACCGCGATATTCTGGATTTGCGGCCCATCGGAAGCCACCAGGCGCACAGAACGAGTCACGCCCAGCGGGGTGATGTTGTCCGGTTTCTGATCCACGGCGCCGTACGCGCCTTTGACGGTGTAGGATCGATGTTTCCAGTAATAATTGACGGGTGTCCAGGTCCTGACGAAAAGCTCGTTGGTCTCGCCGCCTGAAACCAATCCCGAAACCTCGTATTCGTAAGGGTCGATGTACCCTTCGTGTCTGCCCAAGCTAACGTCATTGAGCCAGGCGTCCGCATAGTAATCGGTGGCGTCGAACTGCAGTCGCAATCGTTTGTCTCGAAATTCCTTCGGCAGGGGAAATCGCTTGCGATACCACCATTCCTTGGAGCTGATCCATTCTGCTGAATGGCCATAGATTTCGTCTGGCGAAAGCCACTGCGTGTGTGCCGAGCCCGGCACTTTCACAGTTCGCCAAGTGTTGGACGGCGGCCCCTGTCCTTTGTCGCACCAGGCCAACTCCCAGGCGCCGTCGAGCGAAAGAGCAAGTGGCTTGAATGTTGCCGGTGCCTGCAACACGGTTTCCGTCTGGATCTGCTGAACGCGAGAAGCCGCACGGCGAGCGGGCCGCGGCTGCGAGCTTTTTTCCACCATCACGAGCAAAGGTTGGCGCAGGACGCGAAACTCTCGGCGGGCATTCAAAACCGTGTTCGAGCCTGCCCACTCCGGAAACGTCAGCAAAATGCTCGTAGCGCCCGCGCTCTGACCAACGAAACGGCGCGAGCCAATGCCTGTCCAGACAAGGTTTGTGTCCAGGGCGACGATCCCGAGCGCGCCGTAATTTTGAGTGTTGTTGTAGTATACGGCGTAGCCAGCCGGCAGTTTTTTCCATGAACGCGGCGAAATCTCATGATCCGGCGGCTCTGAATCATCCGGGCCATTCGGCCATTCGTATTCGGAAACTCCGACGAACCGATCGAACGGAACATATGGTGCGGCTGAAATGGCGGTGAAGCGAAACCCGCCGTTGGCCCGCCACTCTAAGGCGCGGCTGCCGCCCGCCCAGCAAAGTTCCCACGTTTCGTTTGTGCGACTGAGCCTTATCTTCCCCCGCAAAGGACCATCCTCAAGGATTTCAACATTGGTGAAAGGGCCCGTGCCCCCGGTGCTTGTCCAACCGCCGTTCCCCGGAGGCATGCCCGGCACCGGCTGAATACCCATGGCTTCCGCGGCGTGGATGTCGTCTTTGAGCGCTTCGGGTTCTTCCGGGGTAGTTTCGACCAGGTTAACAACTCTGTGATCTCCGGCGTCGAGGTCCAAAACCTCTATGAAAGCCGCGGCCTGCAAATCGACTTGGGCCCGAAAGAACCGGTTGCCAAGTTCAATTCGGCTCAACCCGAGCTTTCGAATTTTAACCTGGCTGAGGAAGTTTGAAGCAGCGGTTGAATGCCGAATTTCGAATTCCGGCAACTCGCCAGGGATCAACGTCGCTGGAAAGAGCAGTCCTTCCTGAACAGCCTGCCAGGGGAGTTCGCGGCCCTGTTCATCCACGACTTCCCATCCGGCAAATTCCCCGCCGATCTTCGCGTAAGGAACCGTGACCAATTCATTCGTGCGCGGATATATTCCGGTTGGTTCCTCGACTCGAACGCGCCACGACTCGGCAAACGCATTTTGAAAAGCCGATAGCCACCACAACAAAAATGCGCACCAGCACGAGAAACGGGCAACCGCGGCGCCCGCGGTTTTGCCGGAACTGGAGGTCCAGCTAACTCTCAGCATCTCAAGCTTTCCTCTATTTCCCAGAGGGCCTAATAATTTTTCAACCGTTCCATTTTGGCGCGGAGCGCGCGGCTGCAGGCTTTTAGCCCTGCGAGCTTGGGATCGGCTTTCGCCAATTCGCCTAAATTGGAAACCACTTTCTCGACCGCGCGCGCTATGTCGAGGGCATCTTGTTCGTCCCCCAGGAGCAGGAAATGAGGCAACCACACGGATTCCTCGTACGCCGCCCGTTCGGACACCGGACACTTGCAAAGGGAATAGTCCATCGGTCTATCGCGACCGGCGACAAGTTGCGGAGCATTTTGCGGCGTGGCATTGAACAGGTCGCTGCGATAGACCGGTTCGTAAAACCGGCCGTCGCACGGAATTCCTTCGGCTTCGAGCGCCGCAACGAACAAGTCGCGCGCAGGGGCAGGTCCCGAGGGGCGATATTGAAAAACGAACTGGTACAACGTTTGGCGACTGATTCCCTCCTGGGGCGCAAGAGGCCGCACATGGGGCAGTCCGGCAAGGGCCGCAGACAGCACCTCTGCGTGACGGGTGCGCTTGAGACAAAAGTCCGGCCACAGTTCCAATTGGCCCAGTAACAACGCGGCTTGCAGTTCGGTCATCCTGTAGTTCGCGCCGAGCGCGTTCCGTTCGAACTTGTCGGTGAGTCCCGGCCGCCCGCAGTTGATGATGGATTGAAGCCGTTCATAACAATCGAGGCGGTTGGTCAGCACAATGCCTCCTTCACCGGCGGTCATGAGTTTGCTTTCCTGGAAGCTGAAACAGCCCGCATCGCCTGCCGCTCCGGCCCCGCGCCCCTGGAAAACACCGCCATGAGCGTGCGCGCAATCCTCAATCACCACGAGGTTGTGTTCCCGCGCAAGGGCCAGCAAGGCGTCCATGTCAGCAAAACGCATGGCCAGGTGGACTGGCAGAATCGCGCGTGTTCGCGGAGTAACGGCAGCGCGAGCCGACTCGGGATCCAGGCAATAGGTTTCGGGATCGATGTCTGCGAAAACGGGAACAGCTCCTGTCTGCAGCACGGCAATGGCTGTGCCATCCCAGGTGTACGCCGGGACAATGACTTCATCCCCAAACCTGATTCCCAAAGCGACCAAAGCCGCGTAGAGAGCCACCGTCCCATTTGTCAGGCAAAGACCATATTGCGCTCCGTGCAACTCGGCGAAGCGGGCAGCAAACTCTCCGCCATGTTTGGATGGGACAGGAAAGCCTCCCCAATGCCGGCTTTCGACCACCGCCACCAGGCGAGCGATGTCGCTCTTCGTATATTGCGGCCACGGCGCGAAGGGCCGTTTACGCGCAGGTTCGCCGCCTAAAATGGCTAATTTGGGCATGAATGAATTACGAGCGCTCGAACAACTTGCTGATGGGTTCAGTTCACAATCATCGCCGGTAATTGTCAACCGCGTAGCGTCGAGGGCTGTGTTGACTTCGGGGCCGCGCCCGGTAAGTTAAAAACCAGGTGATGTTGTGAGAATTCTCCTGGCGCTCATTTTGGGACTTATACTCGGTGCGGCTGTCGTTTGGTACCTCCAAGTCGGCAAGCACGATACTCGGGTTCAGTCCGCAACGGACCAGGTCCAAAGCGCTGCCAAATCCGCCGGGGACGCAATCCAGGACAAGCTCAAGGATTGGAACCTTCGGCCGCAGGACATCAAAGACGAACTGGCGCGGAGCGGCCAGGTTGTTCGGCGCAAAGCCAAAGAGACCGGCAACGCCATTGCCGACGCCACGGCGGACGCGAGGATAACCGGCGCGATCAAAGCCAAGTTATTGGGCAATCGCGATCTTTCCGCCCTGAGCATTTCGGTAAATACCACGGGCGGGGTAGTCACGCTTTCGGGCAGTGTGCCGTCCGCTGAGGCCGTCAGCAAAGCCATGATCGTAGCCATGGACACCGAAGGGGTTAAAGAGGTGATCTCAACCCTTCAGGTTAAGTAAGGCCGCGAAAACGAGCGCACCTGTGGGAGTCTCCGGTTCACTCCAATGACGCATACCGAACCCTGAATTACATGCCACAAACCAACGGCCATAACGGGTCGAGCGCCATGCCAGGCGCAGCAAATCTCGAATTTGTCGAAGCTCTGTACGAGGATTATTTGCGCGACCCGTCCTCGGTTGCGCCCGATTGGCAGCACTTCTTTTCCCAGGTGGCCGAGGGAGAGTTTCGATTTCCCAAACCTCGATTTCATTCCTCGTTCCAACCGTTCAGCATTTTCAATCCGCCGGCGCCAAAAACTCAGCGACCGCCGGGGCGGTTGGCTGATCCGGAAATCGCGGCGCTGCAAGATCGGGTATATGTCCTGACCCGCCTGTACCGGGTCCGAGGCCATCGCATTGCCCAGGTTGACCCCTTGGGGTTGCCCAGGCCGGTGCCCGCCGAATTGACTCCCGAGTTTTTCGGGTTCACAGACGCGGACATGGGCGCGCAGGTCTATAGCGAGACCTTTCAGTACGATGGGCCGCTCACGCTGGGCAAACTGCTGGAGCGGTTACGAAACACGTATTGCCGCTCGATTGGGGTGCAGTACATGCATATCGAGGACCTCAGCGTCCGGCGGTGGCTCCAACGGCGAATGGAGACGACCCAAAACCGTCTCCAACTCAGCAGAGATGAACAACTGCGCATCCTGACGCGGCTCACGGACGCGGTGACCTTCGAGGAATTTATTCGCCGCAAATTTCCAGGCGCAAAAACATTTTCACTCGACGGGTCCGAGAGCCTCATCCCATTGTTGGATCTCGCGATCGAAAAAGCGGGCCGGCAGGGGATTCAGGAAATCGTTTTCGGCATGGCTCACCGCGGACGCCTTAATGTTCTGGCCAACATCATGGGCAAAAGCGCGCGCCAGATTTTCCGGGAGTACGCCGACACGGACTGGAAAGTCCATTCAGGCCGCGGGGACGTGAAGTATCACCTCGGTCACAGCACGGATTGGACAACGTCGGCCGGGGCCAAAATCCATTTGTCATTGTGCTTTAACCCCAGCCACCTGGAGATTGTGAACCCGGTCGCGCTAGGCCGGACGCGAGCCAAACAGGACCGCGTGGGTGACCTGGAACACAAACTGGGAATGACGCTGCTGATCCATGGGGATGCCGCTTTCGCAGGCGAAGGCGTGGTTCAGGAGACTCTTAACTTGAGTCAACTTCCCGCTTATTCGATTGGTGGCACGCTGCATGTCGTGGTCAACAACCAAATCGGTTTTACGACCAGCCCCGAGGAGGCCCGCTCCAGCCCGTATGCCACCGACATCGCGAAAATGCTTCAAATCCCGATTTTCCATGTGAATGGGGAAGACCCGGAGGCCGTGGCGCAGGTTGTGCGGCTGGCGATGGATTTCCGCTTTGAATTCAAGCGGGACGTCGTGATCAACATGTACGGGTATCGCCGCCTTGGCCACAACGAGGGAGACGAACCTTCCTTTACTCAACCCGTCATGTATCGCGCCATAGCCAAAAGAAAGTCGGTGCGCGAAGGGTACCTCGAACACCTGCTGCGGCTTGAAGAAGTCACACGCGACGAAGCCGATGGAATCGCTGCGCGCCGCCGCGAATTGCTCGAGCGGGAATTGTCTGAATCACAATCAACTAAACCCCAGCTGCCACCCGATCAACGACGCGGCACCTGGGCCAGGTTTTCGGGCGGGCCCGAACCGGTCGAGGAAACTCCCTTTCCTGTCGATAAAACACTCCTATCCAGCTGGCTCGCCGCCCAAACGAAATTGCCGCCGGACTTTCATCCCCATCCCAAAATAAAGAAACTGCTCCAGGGACGTGAACAGATGGCGGCGGGTGCTGAACCGCTGGACTGGTCGGCGGCTGAGTCACTGGCATTGGCAAGCATCGCAGCGTCCGGACTGCGCGTGCGCTTAACCGGGCAAGACAGTGAACGAGGCACTTTCAGCCAGCGGCACGCCGTGCTTCACGATTACCAGGACGGCCATAAATACACCCCCCTCCAACACCTCTCCAGCAACCAGGCTCCTATAGAAATCTATAACAGTCCTTTGTCGGAAGTGGGCGTGCTTGGGTTCGAATATGGCTACAGCCTCGAATACCCGGACGGCCTCGTCCTGTGGGAGGCGCAGTTTGGAGATTTTTGGAATGTGGCCCAACCCGTGGTCGATCAGTTCATTGCCAGCGCGGACGAAAAATGGCAGCGGCTGAGCGGATTGGTGTTGCTGTTGCCTCATGGCTTTGAAGGCCAGGGCCCGGAACATTCCAGTGCACGCCTCGAGAGATTTCTGCTGCTGGGTGTCGAAGATAATCTGCAAGTCGTTTATCCGACTACTCCCGCCCAATACTATCATTGTTTACGTCGCCAGGCATTGCGCGCCTGGCGCAAGCCGCTGGTGGTGATCACTCCCAAAAGCCTCTTGCGTCATCCCAAAGTCGTTTCCTCGTTAGAGGATTGCGCCGAAGGTTTGTTTCGGAGGATTATTCCTGATACGCTCAGCAAATCACCCGATCAAGTTCGCCGCATTATTCTCTGCACGGGGAAAATCTACTATGAATTGGCGGAGTATCGGGAGCAGAACGGCCGTGAGGATGTGGCCATCATCCGTTTGGAACAACTCTATCCGTTGCGGCTCGACCTATTGAAGGAAGCCCTGGCGCCCTACCTCCAATCCACTCCCGTGTTTTGGGTCCAGGAAGAACCTGGCAACATGGGCGCGTGGATGCTGATTCGGACTCAGTTTTGCGATACAATCATGGGCCACCCTTTTGGGGGCATCACCAGGCCACCATCAGCTTCGCCTGCAACCGGGTCGCATAAACGCCATAAACAAGAGCAGGCTGAAATTATCCAGCGCGCTTTTCTCGAAAAAGCATCCTCCTGAAACTCTATGCCTATTGAACTAAAAGTGCCTGAGGTTGGGGAATCCATCACTGAGGTTGAGATTGGAGAGTGGCTGAAGGCAGCCGGCCAGGCGGTGCGCAAAGATGAACCGGTGGTCACACTTGAAAGTGAGAAGGCGACCGTGGAGTTGACCGCCCCCGAGTCTGGGGTGATTGGCCAGGTGCTGAAACAGAAAGGCGCCACGGCTAAAGTGGGCGAAGTGATCGCATACCTGGAAAAGGACGGGGCGGCCAAATCAGAACCCGTAAAGGCGCCGGCTGCTTTCGCTTCAAACGTGGCCACTACGCCCAAGCCTGAGGAACCACGGGTGATGCCCTCGGCCCAGGTCCTGGTTGCCGAGCACAATCTAAAGCCCGCCGAAATTCAGGGAACAGGGCCGGGCGGAAGGATTTTGAAGGAAGATGTGCTCAGGAAAGTGGAAGAGGGAGTTCGGCCCCCCGCGGCTCCCGCGGCCGGCGCAGTTGCAGCTTCCTCGCAAAAAACGGGCGAACCCGGCCGTGAAGAAGAAGTAGTGCCGATGAGCAGGTTGCGCCGGACCGTTGCCGAACGACTGGTTGCCGCTCAGCATAATGCGGCCTTGTTGACCACATTCAACGAAATTGACATGGGAAATGTTATCGAGTTGCGCAAAACACACTCGGAAGCGTTCCAACAGAAATACCAGGTGAAACTGGGGTTCATGTCTTTCTTCGTCAAAGCCGCAATTGATGGTCTCAAACAATTCCCCGCTCTAAATGCCGAGCTGAGAGAAAACGCGATCGTTTATCATAACTTTTTTGACGTCGGCATTGCGGTCGGCAGCGGCAAGGGGCTGGTCGTCCCCGTCTTGCGCAACGCCGAACGAATGAGCTTTGCAGAGATTGAGATGGCGATTGGCGATTTTGGCAGGCGCGCCCGGGACAACAAACTCAAGCTGGAAGAGTTGCAGGGTGGAACCTTCACGATTAGCAACGGCGGGGTTTACGGTTCATTACTTTCGACCCCGATCGTCAATCCGCCGCAGAGCGGGGTGCTGGGATTGCACGCAATTCAGGAGCGCCCGGTCGCCCGCGAGGGCAACGTTGTCATTCGGCCGATGATGTACGTCGCGCTCACCTACGATCATCGCCTGGTGGATGGCCGGGAGGCGGTTTCTTTCCTCAAGCGAGTCAAAGAAACCATCGAAACTCCCGCGCGGATGCTCCTGGAAATCTAAAATCAACGATTATGAGCTACGGCCTGAATATCAGCCCGAAAACCAACCTCGATTTTCTTTCACTCGGAGCCATGGTGCACCGGCTTGACCCTGGCATCGTGCCGTTCCGGAAAGCGACAGAATGCAAGATCCACGTCAGCGGAGGAGAATTCAACGTTGCGGCGAATCTGTCCGATTGCTTTGGCATGAGCACGGCCATTGCGACTGCGATTGTGGATTATCCCATCGGCGATCTCATCCACGAGCGGGTCCGCGCAATGGGCGTCCAGCCGTTCTACAAGCATTTTAAACACGACGGGGTGCAGGGCCCCAATATGGCAACGGTTTATAGCGACCGCGGACAGGGAGTTCGGGCGCCGGTCGTGTTTTATAACCGGTGCAATGAGGCGGCGGCGCAGCTTAAGCCCGGCGATTTCGACTGGAAAGCGATCTTTTCGGCGGGTGTGCGCTGGTTCCACAGCGGCGGCATTTTCGCTGCCCTTTCGCAAACCACGGCTGAACTCATCGTCGAAGCGATGAGCGCCGCCAAAAAAGCCGGGGCGATCACCTCTTTCGACCTCAATTACCGCGCGAAACTCTGGAGCATTTCGGGGGGCGCCGAGCGTGCGGTGAGCACTCTGGACCGGATCGTCCAGCACGTTGATGTGCTCGTCGGCAACGAAGAAGACCTCCAGATGGGTTTGGGCTTTCCAGGGCCTGAAGTCGCATCCAAGTCCAAGCTGGATCCCACTGCCTTTCTGGGGATGATCGACAAAGTCACCCGCAAGTATCCCAATGTGAAAGTAATCGCCACCACCTTGCGCGAAGTCCATTCCACGAATCGTCATACCTGGGGCGCTGTGGCGTGGATTAATGGAAAAACGTTCACGGCTCCCACGTGCGATCTCGACGTTTATGATCGAGTTGGAGGCGGTGACGGCTTTGCTGCGGGGTTTTTCTTCGGCCTTCTTTCGGGCGTTCCCGAGGAAGAAGCCGTTCGCCTTGGCTGGGCCCACGGGGCGCTCCTGACTACTTTTCCTGGCGATACCACGATGGCGACAGTGGACCAGGTGCGTGCCCTGGCCAAAGGCGGCTCGGCCCGGATCCAGCGCTAAGGGGCAAACCTTTCGGAAACGAACAAAGACAGTTCGAAAACTTGTTTACACTATTCCATGAAAATCGTTGATGTCGCATTTTTTGCATACGCAGTGAGTGACATGGCCAAGGCCCGCGCATTCTACGAGGGCGTCCTGGGCTTGAAACCCAACTCCGATTATGACGGGTCGGCCAATGCCCATTGGGTGGAATACGACATTGGGTCCACCACGGTAGGCGTTGGTTGCGCGCCCGGCATGTTCGAACCCTCCACCAAAGGGGCCTCAGCCGCCCTGGAGGTAGACGATTTTGACGAGGCCCTCTCCATGATAAAGGCAAAGAATGTTCCCGTGGTCATGGGACCGCACGACTTCCCCTCGTGCCGGATGGTGGTGCTAGCCGACCCTGATGGGAACCGAATTTGCCTTCATCAACGAAAAAAGAAATAGTTGCCGCGCCGCGCAGGCTGAGCAGCCTGGCACCTCCCAGCCAACAGCGGCAAAAAAAATAGAGCGACTTCATTGAGAAGCCGCTCGTGTCCTGGCTGGTCCTCCAACCCATGATGAATAGAACGAAGGTTCCAACCAAGTCCGGTTAGAACCTAAGCGGCTTGAAAACCATGGCCAATGGGGAGCTGACCCCGTGACGAGGCGGGCATTCCCCCTAAATCTGCGAATATGCGGTCGGCAAAAGGAAATGGTTCTTGATTGCCTTCTCGATGACCGTGTCGGCGTATTCAGGGTCGCTTCGCATTTTTTTCCAGGTCGGGTGGCTCCCGAAGGCCTGCCAATGTTTGCTGTGAGCCTCCTGATTTTCCGCTGACAGCATGTAAGTCAGCTGGGGCAGCCCCGAGCCGATCAGTGTTTGGCCGTAAAAGACCGGCGCCAGCCCGGTTTCGCGCATCACGTCCATTTCTCCCTTGTTAAACATTTCTACCTTCTTGAGCGCTTTGACTTCGCTGTAGCTGGGATAAATGCGCAGCTCGAACATCCGCGGCTTGCGTTCGCGGGAATAAGCGGGCAGTTCGATTTTGGGCATGCCCGCGAAGGCCAGCATGAGCCAACTCTCGATTCGGTCGAAACCTGGATTATTTGCCGGCGTTTCCAGGTAGCTTGCGCCTGCCTTTTGGAGCTCGGGATCGGCCAGCAGCCGAGAGGTGACTTCCGAAAAGGCCGTGAGGGAGGGATACGGGATGAGCACGTAAATGGCCGGAGCGTCCTTGGCATCGCGTTCGGTGAAAACGCCAACCGGTTGGCTTCCCAGGCGATTCAGCGCCGGGATCGCGGCCTTTTCCAGGTATCCCTCGAGAGAATCGGTTTTGGAACCGCTTTTGAATCGATAAATCCGCAACTCGTAATACTCGCGTTCGGCGGCGCCGGGTTCCGCGGCGGAGCCGCTCGAGCCGGCGGCTCCCAATCCCGCAATCGCGGAAGCTGCCAATGAAGTTTTCAGGAATTCGCGTCGTTTCATATGGTTAGGATTTTTGAATTTGGAATCAGCGGCAACACCGCCGGACGGACAATTAGCGCCAAGCGGTCGAAAAGAAAACTCCAAATTCGCATTTTCGGGGAAATGGAGTAGACTAGGCCTACAGCACAGATAAATCCAAATCATACATTATGAAAAGCAGACTCATCCTTAAAATCTCAGCGCTGGCTATTGGGCTTGGCGTGATCGTCGGCCTGCCGTCGGTTAATCGCGGCGCCGATTCGGATGCTTCGACCAAAACCGTCAAGGGCGAAATTGTCGACCTGATGTGCTACCTGGACCATGGCGCCAAAGGGGAAAAGCACAAAGGCTGCGCCGGCAAATGCATCAAGAGCGGCGGACCGGTGGGGTTGCTCAGCGGGGACGATCTTTACCTGGTGATCGGCGACCACAAACCAATCAACGACCAACTGGCCGACAAAGCGGCCCAGGAAGTCACGCTGAAAGGCAAGGTCGTTGAAAAGCACGGCATGAAGATGATCGAGAACGCGGAACTCGTGGAATAGTTCCGGTCCTTGACGAAGCAATTGCGCCGCGCTCAAGTGAGCGCGGCTTTTTTATGAACGCGTTATCTTCCCTGCTGGACCGTCCTGAGTATGTTCATACCGCGATCAATCATTTCCCTTTGATTGGCTTGCTCGTGGCGATCCTCACGTTAGTGATTGGCCTCGTTTCGCGCAGCCGGGCTGTGGCAATGACGGGCATGGGGCTGGTATGTGTTCTTTCGCTGTCGATCTGGCCAGTCTACGCCTTCGGTGAGCAGGGATTTGATCGCGTGTTGTCCATGTCGGATGAGAAAGGCGAAGCCTTCCTCAAGTACCATGCGGAGCTGGCGCATCGCTGGGTGTTTCTTTACTACGTTTCAGCGGGAGTTGCGGCTCTTGGCCTGGGACTCGGTTGGAAAAAGCCTCGGACGCTTGTGCCGTTGGGGATTGCCTCGGTGCTTGCTGCCGGCGCCAGCCTGGCAGCCGGGATTCTGATTGCGCAAGCGGGCGGGGAGATCCGCCATCGCGAGTTCCGAATCGGCCCGCCACCGGCCATAAAGGATGAACACGCGCGCTATCGAACGTATCCGCAGGGACCGGAGCCCGCCCTCAAACGCAGCCTGCAGGCTGCAGAAATTAACCCAAGCCGGGCAGAAAAGAAGACCCAAACCCTGCCGGGCGCCACAAGGATCTCTGCAGCCTGAAGGATGCGCTTAAACGGCGTGCCTTCCTCACTTTGCCATCATCACTTCGATTGGCTCCTCCCGATTGCGAGACGAGTCTTGCGCGGGCTCGACAGCGCGAACGATTGCCGGGCCTTCGAGGGGCACACCCGCGCCGGAACCCTGCTCGTCGGACTTATGGAACTTGACGCTGACGATCTTGCTCACGCCGTGCTCCTGCATCGTTACTCCGTACAACACGTCAGCCATGCCGATGGTCCGCTTGTTGTGCGTGATGATGATGAACTGCGAATGTTCCAGGAACCGCTGTAACACTCGAATAAATCGGTTGATATTCGATTCGTCCAGCGGCGCGTCCAGTTCGTCCAATACGCAGAAGGGACTGGGCTTGACCTGGTAAATCGAGAACAGCAACGACACAGCGGTCATGGTTTGCTCGCCGCCCGAAAGCAGCGAGATGGTTTGAAGCTGTTTCCCCGGGGGACGGGCGACGATATCAATCCCGCTTTCCAGCACATCGTTTTCGTCCAGCAGGATCAAATCCGCTTTCCCGCCGCCGAATACCTCGGTGAACATCGCCCGGAAATTATCCCGGATTTGCTCGAAGGTGGACCGGAACATGTCCCGGGTCTGGGTATTGATCCGGTTTATCACTTCGAGCAGCTGGGCTTTGGCCTGGACAAGGTCCGCGTGCTGCTGGCTGAGGAACTGATGTCTCTGCTCGGTTTCCTCGTACTCCTCGATGGCGACGAGGTTGACCGGCCCCATCTCATCAAGGCGCTGTTGGAGGGCGGCGACTTGTTGCTCGATCGCAACCCAATCCGTTGCGCCGCCCGCGGCTGCCATCTCTTCCGGCGTCATCACGTGCACCCGCGCCGGCCCTTCATCCGCGAACGTGATGGTGATGCATTCGCTATGGATTTCATCCAGGTTTACCCGGTATTTCTGCTGGACTCGCTCCCGCAGGTTCTGAACCGTCATGTTCTTTTGGGCCAGCTCGATTTCGAGGGAACCGCGCCGTTCCTGGCATTGCGTCAGCGACTGTCTTTCAGCGCGCAAGGAATCTTCACGCGAATTGATTTCGGACTCCTGCTCCTGTTTTTGCGACAACAACCCGGCCACCTGCAGGTTAACCTGCTCGCGGTCATGCTGCAGCCGTTCAATCTGGCGCCGCGAATCCTCAATCTCCGCTTCAGCCTGCGAGCGCCGGTTCACAAACGAAGAAAGCTCGCCCTGGCGTTGCCCCACCAACTGGTCCAGCTCGGCAATTCGTTGAGTCAATGCCGTCCGCTGCTGGTCAAAGGCGCTGCGCATTTGCTCCTCGGTGGCAAGCGCGACTTTGCTTTCAGTCAATCCCGCCGTCGCCATGTCCCGTTGCTGGCGCAATTCTTCCAACTGCGCGCCCAGGGCCGAAACCTGCTCCTGGCGGGAGCGTTCGCGGCCCTCCAATTCTTCGAGTCCCTGCGCCAGGCCGGCGCGCTTCTGCGCTCCTGCCTCCTCTTGCGCCGCAAGGCTCTGAACCTCGTAAACGACCGTTTCGATCTTCTGGTTGAGCAATCGTTGCGAATTCTGAAGGGCGTTAAACTCGCCCTCGTGCGTGGCAATGGCGACTTCCTGCGCGCGCAATTCCGTCTGGGCCACCAGCAAACCGGCCTGCAGGTCGGCCTGTTCGGCCTGGAGCGCGCCTTTGCGACGGCTCACCTCGGCAACTTGCTCGCTCAATTGCGACAGCGCCACGCTCAAATCCGCAATCTGGTTCTTGCGTCCAAGCATCGACGCGGCGCCTTTTGAATGACCGTTTCCGTTGTTATGCCCGCCGGTGTAAATCCCGACGCCGCTGAGCAGTTCGCCCGCAAGCGTGACGTAGTGAAACGCGCCCGGGTTGGCGCGCCACGCTTCCGTAGCCGTGCCCAGGTCCCTCACGATGCGGGTCGCCCCAAGCATCCGCTCGAGCAGCGGCCGCACCGAGGATTCGCTTTGAACCACGGAAAGCGCTTCGAGCGGGCAGCCGTTCAGCTCCACGTTTGGCATCGGCGCGGATAAATCCATCGAGCCCGGCGAGGCAGCATCCGCGTGACCATTGCGGACGAAAGCCAGCGGCGCAACGCTCGCCCGGCCTTTTTTATTGGCACTCAGGTCACAAAGAATTTCCTGCGCGGCTTCCGGTTGTTCGGTCAACACGAGTTGCAGATGATGACCCAGGGCCGCTTCGATTGCCGTGACGTAGGGATCGGGGACCCGGATTTTGTCGATGAGCGAACCCAGGACGTGCTGCGACTGTTTGAGCGCCGCGAGGGATCCTTCGCTGAATCCTTCGTGGCCCGCCTGCAGTTGTTCCAGCACGTTGAGCCGGGATCGCTTTTCGGCCTGCTGCTGCAAGAGCCCGTCTTGTTCGCGCGCCGCCTGGTTGAGTTGCTCCTGAATTTCCTTGAGCCTCGCCTGCCGTTCTTCGACGGTCCCGCGCTGGGTCTGAACATTGACTTTCTGTTGCTGGACATTGGTCGCAAACTCGTGCAACCGCGCCTCAAGCCGCACGCGCTCCTCTTCGAGCTGGATCTTTTCCGCCGAGAGTTTTTCAAGCCGCACAACGTTCCCCTGCTTCTGCAGGTCCAACGCTGTGAGTTCGTTTCGAACCCGGGTCAACTCTTGTGCCGCCGAAAATGCCTGGGATTGCGCCTGCCGCAACGCTTCCTGCCGGGCGCGCAAAGATTCTTCAATCGACCGCAGGGCTTCCTTTTTCGATTCGAGAGTCGATCGGTGTCCCGCCAGCGCCGACTCCGAAGCCTGCAAATTGGCGCACACCGTTTCGTGTTCCTGGCGCGCAATGTGCCGGCGCTCCTCGGCCTGGCTGATATCGGCCAGGGCGCGCGCGTTCTGCGCGTCTAATTCCCGGAGGCGTTCCTCGTTAAATTGGATCCGGCTGTCGTGCCGATCCGTCTCGGCTTTGAGTTCAAGCCCTCTTTGCTGCAGCGCTCCTATCTCGTGTTCCAGTTCCGATAATCTTTCCCGCAGCAGCGCGATTTCGTCTTCGCACCGCAGCACATTGGCCGACCCCGCTTCAATCTGGTTTCTCAATGCTTCGGCCGATTCCTGTTTTTCGCGAATCTCGCTTTGAAGCACGTCGAATTGGTGCCGCGCCAACTGCGTATCCAAGTGCTGCAGCTCTTGCGAGATCTGCTTATAACGCCGCGCCTTTCCCGCCTGACGCTGTAATGACCCGATCTGGCGCTTCACTTCACGAACCAGGTCCTCCACCCGCACGAGGTTCTGCTCCGTGTATTCCAGCTTCCGCAGGGCCTCTTTCTTTTGAGCCTTATACTTGGTGATGCCCGCGGCCTCTTCGAAAATCATCCGCCTGTCCTCGGGTTTGCTCGACAGGATCTGGGTAATATTGCCTTGCGCCATGATGCTGTAGCTGGTCCGGCCGACGCCGGTCCCCATGAACAGCTGCTGGATGTCTTTCAAACGGCACGGCGTTTTATTAATGAAATATTCGCTCCCACCGTCCCGGAAAACCCGCCGCGTAACGGTCACTTCATTGTAAGCGATCTCGACTCCGGCAGCCCGGAGGTTGTCCTCATCTACACCACCTATTGTGAGGGAAACTTCGGCCATACCCAAGGGCTTGCGCCCATCTGTGCCGTTGAAGATGACATCCGCCATTTCCCCACCGCGCAAGGCTTTGGCGGATTGTTCGCCCAGTACCCAACGTATAGCGTCGGACACATTCGACTTACCACACCCATTGGGGCCAACAATCGCAGTCACCCCAGGCTGGAAGTTCAGAGCGGTTTTGTCTGCAAAAGACTTAAACCCGAGAACGGTCAGATTCTTGAGATACATGTTGTAACAAAAGACAAGCAGAGCCTGCCGATTTAGTAAAGTGAAAAACCACAATATGCAGTACATCCGTTACGTCGGAGCACAACTAATAGGTGAGGAACCGAGGTTTGATTGTGCCGATGTACTGCTTTTCCGCTGATTTTTACGACTACTATGCCCCTTTTCACCCATTTTCCCTCATTTTTCAAGGTTTTTCTGTCAAGAACAGGCGATTTCTTGCGAAGCGTTCCAACCTGGAAGCTATTGGTTTTCAGCCGCAAGGCAGGCTTGCTTCCCTAAGCAGAACGCCCAATGCTCAACGGAGTCGAGTGCTAAAGTAAGCGCTCACGCAAAAATCAGGCGCGGACAAATGCAAAGCTATTTAGCCCTGTTCATGCTGGCCACATGGCTTCCCGTCCAGCTTGCCTTGGCAGCCGAGGTGTATTCTCCCTCGGCAATTCAGCCCCCATCCGTTGCGCGGGAGATCCGCGGAGTTTGGCTTGCGAGCGTCGGCAATATCGATTGGCCGTCGACGAACGGACTGAACACCGCTCAACAAAAGGCCGAATTGATTTCTTATCTGGATGCCGCCGAGAAGCTCAATCTCAACACGATTATTCTGCAGGTCCGTCCGGCGTGCGATGCGCTTTATGCATCCAGCTTGGAACCGTGGTCGGAATATTTGACGGGCACAATGGGGCGGGCGCCAGAGCCCTATTACGACCCGCTGGCATTCGCGATCCAGGAGGCGCACCGCCGCGGCCTCGAACTGCACGCCTGGTTCAACCCGTACCGGGCAAGGCACGTTGCGGCGAAATCGCCCATTTCACCCAATCACATCTCGCGCACCCATCCTGAATGGGTGCGACGTTACGGCAAATCCCTGTGGCTGGATCCGGGCGAAAAAGGGGTGCAGCAGTATTCGCTCAAAGTGATCATGGATGTGGTGCGTCGCTATGACATCGACGGGGTGCATCTGGATGATTACTTCTATCCGTACAAGGAGCAGGACGCGTCCAAAAGGGAACTGGAGTTTCCCGACGAAGCCAGCTGGCGAAAGTACGGCGCGGGCGGACGATTGAGCCGCGAGGATTGGCGGAGAGAGAATGTGGATGCGTTCGTGCACGAGGTTTATCAATCGGTTAAAGCGGCAAAGCCATGGGTGAAGTTCGGGATCAGTCCATTTGGAATTTGGCGGCCGGCCAATCCGCCTCAGATCAGGGGGCTCGATGCTTTCACGGTGCTGCATGCCGATTCACGCAAGTGGCTGGCGAACGGCTGGGTTGATTATCTGGTACCTCAGCTCTATTGGGGATTCGCTCCGCCGGAGACGAGTTTTCCTGTACTTTTAAAATGGTGGGCCCAACAGAACGCGCGTGCGCGGTTGCTGGCCGCAGGCCTTTACACAGTGGGGCGTGACTGGAAGCCGGAGGAGATCATCAACCAGATTCGAGCCTGCCGCGATCAACCGGGTGTCTCGGGACATGCGCACTGGGACATGAGAGCACTACTTCGCAACGGACCTCTTCGCGGGGGGCTCCAGCGCGGACCTTACGCGGAGCCGGCATTGATTCCGGCAACACCTTGGGTTGGGCGAAGCACACCGGCTCGCCCCACCGTCTTTCTGCAAACAGAAAACCACCCGCTTGCCTTGAGTTGGAACACGGGAGATCTCGCCAGGCCGCGCGTTTGGGTCGTTCAAACGAGAACGCAAGGACGGTGGACAACCCGGATTCTGCCGGAGGCGACGCGATCGATTTCGATCGGCAGCCCTCAACCGGAGGTCATTGCTCTGACGTGCGTCGACCGGTATGGAAACGCGAGCGCGCCAGTAGTCAACGCAAGAACCGAAAAGTAAGGTGGCATAGGGAGTAAAGGCCATCCCTCGTTGAGAGTGGAATGATCCCGGAAAGGCTATAAGCCGAATTCTGTCTTCCCAGCCTTACGGCCAGGGAGAGAATCATTTGTCTAAGCGGCCGATACCCGGAACCCGTTTCGCAATGCGAAACACGGAGCGGGCAGCTCCGGGGTCCCCTATTTGGCCTTGCACCCGATGGGGTTTTCCGTGCCTCCAGGCTTGCGCCGGGAGCGGTGGGCTCTTACTCCACCTTTTCACCCTTACCCGAGCTAATGCGAGCATGAGCCGGGGCGGTTTGTTTTCTGTGGCACTTTCCGTCAGGATGCCTCGCGGCATCACTTCCCGTGTCTATCCACCGACCGAAGTCGGTGGTTACGCGGCATCGCGCCCTATGGTGTTCGGACTTTCCTCCTCCCCCGAGTTGCCCCGAGGAAAGCGATTCTCCGCCTTTCCGAGATCGGCTGAAGTATAACCCAAAGAGGGAGGCCTAACAAGCTTTCCTGGCGGCGCATGGCGCCGGTCGACACGACATTACTCGGCGACGGCCAGGTCCATGTCGTGGCTGTAGTAAAGAATCCGGCCGCAATTGGTGCACGTAACCAACTCCTGCTGCGCCTGGCAGCTGACCATGACCTGGGCAGGCAAACGCATATGGCAACCGCCGCAGACGCCATGTTGAACTCCAACCACGACGGTTTCGCCCTTGTTGCGAACCAATCGTTCATACCTGGCGCGAGCGCCTTCATCCACTGCCGCGGCCAACTCCTCGCGGTTAGTCGTGAGGTCCTGGAGTTCTTTCTTCAAATTCTCTTCACGAGCCCCGAGCTGGGCCAACTGCTCTTCCATCGATTTTTTTGCCTCCGCCAGCGCCTGCGTGGCCCGAACCACTTCTTTTTGGGCAGCCTCGGCCTGCTCCATCAGTTCAATTTCGCGGTTCTCAATCTTGAAGATCTCCTCCTTGCACATTTCAATCTCGTGCGAGAGGGCCCGGTATTCCTCGTTTTTTCGGGTCTGCAGCTGCTGATTGGCGTACTTGGCGATAAGCTGTTTCTTGCCTTCAACTTCCAATTCAAGATTCTTGCGGTCCGATTCGATCTGCTTGACCCGATTTTTTGCGGATTCCAGCTGGGACTGCGCTCCGGCGGCGCGGGTTTTGAACATCTGGCGCTCCGGCTCGATATGCGCCAACTCGCCATTCACCCGGCGAATCCGTCGGTCGCGGTCTTGTAAAATGAGGAGTTTTTCGATGGTCTCGAGCATTTGATCAAAATCTAACGTTTCAGATGGTATCGAGTGTTCCCTTGCAAGTCAACCGGCACGATTTAATCTGGTAACATGAAGATACTCAGATTGGGACTCTACCTATGCCTTGTCGTGGTGGGCAGCAAATGGTCCAGCGCCCGCGGCGATACGCTGCAGTCCGACCAGGACTACCTGCGACGAGTCAATCGCGCTTTTGTTGAGATTGCCCGCAAAGTCTCCGCCAGTGTGGTCGTCATTAATGTCGTCCAGAAACCCGTGTCCATGGACATCGATAACAATCCGGACGAGGACCAATTCGGTTCGATCCCGCCGGGAGCCCTCAAAGAGTATCACGAGCAACTCCGGCGGCGGCCGATGGAAAAACCGGTTGGCCAGGGCTCAGGGATCATCATCCGGGAGGATGGTTATATTTTGACCAACGGCCACGTGGTTGAGGATGCCGAAACCATCTCGGTCCGGCTCCAGGACGGAACGACGTACCAGGGAACGCTTCGCGGAGTGGATGCCCAATCGGATGTGGCGGTGATCAAAATTGACGCCAAGGGGTTGCCCGCCGCTTCCCTCGGGGACTCTGCGCGAACCGAAGTGGGTGAATTTGTGGTTGCGATTGGGGCGCCGTTCCGTTTGGACTTCAGCGTCACGTTTGGTCATGTCAGCGCCAAGAGCCGCGGCAACATCATCGAGGGGTTTGAAGGAGGCAATATCATGGATCAGGACTTCATTCAAACCGACGCGTTAATCAACCCGGGCAACAGTGGCGGACCGCTGGTGAATGTGGAAGGCCAGGTGATCGGGATTAACACGCTCATCCAGGGTCTGCACACCGGAATCGGCTTTGCCATACCAAGCAACCTGGCGGGGGAGATCTCCGCCCAGCTGATTGAAAAGGGCAGGTTCAGCCGGCCGTACCTCGGTATCGCAATGCGTTCGATTCGAGACGAAAGCGAACTTCGTGACCTGGTTCAAGGGGTCAAAGATGGCGTGGTCGTAAAAGCAATTGTCCCGGACGGGCCGGCGGCGAAGTCTTCCCTCAAGCCGACGGATATCATCACGGGCATCGATGGAGAAGCCGTCGCCACGCCACAGCAACTACGCGGCCTGATCCGCGGCAAAAAGATCGGAGTCCCGGTCACCATGCAGGTGTTTCGGCAAGGCAAAACAATCCCCATCCAGGTCAGCCTTGCCGAGTGGCCGGAATCGGCGGCGGAAGTGACCAAGGTCAAGAATTCGCCCGCAGAAAAACCGGTGGCAACCGAGCTCGGGATCACCGTCAAGCCTTTGACCCCGGCCCTTGCGGCTCAGTTCGGGATCTCCTCGACTGATGGCGTCCTTATTGCCTCGGTGGACAAGAACTCGCCCGCCGCCCGGGTAAACCTCAAACCGGGCGACGTCGTCACCGCGATTGATCAGCAACCGGTGACCAACCTAAAGCAGTTCCAGGCGGCCGTGGAGAAAGGCGATCTCAAAAAGGGCGTCATCGTCACTCTCATCAGCGGCAACGTTGCGCGCTTCGAAGTTCTCAAGACGGAGTAGGCACCCAAAGGTCAAGATTGCGATGTTGCAGTTTCGCGGGTGCTCGGTTACTTAACGCTCCATGCGATTCATCGGCAGCGTTATTGAGAAACTGCAACGCCATCCCAAGCGGATCGTTTTTCCGGAGGGCACGGAACCCCGGGTCCTGCAGGCGGCGCGGCAGTTTCATTCGCTTCGATTGGGGGCGCCGATCCTGTTAGGGGATCGCACCCGCATCAAGGACGTTGCGGCCGCACTTGGAATTTCTCTGGAAGGCATTCGCATCATCAACCCGGCCGAGAGCGACGACCTGGATAATTTTGCGCGGCGCTTCGAGGTCCTGCGCCGCTACAAAGGACTTAAAAGCCTGGAAGCGCGAGATGCCATGCTGCAGCCCAACTTTTTTGGGGCGATGATGGTGGCAATGCATCAGGCCGATGGCTTTGTTTCAGGCACCAACCAGAACGTCGGAAGCGTCCTGCGGCCTTTGTTTCAGATCATCAAGGTGGCCCCGCAAACCACCACCGCTTCCAGTTGCCAAATCATGGAGGTGGAGGATTCCGGTTACGGCGAAAAGGGTGTGCTTTTCATGGCGGACTGCGGAGTTATTCCCGAACCGACGGTCGAGCAATTGGCCGATATCGCCGTGTCGACCGCGCAACTCACACGGCACTTGCTTGGCGTCCGGCCTCGCGTCGCGCTGCTCTCGTTTTCCACCAAGGGAAGCTCCAACCATCCCTCACTCGGCCGGATCCAGGCCGCCACCGCCCTCGCACAAAAGAAGGCGCTCGAAAAAGAAATAGACGGCGATTTTGACGGAGAACTGCAGGTCGACACCGCGCTGGTGCCCGAAATCGCCGTCCGCAAATCGCCTCACGGCAAAATCATCGGAAATGCCAACGTGCTCATCTTTCCCGATCTCAATTCCGGCAATATTGCCAGCAAACTGGTGCGTCACATGGCGCGGGCCAATGCCTACGGACAGGTATTGCTCGGATTGGATCGGCCCGCAGCCGACGTTTCCCGTGGCTCAAGCGCCCACGATGTTCTCGGCG
>DATGLT010000091.1:0-33626 GCA_035294005.1 Verrucomicrobiia bacterium
CCCAGTTGCTGCGGTTGGCGCCATCGAAATCGAGGTTGCCCTCGACCCAGGGTTCCGTCCCAAACGCCTCGGGCAAACGTTCCTGGTTATCGTCGACGTACATTCGCCAAGCCAGCATCATCTGACGCCCGTTATTGAGACAACTGATTCCTTGGGCTTTAGTCTTTGACTTGGCCAATGCCGGCAACAACATCGCTGCCAGAATGGCGATGATGGCTATGACCACTAACAGCTCGATTAGAGTGAATGCATCTGTCCCGTTGCAGGCGCGCTTTGCAGCGCTGGTTTCTTTTGACATCCCACCAGCTTATCAGACGTATAACCGGATCAATCCCCAAATCGGGTTCGCCTGTTAAAGACTGCGTGACAGCCAGCCAAACTGCCGACGCATCTCCGTGAAATTCAAGCCTTATATGGGGTGCTTGTCAGACTTTGACCTACGCAAAGAACCGTTCCATTCCGACGCGCTTCCCCAAGCCTGCGTGGCGGTGACGCGGGGGGGCGCCGCGATCGGCAAAGGGCGAAGAAGCAGGAGGGTCAAATCGCAGCATTTGACGATTGTTGTTCCAATTTAACCAGCTGGCGTTGAAGCGCGCCGGGCTTGGTGAGGCGTTTGTTCATTTGGCCCACGGCCGCGTAGTCCATCGCCTCCGGCCAGTTCGCCAAGCTCCGCCAAGGTATACTGGCCCCGTTTGCGGCCGAGCCACAGAGCCACGTCCCGGCCCCAGTCTCCGTGCCGTCCGCTGAACTCACCCCAGGTTTCTCCTTTGACTTGCTCCAGCGCTGAAACAATCTCCGCCCATTGGCTTGAGCCTGCGTACGGCCCTTTGCTCCCGGCCGTTGGCGCGCACTTTCTGTAATAGCCGCCTTGCGAAGGACTCTGTCCCTAAAACCAGGCCTCCCATCAATCAGTCCCATGGTCGCTCAATTTCTCCCTGGCGTACCGGCTCCTCGGTGTACTCCGGCAGGGTGGCCAGGCGTCGGGCCACCAGATCCTTGCCGGGACGTGAAATGGCGCCCTCCCGCGCGGCGGATTGTTGTCGCTTGTTTAATCCCAGGCCCGCCACACGGACCGGGTTCAAGTGAATATACCGCGCCACCTCCTGCCATCCGGCATCATCCTCCACCACGACCGATTTTGAACCGGCCTTGGAACAAATGGCCGGCGCGTTGGTGCCTGCGGTTGAACCAGACGCTGTAGCTCACGTTAAGCCACTGCATGGAGCGGCTCAGGTTGGGTTCGGGTGTCTCCAGCATCAGGTGAAAATGATTGTCCATGAGCACGTAACCAGGGATGCGCAAGTCAAAGCGCTCGGTGGCCTCGGCCAGCAGTTCCAAAAAGTGGGTGTGGTCCGACTCATCACGGTAGATCCGCTTGCGTTCGTTGCCGCGAGCGGTCACGTGATGTCGACCTCCAGGTCTTTCGACGCGAAGTGCGCGTGCCATGAGGCAATTTAAGTCTGGTCTTGGTAAATAAGTCAATCCTGATTGTCATTTGTTGAGATGTGACCCCACTTGACCCTGACCCCACTTGATCCCACTTTTTTCCCCTTTTTTCCCATCGCGTGAATGGACCCGATACCATCTCTTTCGGTTGCCCGGTCCACTTACAGCGCCGCCAGCAATTTCTTTAGTTCCTTTAACCGAGCCCCTGGGTCCTTCTTCGAAAGCCGGGGGAACTTCGTTCCATCCATGATGTAGTCTTTGTTCCGGCTCAGCATCACTTTGTCGTCTTTGACCTCGATCGAAGCTATGCCGCGTTCAGAAGCAAGGAGCTTGAGTTCCGCAACCTGCAGGAGCAGGCCGAGCGCGCCGGGTGGTTGACCAAATCGGTCCCGCAACTCCTTCTCGAGGTTTTGAAGCGAAGCCCGGTCACCGGCTTGAGCGAGCTTGCGATAAATCTCGATGCGTTGGCGTGAATCAGAGATGTAGCCAAACGGAATATATGCCGCGGCCGGAAGCGTGGGAGGCTGCGGCAAGCCAGCTTTGCGACGGTTGGCGCTCTCCTTGCCGCCCTCATCGGATCCGCCGGGGTAAACAGACCGAGGCTCGTTTTCCCCGGCTACTGCAGCGGGGGTGGCTGACGGTCGCTCTTCGGTCGGATTCAAAGCGAGAAAATCAAGCCGCACCTGAACTTCGACGCGCGGTTTGACTTTCTCTCCTTTCAAGGATGAGACGCTTTGCTTCAAAAGCTGGCAGTAAAGGTCGAACCCCACAGCGGTTATATGACCGCTTTGTTCGGCTCCAAGCAGGTTCCCGGCGCCGCGGATTTCAAGGTCGCGCATGGCGATTTTGAAGCCGCTGCCGAGGGTGGAATACTGCTTGATCGCGCTCAGGCGCTTGCGCACGTCGGACAGCAGGCCGGCATGGCGCGGAAGCAACAGATAAGCGTATGCCTGGTGTTTGTATCGTCCGACGCGTCCGCGAAGCTGGTAGAGATCGCTCAAACCGAACCGATCCGCCCGGTCGATGATGATCGTGTTCGCGTTGGGAATATCCAGGCCGCTCTCGATAATGGTCGTCGAAATCAGAATGTCCGCTTCGCCATTCACAAAACGAGTCATGACTTCTTCCAGTTCGTCGCTGTGCATCTGACCATGGCCCACCACGATTCGGGCGTTTGGCACCAGGGCCTCGAGCTTCTGGGCCATGGTTTGTATGGTCATCACGCGGTTGTGGAGGAAGAAAACCTGGCCGCCGCGATTCAACTCGCGTTGAATGGCGTCGCGGATCACCCGCTCGTCGTATGGAGTGACAATCGTCTCGACGGGCAAGCGGTCGTGCGGCGGGGTTTGGATCGTGCTCATGTCGCGAGCGCCGGTGAGGGCCAGGTACAACGTGCGCGGGATCGGCGTTGCGCTGAGGGTCAGAACGTCGACCAACCGGCGCAGCATTTTGAATTTTTCTTTGTGAAGCACCCCAAACCGCTGTTCCTCGTCAATGACGACCAGGCCCAGGTCCTTGAATGCAATGTCGCTTTGCAGCAGGCGGTGGGTCCCGATCACAATGTCGATGGCGCCCGTGGCGAGATCCCGGACCACTTTGGTCTGCGCGCCACGGGTGCGGAATCGTGAGAGCAACTCGATGCGGACCGGGTAATCGGCCATTCGCTCGCGAAAGGTATTGTAATGTTGCTGGGCCAGCACAGTCGTCGGAACCAGCACGGCCACCTGTTTACCGTTCATGACCGCCTTGAATGCGGCGCGGATCCCCACTTCGGTCTTTCCAAAGCCAACATCGCCGCAGATCAGCCTGTCCATCGGCTTGGCTCGTTCCATGTCGGCCTTTGTCTCGACAATGGCCCGCATTTGATCGGGCGTTTCCTCAAACAAAAACGCGCTCTCGAACTCGTGTTGCCAGGCTGAATCGGGCTGGAACGCAAACCCTTCCTGCGACTCGCGCGCCGCCTGGATCGCAAGCAAATCGCTGGCGACATCGCGCACCGCGTGCTCAGCGTGGGCTTTGGCCGCAGCCCAACGCGTGCCGCCAAGCGTGTTGAGAGGCGGACGAGCCTTGCCCGTCCCAACGTATTTGCTCACCAGGTGCGCCTCGGTTATTGGCACATAAAGGCGCGGAGCCGGTTGAGACGGATCGTGCGGCGCGTACTCGATTACCAGGCACTCCTGTCCGCTGCGGCCCGGTGGCGCCGGGGCTTGCGGCTCGAGGGTTTCTTCACCTTTTCGGCCCGCGCCCATAGGCAAAACGGTCAGCCCCTGGTAACGGCCGATCCCGTGTTGCAAATGGACCACGTAGTCCCCTTCTTCGAGGTCAGTGAAATCGATATCGAGGGCGGATCGGGCGGCTTGAGCATGCGGGGATTTGAGCCGGCGGGGGCGCTGGATCTTGTAGCGGCCAAAGATCTCCGAATCGGTAACGATAACAACCCGGGCCGCTTCGCTTAGAAAGCCCCGGGCAAGGCTGCCAATTTGAATTGGAATCCGACCGCTGGCTTGCCCCGGGCCCGCCGTTAACGGGGTTTCAAACCCGAAATCATTCCAGATCTCCAGAAATCGGTCGCGTTCGCCATCGTTGTTACAGAAAACCTGGACCAAATAATCCTGGCGCAACCACCGATGAAGCTGCGCGAAAAATTCCTTCCGTTGGGCCTGGGCGATTTGAGGGTCAGAAACTCGGTCCACGAGCGGCCGGTATGCTTCGAGGCTTTGAAGGTCGGCCGCTGGATTTTTAAGTTCGCCGTCGGGGGCTTCGGCGACATCAATGATTGTCAGACCCCTCGCCGCGGCGTCCGATCTCAACTCTGACCAACGGGTAAAGAACGGGTCATCCGCAGCCACCTGCGACTCGTATTCCTCCGCGACGGCTTTCAGGTGACCGGCCTCGCAGCACAAGATCAACGCGTCCTTTGGCAAGTAATCGAGCAGCGTTCCCAAAGGTTCAGCCTGGTTGCCCGCAACTCCGCCGGCTGCTTGCGATTTCTTCAGCAACCCGAGCTCCCCGGCGGGCGGAATCGAAACCGATCCAACTTCCTCGCGCGAGATCTGGGTCAAAGGATCGAAAAACCGCAGCGACTCGAGTTCATCTCCGAAAAATTCCAGTCGAACCGGCCAGGGACTGGTCAGTGGAAAAACGTCCAGGATGCCCCCCCGCAAAGCGATCTCGCCCTTTTGCGTGACTTGCGCTTCGGGTTCATAGCCCCGGTCCTCGAGCCATTCCACCAGGTCCAACGGTTCCACGCGGTCCCGGCGCGTCAGCGTGCGCCTTTGATGCTCGAACCACCTTCTTGGAAACGTGCGCTGAACCATGGCGGTCACGGTGGACACAACCAGCGGGGCTGGTTTTTCCGAAGCACGATTCCAGGACGAGAGCGTGAACAGAGTTTCCAATCGGTCGCCAACCACATCGGCATGCGGCAAGCGGGATTCGTGCGGAAGAATCTCCCATGACGGAAAAAACAGCGAAACCCAAGAGGGTCCCACAGCCGGCCGCAGTTTGCCCAGCCAGGTGGCGAGATCTTGCTGAAAAAGCTCCTGAGTCCTGAGTTGGTCTGTGACGACGACGACAGGCCGCGAAGGGAAACGCTGTCGCATTAACGCCGCCAGGAAGGGTTGGGCGGCCTGGGCAACCCCGCCGCAAGACAAAACGCCGCCGCGCCCCGCGCTTTCCGCAAGGAATTGCACAGCGGGGGTTTGCTGAATCTTCGCGAACAATTTGCTTGTCGCTTCGAGTGAAGGGTTCTGCGCCAAGCGGCAGAAACCTCGCAGTTCAAGTTCGGACCGTCAAGCGGGCTCAGGCAGAGGGGTGACGTCTACGGCCACCTTGAGATGGTGATTGCCCGAGCCGACAAGCACACCGCGCAATGGGCTGACGTCGCCGAAATCGCGGCCCCAAGCCAGGGTGATGTGGCGTTCCTGGGGCAGCAGGTTGTTGGTAGGATCAAGGTCACACCACCCGGATTCACCGCACCACAATTGAAGCCAGGCATGCGAAGCGTCGGCCCCGACGAGCTTTGGCTGGCCCGGTGGCGGAACGGTTTCGATATAACCGCTGACATACCGGGCGGGCAATCCGTGCGAACGCAGGCACGCGATCTGGAGGTGGGCAAAATCCTGGCAAACTCCTCTGCGCTGACGAAACACTTGCTGCAGGGGAGTGGCGACAGTCGTGGCCTTAGGATCGAACTCGAATTCATCGTGGATGCGGCGCATCAAATCAATCGCCGCTTCGAGGATCGGTTTCCCGGCGGCGAACACCTCGGCGGTGTATTCGAAAAACTCGTCCCGCAACGGAATGAGCGGGGACGCGAACACAAATTCGCACGATCGACCGGCATCGAGGTGAGTATTGCCACGGCAGAGTTCGCGCACGTTCTCCCAAGCCGGGGTGTTTTTTGCATCCACCGCGCGTTTTGGGCTGAGCTCAATCTCACATTCGGATCGAACGGACAACTCGCGGTGAGGCCCTTCAATCGTGACAAAATTGACGCTGTTGCCGAAATAATCCGAATGCGTATCGAGAACGGCGGGCCGGGGAAGGACTGTGATCACGTGATTGAGCGGCCGCTGGTAGGGCAAAGGTCGCGGCGTGAGCCGGATCAAGTGATGAGATACCGAAACTGCATTGTTGTAATGGTAAGAGGTTTCGTGTGAAACAGAGTATCGCACAGTGTCCTCAACTCACCCGGGTTTCTGCATGACTGAAATACAAATGCGTAATGCTGTCGGAGACCGTGCGCAGGCCCAAACCGCAGCGCTCGAGCAATGCCAAAGCACCTTGCTCCAGGGCCTCTTCCCCGCTTTCGGCAAGCGCCTGCCAATCGCCTTCCTGAAGCATCTCACGCAACGCGCCAATCTGGGCGACTGGAACCTCCAAGCCGGCGGGGGCGTTTTCCCTGGGCAGATGCGAGGCATGCTCGGCCAGCGCCGCGAACTGGAAAGCAAGCGAGCGCGGGTTGGATTCGTCCGACAAGAGAAGGTCCAGGACTCCCGGCCATTGCGGTTCCGCAAAATAGCGCCGGCGATAGGTCATCACGCTGTCCGTGATTTCGAGCACGGGGTCAAGGACGGCTTGGCTCTGCTTTTCGAGGCCCAATGCGGCCTGCATGAGCGTTATCACGTTGATGGCGCGCTCGAGCCGCCGGCCCAAATCCAACAAACGCCAACCGTGCCCGCGCGTCATGTTTTCCATTTCCATCCCGCTGAAAGCGGCGAGGTCCGCCACCAGCGTGCTGAGCACACCCAGGGCTTCGCCCGCCTGCGCGCGACCTGGACGGGCCCGGGCGCTCACCTGCACCCGGCCCAATATGTTCCACGTATCCGCAGAAAATCGGTCGCGCAGCACAAAGGCCAATCCGCGCAGCCGCCCGGCGACTTCCCGCACAGTGCCCAGTCGATGCGTTTGATAAATCAACAGGTACGTCTCCCGCTCAACACCCGCCAGGGTATAACCCTGCCGAAATCGCTGGGGGAACAGGTCCAGGTTCACCAGCAGGCGCACCAGCGCGCTAACTTCAGGCGTCTCTTCGGAGCCGGCCTCCCCCGTCAAGCGAACCAAAAGGCACCGGAGCACCCGGACCAGGTCTTCGAGCCGTTCGGTATAGCGCCCGAGCCAAAACAAGTTATCCCCCACACGACTGGTAACCTCAATCGCTGAGCGTTCGAGTCGAATGACGTGCGGTGGCGGGCGCAGCAGGGTAACATTGCTGATCGGACCATCCGCCAGCACCCAGGTATCTTTGCTGGCCCCACCTCGCTGCATCGAGACAGCTGTCTCCCCTGAACCGCCCGAATACCGGGTTAATCCTCCCGGCATGACGGAAAATCCAGACTCGCTCGCGGTTACGAAAGCCCGCAGCACAACCGGCCTGGGCTCCAGTCCACCATTCCCCCAGGCGGGGGCCGTGCTCGGTCTTATCTGTTCCTGGGCCACAAAATCTCCCGGCGCGTTGATTACTTTCTGAAGCAAAGATTCCCTGGCCGCCGTGTCGAGTTTACCAACGGGATTCGGTTCGACCCGAACCGGAACGTAAGCGGGATGGATAACCAGCTCATCAAGGTGGTCGCGCACATAACCCGAAGCTTCGGCTTGTCCGCACCACCACGTGGCAATACACGGCAGCTGGAGCTCTTCATTCAGCAAATGCCGGCATATTCCAGGCAAGAAGGGCATCAGGCCGGGCATTTCAACCACTCCACTTCCAAGGGCGTTCGCCAAAATAACGTTGCCCGCTCGAATAGCCTGGACCAGGCCGGGGACTCCCAGAGAGGAATCGGCGCGCAGTTCAAGAGGATCACAAAACGTGTCGTCGACCCGGCGCAAAATAACATCCACTGGACGCAGCCCTTCCCGTGTCTTGAGCCATACGCGCCTATCTCTAACAGTGAGATCCCCGCCTTCGACCAGCGTAAAGCCGAGATACCGCGCCAGGAAAACTTGCTCGGAATAGGTCTCGTTGTAGGGTCCAGGCGTCAAGAGCACCACATTGGGGTTGTCCCTGCCGGCCGGAGCTAAGGCCCGCAACGTGTCTCGAGCGCTCTGGAAAAAGCCGGCAAGCCGGTGAACCCTGCTCTCGCGAAATTCATCGGGCAGCACTCGCGAAAGCACCAGCCGGTTCTCCAGTGTATACCCGGTTCCTGAAGGTGCCTGCGTGCAATCGGCCAGAACCCTCCAACTTCCATCAATCCCGCGAGCAAGGTCTACCCCGTGAACGAACAAAAATCGTCCGCCCGGCGGTTGGATGCCATGGCAGGCTCGAAGGAACCCCGGGTTGCCAAATATCAGCGCCGGAGGCAGGAGCCCATCTTCGAGCAGCTTTTGTGGCCCGTAAACGTCCGCCAGAATTAGATTCAGAAGCCGCGCTCTTTGGATCAAACCCGACTCGATTTGACTCCACTCGGCGGTCGGAATGACGAACGGCATCAAATCCAGCGACCACGGACGGCCGACATTTTCAGGGTCCGAATAAACATTGTAGGTCGCCCCGTGTTCGCGGACGACTTTACGGGTATTGTCCTGGCGGGCGGCCAGTTCCTCCGGGTTCAACCGTTCGAGGGAAGAAAGAAGCGGAATCCAATGCGGACGAGGCGAACCGTCCGGGCCGACGATTTCATCATAATTGCCCGCGGACGCCTGGTAATTGCGCAAAAGAGCAGCCTGTTTTGAGGTGAACTCAGTCTGGCTCATTCGGCAGCGTCGGAGTCCTCAAAGCGCCGGGCGCCGCCGGGTGTCGTTCTGCGGTTAACCATGAATTTGGGCGAAACAGTGACACAGGGAGGCTAATGAAGCAACTGCAGCGAACACGGAATTAGACGGAAGCGCGATCTTTTTGCATCCGACTCGACGGATGGCCGACTGATAGTAAAATGTAGCCAGACAAAACAAACCTTCTCGGACCGGGTCCAGCGGAGTGGCCGGTTCGAGGAGACGCATCATGGATTGAAAGCAAATTGGGCGAACGCGATTTAAAAAAGGCCAGGCCAAAACCAGCGGCTCTGCCAGCCAATGCGGGCCCGCAGGAATATGGCGAGGAGTGCGGGGGCAAAGGGGGGGTGCCTTACTTGAGCGTAGCCCAGCCTGGCTCGCGGCTTACGCGGGTGACGGTATGGCACCGAACGTATGTCGACGGGATTCAACTGCAAACGGAAGCCGGTGCTTTGCCAAAAATTGGCGGCACGGGCCGGCATCGAGACGTGAAGACCGATACATTCGAATTGTCCGGCGAAGAATTCCTCACCGGCATCAGCGTGGAATTCTGGCAGTACATCGACCGGATCACGTTCCACACCAACAAGGGAACTTACGGTCCTTACGGCGGATTGGGCGGCCTGGTAAAAAAGACACTGATGGCTCCTGCTGATCGCAAAGTGGTCGGATTCAAAGGACGCCACTGGGCCCTGGTCGACAGCATCCAGTTGATGGTGCTTTGAAGGCTGCCGGCCTGGGCGAACAAGGCCTACTGCGGACTGCCCAGCCAATGTCGCCACACGTGCAGTAATTTCAACGCATAGCGTTCATAAGCGGTGAGCACGCGTCCATGGGCCAGCGTTTCGTGCACCGCCCGCAGAGTCATGCAGAAATTCAGCTCCGGCACCGGCCTGTCCCGCACCAAACGGGTTTCCCACCGGCTTTTGTCTTTGATCTCCTCCAGTTCCCTTGGTGTTCCTGAGTGAAAGAGCATTCGCCACCGGGCGCGAGGCGAAAAGCCGTCGGCTTCCGTTTTCGACTGAAACCAGGGGTCGCAGAGCAAAATGCAAACCGAACCGCCGCGATTGGAGCCCAACCGGTACCACACCATGGGAGCTTCGAATTCCGAGAAGTGCTCGTATGCCACTTGTTCGGAGCCTGGAGGCGGCGGGGTAAAAACGGTTTGGTACCCAAGACGAAAACCGGCGGGACTCGAAGCGTCCTTTTCAAAACAGAGGTTCTCGTCAAAGACCCAGATGATTTCCGAGGAGAACCCTTTGTCGGCGAGAAACTGTTTCCACGCGTTCAGGGCCTCGGAAAAAGGGGGACGGGTAAAATCAGGCTGCGTATCCATGTCGATCCTGGGAGTGCTTCCGGAACCATTCGGCGAATAAGGGTATTCCCGTTTCGATGGGAATTCGGGGGCAATAGCCGAGCTGAGCGCGGGCCTTGGAGATATCGGCGCAAGTCAAGGGAACGTCGCCCGGTTGCAGGGGCAGCGACTTTATAACGGCTTTAAGGCCCAAAGCAGTCTCGAGCAGCTCAATGAGCCGATTCAATTTCACGGTTTGCGATTCGCCAAGGTTATAGACTTGATAACCGAATTCTCTGCGGGTGCAAGCCAGAATGCCGTCCAGGGTGTCGTCAATGTACGTGTAATCGCGCGCGGTCGACCCATCGCCAAACACCGGTATGGGCTCGCCACGCAGGATCAAGCGGGCAAACTTGTAGATCGCAAGGTCCGGTCGCTGCCTGGGTCCATAAACCGTAAAAAACCTCAGCATGACGACATCGTACCCGTATACGTGATGATAAACGTGTCCAAGAGCTTCACACGCTAACTTGCTGGCCGCATAAGGGGAAATGGGAGAAGTAATGGGGTCGGCTTCCGAAAAAGGGACCTTGGAATTGACACCGTAAACGGATGAAGAAGACGCAATTATAAACTTTTTGACCCCGCGCCGGCGGGCTGCTTCCAACAGGTTTACGGTCCCTTCGACATTGACCTTCTGATAGAGCGCGGGCTGTTCCAGGCTCGGCCGCACACCTGCGCGCGCTGCCAGGTGAATCACCTGGTCGACCTTGGCCGAGGCGAACAGCTCGTCAAGCGCAGTAGTGTCGGCCAGGTCCCCTTGGATAAACTCAAACGGCTTTGCGAGCGCTTGCAGCGCGCGGATATTATTTCGTTTTAGATCGACCGAATAGAAAGCATTCAGCTCGTCGAATGCATATACGGAGTGGCCCAGGTTCAGAAGCCGCTCACAAACATGCGACCCGATAAAGCCCGCTCCACCGGTGACCAGGAAATTCATGAATCGGAGTGCATCACCCCAAAAAGCATCCTCGATGTCAAGCTAGACCCCGCGAAATCCTGCGGACGAACCGCTTGACGATGCGCTTGCTCCGTCGCAAGCCGCCGCCTGGCTTCTCGCTACGCCACCGGTTGCAAGAATTCGCGCCGCTTGAGCATTCTCAGCAGACGCGCGCCCAGAAAGGCGGCGACAGCGCATTGGACTAAAGCCTGAACAAACGTGACCTGGAGCAGCCCGATGTCCAACCCTTTAAACCCGATGACGGCGGCCGCCGGTAATATCAACTGGACCAGCAGCGTCCAAACCAAGGCCCCTATGAAAGTGGGTTTAGCGAGTGAAAAATAGAGACCGACAAGCGGTATTGTCGCAAAATTGACCAGGTTTTGCAGGACGTAAAGCAATTCGCCCTCCCCAGATAGAAAAGTTGCCGCGTAAACCCAAACGCCGCTGAGCAGGACTATAGCAGGCAGGAACTGAGTCCATAATCCTTTAATGCGTCCGGCAATAATTTGCGATTCGCGGATCGGCGCAACGAGCAGCAACTCGAGCACCCCCGTCTCCCGTTCGCGCCGAAAGCTTCCTGCCGCGCTGCTGGCTATGCTTCCCGCCAGGAGCGCGGCAAGAACCGTCTGGATGTGATGAAAGCCCCTTTGGTACAAGCCCATATTGCTGAAAAGGCTGGAGTAAACACACAAGACCACGGCAAACCAGCTCCAGACTACCAGGCGGCCGCTCCAGCTTCTTTGCTCGAGCCAGCCGATCGGATTACGGTTCAGCTGCCAGCGCAGCCACGTCCGAAGTTGCTTTTGAAAGAGCATCGGCCTGAACAGCTTTTCGCGCACCCAGATTGATTTCTTCGAAAGCGGCCGTTCCTGCCATGTCCTGCCAAGGTTCCATGCGGCTATCCTCGAAAGCAACCACAGTGTAATGGCGCACACCAAAGCGGTGAGTGCATAGGTGCAAAGCAGGACTCCCGGGCCGCGGCGAAACACGGGCGCCTGGCTGACTTGATCGATCTGGACCGCCATAGTAAATGCAGCATCAGGACTCGCAAAAACGTCATGCCACGGGGCAACAGGTCTGCCAAAAGCAATCCTCCAGCAACTCATCATGACCGCCGTGAGCAAGAAACCACAACCCAGCAGCAAACCAAAGGCAATCACGGCCGAACCCGCCAAAGCGCGAGTCCATATTCGCGTCACAGAGGAAGCTAAAACTCCTGCCCCAAGCCCCAGACAAACGGAGCTGAAATTCACCAAAACGGACATTGAGATTTGCCGCCAGTCGACTCCGCCTGCCAAGAAGCACACTGTGATAATCGGCAGCACGGCCAGCCATAACGTGAACGAACGAAGCCCATGGGCCAAACCCTTCGCATATACCACGTCGGCCGCGCTTAACGGGGTCAGGAACAGCAGCGGCAAGGTGCCCTCTCTGCGTTCACGGCTGATGCAATCAGCCGTCAACAAGGGCACCAGGATCCAAATCGAGAAAAACAGCGCCTGGTGGAACCGATTGAAAAGACGCGCGCCGGCGCCCGCTCCCCCACCGTCCTGAAGCCAGAACATGGCCAGCACCCCCAGCAATGCCAACGCTCCAAGCACCCGCAGATTGTAGGTAATCGGGTGCCGCGATGCAGAGCGCAGTTCCCTTTCAATAACAGGCAAGGCAAGCACGTCTTTTCACAATCAGACCAGCCAGCCTCACCCTTGTCACGGTTAACTCTTTCTCGTAATCGCTCTCAGGCGTGTCAACTCCATCTCAGGTTAAATTCCTACGACAGATCCAACCAACGACAGAATCACATCGCATGATATTTTCGGCACGAACCGAAGCGAGCGCATTGACGAACCACTGTTTCTGTTAGTAAATCCTTGAAAAGCGATGGCACCCGACCTCCACAAACCCCGGCACATCGTAAAAAGGGTACTCGCGCTGTCCGCACTGGTCGTCCTTTTTCTGCTAATCGCGGGTCTCGCCCGCGGGTACTTCGCATTTCGCGACCGGGTACCCGCGTACTCGCTCGACCTGCATGTTTCCTCCACCAATGCCGCGATTCTATCCAAGCCGCTGCGGGTTGGTTTTTCCAGGCTCAAAATCAACCCCGACCTGTCGAACAAAGACAGGCCCATTTACGTCGCTGGGTTCGGACAAAACCGCAGAGCCACGGGCATCCACGACGACCTTTGGGCAATCGCCTCCGTGCTGGATGACGGCGTTTCACGAGTTGCATTCGTGTCGCTGGATGCGATCGGTTTTTTCCATGACGATGTTGCACGCGTGCGGCGGCAGCTGGCTCGAGATTGGAACCTCACGTACGTGGTGATATGTTCGACTCACAACCACTCCACGCCTGACTTGATGGGCCTGTGGGGGCCCGATTATCTGCACACAGGCGTTAACCAGCGATACCTGGAATCGGTCCGCGCAGCGTGCGCGAATGTCGTCGGCATGGCCGTGAGCAACCTTCAACCGGCGCGCGTCGCTTTTCACGAGATTCCTACCGACCCTGCGGGATTGGAGGCCGACAGCCGCAAACCCATTGTTTTCGATCCCAACATTCGCCTGATACGGTTCGTCGCCACGGATTCCACAAATACACTGGGTTCGATTATTGCCTGGGCGGACCATCCGGAAACGCCGTGGTCGGCGAACACCGAACTGACGGCGGATTTCTGCGGCTATCTGCGGGACACGATCGAAAACGGCGTGACGGTCGAGGGAAAACGCATCGTGAGCGGCCACGGCGGCATTCACCTGTATGTCAACGGAGCCATTGGCGGGTTGATGACCACCTCTCCAAGCGTCACGGTGCGTGACCCGTTTCTCGAACGTGACTTCAAGGAACCTTCACATGACAAGGCACGCGCGCTGGGCCGCCAATTGGCTTCGAGGATCGAGCCGTTCTTTGAGGAACCCGTGGACGGTTTCACAAACCGGCTGCCGATTGGAATAGATGCGCGCACCATCGAACTGCCGCTTTATAACAAAGTGTTTCTCCTGGCGGGCTATTTGGGTCTCCTCGATCGCGGGTACGTGCGCTGGCGCACATTGCGCTCCGAGGTGGCCTTGCTCACGCTTGGTGAAACGAGCATCGCCTGCATTCCAGGTGAGATTTATCCCGAAATCGTTAATGGCGGAATAGAAAGAGCCCCAGGAGGCGATTTTCCGGTTGAGCCCATCGAAGTTCCGCCGATTCGCGACCTTATGCCCGGAAAGGTGAAGTTCGTCTTTGGCTTGGCCAACGATGAAGTCGGTTACCTGATTCCCAAATCGGAGTGGGACGAAAAGCCGCCGTACCTGTATGGCCAATCGCATGCTCCTTACGGTGAAATCAACTCCGTCGGCCCGGATGCAGCGGGCGTGATCCACGCTGCCATCAAGCAACTGTGTGCCGAACAGGGAAAAGAGGGTCGTTGATACAGGTGGTGGCTGGTTTTGAGCATCCGGCGCAAATAGGATCAACCTTGACGCGCTTTCCAGGAAGAGTGAAATGCAATCGAGGCCTGAACAGCAAGGGGGTGACCTGGCGTTCCCTGAACCGGTGGGCTACGTGGATTTGATGCCGGAACTCCCAGCGGGAAGGAATTTGGGCGCGGTGGCATCGATTTCCCGGCAACATGGCACCGGCATTGCTTGGTAGTGGGACGGCAAACGAATCAGATAGCGTTCATCATACAATTCCAAGACGGATACCGGTATGCGGTTCGAACAGTACGAAGTGGGGAACTTCTTCGACGAGATGTTCTCGTCGGAGGGGTGTCCACGCGCGGTCGCGCAGGCGTTGATTAAAACCATCGAATCGCTCCCCGATGGCGAGTTGCTTGCGCGCCAGCAGGCCTCGGAAAGGGCCCTGCTGCAAATGGGCATCACCTTCAACGTGTATGGCCAGGAGGCTGGCGTCGAAAAGATTTTCCCATTCGATATCCTGCCCCGAATCGTTTCGGCCACCGAATGGAACCGAATTGAATCGGGTCTCAAACAACGCATCCGGGCGTTAAACCTATTCATCGACGACATTTACCACCAGCAACGCATCCTCAAGGACGGGATCCTGCCGAAGGAAATTATCTTTTCCGCGAAATCCTACCGGCAACAGTGCGTCGGCTGGAATCCGCCCGCAGGGATCTGGTGTCATATCACCGGCACCGACCTTGTCCGGCACAGCGACGGACATATCTACGTCCTGGAAGATAATCTGCGTTGTCCCTCGGGCGTTTCATACGTCCTGGAAAATCGGCAGATTATGAAGACGCTTTTCCCACGGCTCTTCGCCTCATCGAAGATCAGGGGCGTCTCCAATTATCCGCTCAAATTGCGGGACATGCTCGAATCGATCGCGCCCGACAACGTCCAGCGGCCGCGGGTCGTTCTCCTGACGCCCGGAATTTATAACTCGGCTTACTTCGAACATTCGTTTCTTGCCCAGCAAATGGGGATAGAACTGGTCGAAGGCCGCGACCTGACCGTCGAGGACGAGCAGGTTCTGATGCGCACCACCAAAGGGTTCGAGAAGGTGGACGTGATTTACCGCCGACTGGATGACGACTTCATGGACCCGGAATGTTTCCGGCCCGACTCCGTGCTGGGAGTTCCGGGCCTGATGCAGGCGTATAAGGCCGGAAATGTGGCGCTGGCGAACGCCCCGGGCACAGGCATTGCCGATGACAAAGTGGTTTACGCCTATGTGCCGCGCATGATCAAATACTACCTTGGCGAAGACATCATTCTCCCAAATGTCCCGACGTACATCTGCGCGGATCAAAAAGACCTGCTGTACGTCCTGGAAAACCTGCCCAGCCTGGTGGTTAAGGCCGCGAATGAATCCGGCGGTTACGGCATGCTGGTCGGGCCGCACTCGACGAAAGATCAATGCAAGGAATTCGCCGAACGTATTAAAGCGGCACCGCGGAATTACATCGCGCAGCCAACCTTGGCGCTCTCGCGAGTGCCTACCATCGCGGGGGACCACCTCGAAGGACGGCACGTCGACCTGCGCCCTTACATTTTGTATGGCAAAGATATCTTCGTTCTGCCCGGGGGCCTGACGCGCGTGGCCCTCACCAAAGGCTCCCTGGTCGTCAATTCCTCACAGGGCGGAGGGAGCAAAGATACCTGGGTCCTGGCCGATGCGCCCGCCCAGGAACATTCTCTGCAATCGCAGTGACCTCAAAAACCCATGTTAAGCCGAGTCGCCGATTCCGTTTATTGGATGAGCCGCTATGTGGAGCGCGCCGAAAATGTCGCCCGTTTCATCGATGTGAATTTCCAGTTGATGCTCGATGAGGCTGGCAGCGATGGCCAGTGGCTGCCCCTGGTCAATACGTCAGGCGATCACGAGGACTTCAGCAAACGCTACGGCACTGCCACCCAGGAAAAGGTTATCCATTTTCTGACCTTCGACACCGCCAACTCCAATTCCATTCTTTCCTGCCTGCGCTGGGCCCGCGAGAACGCGCGGACTGTCCGTGAAATCATCTCCTCCGAGATGTGGCTTCAAATCAACCGGTTTTACCTCATGGTCAAATCCGCCGCCGACGAGTCCAACTGGCTCGATTCGGCAAATGAATTCTTCACGGAAGTCAAAGAGTCCAGCCATCTCTTCAGCGGAATTACCGACGCAACCATGGCCCACAACGAAGCGTGGCATTTCTGCAACATGGGCCGAATGCTCGAGCGGGCGGACAAGACTTCCCGCATGCTCGATGTGAAATACTACATTCTCCTTCGGTCCATGGACGATGTGGGGTCGGCGTTCGACGATATCCAATGGGCTGCAGTGCTCCGCTCCGCTTCGGCATTTGAAATGTACCGCAAGCGGCACGGCCGCATCTCTCCGCAGGGGGTCGTTGACTTCCTGATTCTCGACCGGGAATTTCCGCGGGCGATTCAGTTTTGCCTCGTGGCCGCCCGGGACTCGTTGCATTCCATATCGGCTACCCCGCTGGGAACCTTTCGTTACCAGCCCGAGAAACTCCTGGGGCAACTCTGTTCGGACCTTTCGTTCACGAGCCTCGATGAAATCATCGGCCACGGTCTGCACGAGTACCTCGATGAACTGCAGACGAAGGTCAACGCCGTTGGCGCCGGTATATTCGAAACCTTTTTCGCGTTTAAAGCGCCGCAACCGCAAAAAAAACCTGCCCGCGCGTTTGTTCAATGATATTGAAAGAGGCAATGCCGGTTCATCGTGATGCAGTGGAGCGGCAAAACCACGAACGCGGCATGACGACAATTTCAGTGAACCAGGATGAATCCACCCGCAGGCTCATTTCGTACATCAACGTAAAGCTGGCGCTGCTGGGCAATCCAGCACCCATGGACGGCGCGGATGGCGAGTTTGCTCAAATCGCTTCGGCACTGGTCGCCCGCTACCGAGAAGACGAACGGCTTCTTGCCAGCTATCTCTCCCCATCCGATCAGCGAATCCAGACGTTCCTTTACGATTACCTGCAGGACATCCCCGTGCCAAAGTTGCCGAACAAAACATTCGTTTTGGACCGTCCTGGCCTGGCCCGGCTTTTGTCGCTCCCGCTCGATCGGGACGAATTGTCGCTGAGCATCATCCATTCGTATCGCGTGAAGCAGGGCGTGTTGCACAATCCCAAGTCCGACCGGAGAACAACACAGGGGATTTTTCACGTGGCTGAAGGCGGCTTGCCTGTCCCCGACGACAAACTGTCGGTTCCCAAGGCTGTTTTTGCCAAACTCCTGAACCTCGCATTCAGCCCTCCATCGGATCTTATGGTCCTGCCGATCACGGCAGCCAACCCGCAGCCAATGGAATGTTTTGTCTCGCTCCTCCTGCGGCCCATGGTGTGCCCAGAAGTTCCCGGGTTCATCTCGCAGAAGAGCATGGAAATTCGCTTCTTCGCTCCGGGCAGCCTGGTGAGCAACCTGGATTTTGTGGAGAGCATTTTCGGGAACGCGGGCGACCCTTTTCTCCCCGACAACGATGCCGGGCTGGACGTGGAACACTGGACCGGCCATACCGGTTGCGTCATTGTTGCCCCGCACCTGGTTCGCGCGACGAAGCAATCCCTGGGGCTGCCCGCATGGGACCAGGCCTCCGAACGGCAGCGGCGTGACGGGATGGCATGGCGCGATCCAGCGGAACTCTATAATGACGGCAAGGCGTTCAAACTCACCTGTCGCGACGAGTCGGGGGTCATCGTCACCCTCATTGCGGACAACTACTTTGGGTACTGCAAAAAGGAGGTCAAAACTCAAATCAGCTTCTCGGCGAACCTCTATGGGTTGTGCGAAGAAGAGCACGCGGGCGGGGCGCTCGTTTTTCCGAGCTATGATTTGGGCGAGGATTTCTCAGGCAATCTCCACGTTCGGCCGATGGGCCATTCTTTTGCCGAAGCCATCGCTTTGTATGGCGACCGAATGGAGTTAAGGCCGGAAGGTTACGCGATCGACCGGTCCTATCCTGACATTATTTACGTCCCTGAAGACGCGCGCTTTGATCTGCAGCAACAGCGCATCATCTGGCGAGGGCCGGCCGGAGAAAATTCCATCAAACTGCTCCCGGGACGCACCTACATGCGCCCGTCCGGTTACCAGGTTCACATGGACAAACCACCGGGCAATCGTGCCTGGCGGCTCATCGGCACTGTGGCTGAGGGAACGTTTTGCCATAAACCCTGCACGGTGTCGGGCGGCGGAAAATCTGAAATCTCGAAATCGATCGAAGACGCTATTCTGCATGGGCCGGTTTTTGTCGCCGATTTCAAGCAGGACTTCGAAAAGGTCAGCGAATTGCTCAACCGGGATTACTCAGGGAGATTCAAGGACCGAACGCGAAAGGACAATCGACCGTTGCTCTCACCCGAGCGGTCGCTGGGCTCGGTGATCAAGCTGCTCACGCCCGATCCACGCGATTTTACGGATCAGTACAACGAGTGGTTGCAAGCGGTGCCCCAATATCTCAAGGAACTGGTCTTTGTCGTGAAACGCTTTTACAAGAGCGAGTGGGGCGAGAACTGGCGGGATCATTTCAGCGTGGACGTCATTAACGGAACACCCGGAAACGAACTGAAGTTCGACAACCGGAAACTGGTCACAACATTTCTGCGCGTCGGATACGATCACGACGGCGCGTGGCGCACCTTCGGACTGCGAAAAGATTTTCAGCCTGCAGTAAAACTGCAGCAAGAAGACGACATCACCGCGTCGGTGGTGGTCCCTGCCAACGTACCCGGGTTGCCGGCCGAAGAAGGAAAACCGGTCAGCCTGAAATTTGCCAGAAACTGCGAATCCCGCCTTTTTCAACGACCCGATGACGCTATCCATCCCGGCTACGATCGCGTGACCGAATCGGATTTCACGTTGCCGGGCAATTTCTTTTCCAACTACGAGCCATTGACTCAAAACGATGCTCGCGAAATGTTCGAGGATTCAATCCGGTTCGCCCGCTTTACTCCCCCGATTCAGAACCTCATCCGCGAGGTGGCTGAAACGACGGCTCCATCGTTCTTTGTTTGCTCAGCCAATCCGCGCCGGGTTGACGGCGCGCCCAGTAAAAATCCCCGGTATTTGCAATTGCGGCCGGATCTCAAAAACGGCCGCCCGTTCTACCTGGCGGAAATGGCGATGCGATTGCGCCGGCGGATTCGGCCCAGCGACCCGCTGCAAACTCCAGTGCAGGCAGTTCTGCCGGGACGCCGAAACAATCCGCCCGAATCCCAAATTCGATCGCTGGCGGTATTCAATCCTATTCACTATCTCGAACTGCCAGAACTCTTCATGGAGTTCATCAGCAGCATGACGGGCAAGTCGCCCTCGACAACGGGTGCGGGTTCCGAAGGCGCTTTAACCAAAGGACCCTTTAACGCACTGCCGCCCATTATTGACCTGAATAACGCGTTGGCGTCCTTCCTGCTGACCGGGCATCACGCGTTCGTCACCGCTGCGGGTTACGTCGGCCCTTTGTTCCGAGTCGATCACGATATCAGCTTGCTGGTCCCCGAAGTGTGGTGCCGCATGGGGCCCGAGGAACGCGATCCCGGGTTTCTCATCGAGAATGGCTACCTCGAAAAGTGCGTTGATTTCGTCCACAACGGCCGCCCCGTCCTCGCGCGCCGGCTTGGCCATCGCATCACCTCCCGGTTTGTATCCGCGTTCTTTGGCCGCGTTTTCAATCATCCCCATTCGGTCTTCACGGAAGCCATGCTCCGGCCTGAAAAGCAGGACCTCGAAACCTTTGTTGATGGGGTCGACAACATCGTCACCACCCACAAACGTGTCGCCGCGATGTATTTCAATGACGGCAGCGTCGAGCAAGCCTGTCCTCCTCTCAAAGCCCTGCTCCATATCATGGCCAACGACCAATTCGAGGGAAAAGATCTCGACGCTCCGGAAATCCGCCAGCTTTTCACGGCTAAATCTCTCCTCGCGAGCGATTGGTATCGCGCCCGGCTCCAGGAACGCCAGAAGGTCGAACGCGAACTTTGGGCCCGCCACATTCGGTACCTTGAAAAGTTTCTAAAACGAAAAACTCACGTTGATGAAGCCCAGCGGCTGGGCATCAATGAACGCCTTGAAAAAGCGATCCAAATGGCTCGGCAAGTCGAGTCCCCCGCCTACCTCGAAACCCTGGCAGGCACGATCGGGACCCAGCCAATCGAGCCGTTTCAGGCAACCCGCCGCTGAATATGGCCATCCAGGTCGCGCTCAACCACAAGACCCGTTACGACTACGATCGTGAAGTCAATCTTGGCCCGCAAATAGTGCGCTTGCGTCCCGCGCCGCATTGCCGGACGCGCATTCTGAGTTATTCGCTCCGTGTCACCCCCAAGAAACACTTCATCAACTGGCAACAGGATCCCCAGGCCAATTTCCTCGCGCGTTTGGTGTTTCCCGAGCCCTCTCGAGAAATGGTCATCGAAGTGGACCTGGTTGCGGAAATGGCCGTCTATAACCCGTTCGATTTCTTTCTCGAACCCGGCGTTGAGCGGTTTCCTTTCCAATACGATCCGGGCCTGGATCATGAACTCGAGTCTTTTCGCCGCAAGCAGCCGGCTTCACCCTTGTTCGACCGGTACGTCTCGGCCGTCAAGCAGCAGTGGCTGGCTCCAAAGGCCTCAACGGCCAAGGACGGCCTGCGAACCATTGATTTTCTTGTCGAACTGAACCAAAAAATTTGGAAGGACGTCGGGTATATCATCCGGCTCGAGCCTGGAGTTCAGACTCCGGAGGAGACCCTGACCAAATCCAAGGGGTCGTGCCGGGACTCAGCCTGGCTGCTATGCCAGGTCCTGCGCAGCCTGGGTTTGTCGGCGCGCTTTGTCAGCGGCTACCTCATCCAGTTGACGCCCGACGTAAAGTCCCTGGACGGTCCGAGCGGCACGGAAAAAGATTTCACGGATTTGCACGCCTGGTGCGAAGTGTACCTGCCGGGGGCGGGCTGGATCGGGTTGGATCCCACCAGCGGCCTCCTGGCCGGCGAGGGGCACATCCCGCTGGCCGCGACGCCCGACCCGCAAAGTGCCGCGCCCGTGACCGGATTGGTCGATGAGTCCGAATGCACCTTCGGTTTCGAGATGAAGGTCACCCGGATCCACGAATCGCCGCGGGTCACCAAGCCGTACACCGAGGAGCAGTGGCGCGCCATTCAAACTCTAGGCCACCGGGTGGACCAGGATCTCCAGGAGGGTGATTGCCGGCTGACGATGGGCGGGGAACCCACGTTCGTGAGCATCGATGACATGGAGGGGGCCGAATGGAACTCAGTGGCGCTCGGTCCAACCAAGCGGGGCATTGCCGATGAGTTAATCAAACGCCTCAAGCGCCGGTTCACGTCGGGCGCCCTGTTGCATTACGGGCAGGGCAAGTGGTATCCCGGAGAGTCCCTGCCCAGGTGGTCGTTTGCCTGTTACTGGCGCAAGGACGGCCAGCCGGTCTGGGAAAATGAGGATTTGTTCGCCGATGAAAAAAAGAACTATGGCTTCGAACAGGCCAGGGCCGAGGAATTCATTTACGCGCTGGCAACCCGGCTCGGGTGCGGCGGCAAATGGATTTTGCCTGCCTATGAGGATACGTGGTACCACCTCTGGCGCGAGCGACGTTTGCCAACGAATGTCGACCCCTTCAACTCGAAGCTATCCAACGAAGAAGAGCGCGCCAGGCTCGCCCGCATTTTTGAACAAGGACTCGAAAAAGTTATCGGCTACGTTCTACCGTTACAACGGGAGGGCGGCGTCCCCGAACCAGCCTGGCGCAGCGGCCCGTGGTTTCTGCGCCCTGAACGCTGCTACTTGATTCCAGGAGATTCTCCGATTGGCCTTCGGTTGCCACTCGATTCGCTGCCTCACGTCAGGGAAAGCGACTATCCCCACCTCCACGAGCTTGACCCGCTGCAGGAACGGGTCCCCCTGGCGCCGCGCCCGGAAAAGGATCTCCAACGTTACTTCCCAAAAGAATGGGTGAGCGCCTACGGCCGGCAGGCGCCGCGCGGGGGCGGACCCGCACAGCGACCCGGGCAAGGCTTGCGCCATCAACGATTGCCCTTGCAGGAACTCGCTCCCGAGCTGTTCCGCGCGCCAGCGCGAGGTGAATCGGCGGATTGGATTGTTCGCACCGCCTTGTGCGTCGAGCCGCGCAACGGCAAGCTGTACATCTTCATGCCGCCGGCCCGCTCGCTGGAAGATTACCTCGAAGTGACGGCTGCGGTCGAAGACACTGCCGAACTTCTCGATACTCCGATCATCATTGAAGGCTATACGCCGCCTTTTGACCCGCGTTTGAACGTGATTAAAGTCACACCCGATCCCGGCGTGATCGAAGTAAACATTCACCCGGCGGGTTCCTGGCCTGAAATGGTACGCCATACCGAGATTTTGTATGAAGAGGCGCGGCAGGCCCGTCTCGGAACGGAAAAATTCATGATCGACGGCCGGCACACCGGGACCGGCGGCGGCAACCATATCGTTATTGGTGGGGCCACCCCTGCGGACAGCCCGCTGCTGCGGCGCCCGGACCTGCTCCGAAGCCTGGTGGCCTACTGGCAAAATCACCCCTCCCTTTCGTTCCTTTTCAGTGGCATGTTCATCGGGCCCACCAGCCAGAGCCCGCGCGTGGACGAGGCCCGCAACGATTCGCTGTACGAGCTCGACCTCGCGTTCCGGCAGGTTCCCGCTCCTCCGAACTGCCCTCCCTGGGTGGTGGACCGGCTCTTCCGGAACCTGCTCATCGATGCCACGGGCAACACGCATCGGGCTGAATTCTGCATCGATAAGTTATACTCTCCCGAAACCAGTTCCGGCAGGCTTGGGTTGCTCGAAATGCGGGCTTTTGAAATGCCGCCTCACGCCCAAATGAGCCTGGCGCAGCAGCTGTTGCTCCGGACCTTGATTGCCCGCTTTTGGAAGGAACCTTACCACCGCAAGCTGGTTCAATGGGGAACTCAAATCCATGATCGCTGGATGCTCCCGCATTTTGTTTGGAACGATTTCAACGATGTCATTGAGGACCTCCAGAACAGCGGCTACCCAATGAAGCTCGAATGGTTCGCGCCGCATCTGGAATTTAGATTCCCGTATATCGGTGATATCGACTCCCAAAATGTGCACTTGGAACTTCGCCAGGCGCTGGAACCGTGGCATGTCCTTGGCGAAGAACCCGGCCCCGGCGGCACTGTCCGCTACGTTGATTCCTCATTGGAACGGATTGAAGTCAAAGCGCGCGGACTCATCGACACGCGCCACGCCATTACCGTGGCCGGCGTAGCTCTCCCGCTGCACCCGACCGGGACCCAGGGTGAGTATGTCGCGGGTGTGCGTTATCGCGCGTGGCAACCAGCCAGTTGCCTGCACCCCACCATTGGCGTGCATACGCCCCTTGTTTTCGACATTGTCGACACCTGGAATTCACGAAGCATCGGCGGCTGTGCATACCATTCCACCCATCCGGGAGGCCGCAACTACACCACGTTTCCCGTCAACGCGTATGAAGCCGAAAGCAGGCGCCTCGCCCGCTTCTTCCGACAGGATCACACCCCCGGACGCCTCAAACCGAAAATGCCCGAGTTGAACCCCAATTTCCCATACACGTTGGACCTTCGGCGGATCTGATGGAATACGCCCGCGCCTGCTCACCTCGGCGGCAACTATTTCGCAACATCCGGTTGATCGGCTATGGACACGATGTAGGTTTATTTAGGGGCGGCTGATAAAGACGCCCAGGACCTCACGGCGCTGAGCCAGGTTTTCGGAGAGGTATTTACTTCACGGAAGGGCCCGCGACCCCGGGTTCCTTGAGCTCACGCGATTGCTCCTGCGGGATGAGCCGCAGAGTTTTCTCGTGAAGGAGGTATTATGAGCATTTCGAAAACAGCGAAGCGAATCGCGGTCCTTGCTTCCCTGATTGGCGTGGCCGCGTTGGCTGGCTGCGCCGACCCTTACTATGGATACGCACCGGGCTACGCTGCCCCGGCTTATTACGGGTATTATGGGCCCGACTACTGGGGATATTATGGACCGTATTACGGTGGATACTATTATGGCGGGTGGCATCACGGTTTTTACGACCGCGATGGGCGATTCGGGCACGAGTTTCATCGTGGCGGCTTTGGACGTCGCGGGGGATTTGCCGGGCACAGGAGTTTTGGCGGCCGCGGGAGCTTTGCTAGGGGTGGAGGCGGCATGCCACACGGCGGTGGCATGGGGCATGGCGGCGGTCGAGGTAGCGGACACGGGCGGTAAGCCTATGCGGCTTTTCCCCGCCAAAACCACAGTCCGCAGTCGGCCGGGGTGGTGAAATTCGTCAAATCAATAAAACAAAGGAGCCGGGTGGCCCCGGCTCCTGTTTCCCACTTCCACTCCTTGTTCTCTTCACAAAGAAACTCTTCCACATACAAAGCTCGTGCGATGAGGTGCTTACCTTCTTCTTCAGTGAGGGTTCGCCCTCAGCGGCTATACGGGTGTTACCCCGGTGTCGTCAGTCCTCCTCGCGGAACAAGTCGGTGTCCTTCTTCAGTTCGGCGACCGTTTCTTTAAAAGCCGGCGCGGAGGATCGGAGCTCCTTTTGGAGTGCCACGAAGGCCCAAATCGCCGACGCTACGTATATCGCGCTTAGAGCCAGAAGCACTGCAAGCCGCGCCTTTTCTCCGACCGCATACACAATCGTTGCGGAAATAACCAGCAGCGCAGTATTGGCCAGGAAGATCGCCGCGCCGGCAAGGATCAGTATACGGATGAACCGTATCTTCTGTTCTTCGAGCTCTACCGCAAACAGCTCGATCCGGTTCTGCAGGACCGCTATCCCGGAGCGGCCGAGATAGCGTATCGATTGAAACAGGCCGGCCCGTGGTGGCGGGGTCTGGTCCATTTACTTCCGGCGGACCAGGAAGCCGACCAAAACGCCCAGCCCAAATGCCACGCCAAGGCTCTGATACGGATAATCGCGCACGACGCGATCCGCCGCTTTGGCGCTTTCAACGGCTTTCTCTTCCGCCCGTTGAATCATCGCTTTGAGTTCGTTTACAACTTTCTCCGTGGTTTTCTCCTGGACCTCATCGGCGACAGGGGAGTTTGCAATTCGGGATTCCATAACGTTCCTTTTGTAACAGCGGGCACATATGCCTCTGCGTTGATATTCTAACCGTCAAACGAAATATCGTTCCTCACATGAGCCTGTCAAGTGACAGCCGTTTCCATTTCCCCGCTCGCAAGCCAAACGCCTGGTTCGGCAACACGCGCAGCCACACCAACCCCGCTGCCGGAGTTTTCGCATTTTGAAATATACTGCGCAGTCTTTAAACCACGCGCCGAACCATGTCCTCGCTCCCAAACGGATTGGCCACGTGAACGGCGCATTCCGGGTCATCCTGCCATTCGCCATCCACTATAAACCGGTACGTGTGGGTTCCCGGTCCCAGTTCCACCGAAGCCGTCCAGATCCCGTCCGGCCCTTTCCTCATGGGGATAGGGCTGCTTTGCCAATGAGTGAAATCACCGACCAGCATGACGCTCCTCGCGCCTGCAGCAGTGAAACGAAAGGTTTCTTTTTTGGATGTGATTTCTTTCCGTGCCATAGAGTCAGACTTTCTCCTTTGGCCACGTCAAGCGGCGTGGCCTTTTGGTTCTCCGTCCTGGCAGCTTTCCAGTTCATTAAACGGAGGCTCGCGAACCTTTCCCGTGTCCGACGAGTCGCCACGATGATAATGCCCGTCCTTGGAACTTGCAAGGTTTGTGTTCGCGCAAGGTGAGTTATTTAAAAAATTTCGTTCGAAGATCTGAAACTTTTGAGCGCGGTCTCGTGTGTTGATGAGGTCCACATAAAATGAACTCAATAGTAAGTTTAGTTCGAATGATGAAAGTGGCCGCTGGCCTCGCCCTGGTTTCCACGTTCGCCGTCCAGTGTCGCGCCGACTGGGGTGCCTCTGATGAGACCTTGGCCGCCCGAGTGGATGCGCTGGTGCAGGGTTATAGTCGCTGCGGGTATTTAAATGGGGCGGTGCTGGTCGCGCGCCATGGCAAAGTCGTGTACGGAAAGGGAGTAGGGCTGGCCAACTTCGAATTGGCGCAGCCGAACACAACGCAAACCCGGTTTGGGGTGGCCTCGATCACCAAACAATTCACCGCCGTGCTGGTTCTGCAGCAGGTGGCAAAGGGAACCGTGCAACTCCAACGTACCGTGGCCGATTATCTCCCCTGGTATCGCAAGGACACGGGAAGCCGAATGACCATTGAGCAGCTGATTCACCATACGTCCGGCCTGCCCGCTGATTACGACTGGCCTGAGTTCTCCGACACCTACGAGGCAAGCCGGCGCTATGAACCCGGCGAATTCGCGCGAAAATTCTGCCAGCCGGACCTGGTGTCCCGGCCGGGAACCCAGTGGGCTTACAGCAATAGCGGTTACATTTTGCTCGGGCTGATTTTGGAGCAGGCAACGGGGACATCCTTCAAGCAATTGTTAAAAGACCAGATTCTCGATCCGGTCGGATTGCGAGACACAGGGCTGGTGAGTCATGACTATGGCGAAATCGACGCCGCCACCGGCTACACTCGCCATGCGGGCCCGCGTTACACACCTGGGCGCGACCTGGATCTGGGGCATGTCTGGTCTGCGGGCGCGATGTATTCCACGGCGGAAGATCTGCTGCGCTGGAACGAGGCCCTTTCGTCGGGAAAACTTCTGCCGGCGCCCCTGCAGGCGGAGCTCTTTAAGCCGGGCCTCGGCAATTGGGCGTGCGGCTGGTTTGTCACCAAAATAGGCCAAGGCGCGCCGGGTGCCGGATCCACAGTTCAAGAAATGCGTGGGGACATGCCCGGAAATTTTTTCACCTGGGTGTTGCGTTACCCGGACCAGGACACAGTCGTGATTGTACTGCGGAACGCCTATGGTTCAACGGAGCATTTCGAGGAAAAACTCCAGTCGGTTTTGTTCGGCCAAGAACCACAGCTGCCGCGGCGCAATCCGAAGGACGTTGTTGCCCGTGCATGGATGAGCAGTTGCGCAACACTCGAAGCGCACCAAAACGCGGCTTTTCTTGCGCCAATCGCCATCCTGGCCATCGGCTACCCCGTGTTCCGGCGCAAAGGCAAGGCGCAACACTCGAACTAACGCCACCCTGCGGTCGAACGTTCTAAGCCGAGTGCAACCGGGCTCCAGCCCGGTCTTCAAACAGAAATATCCGCGCTAAGGGGAGGCTGGATGGCTCCCAGCGGTCGGCTCGCCTGACAAACTGTAAATGCTGTTGTGAATCACGCGTGTGAATGGCACCCCATCCGGCCCCTGGAGTTCGCATCTGATTTCCATGCCCCACGTCGGTTCAAGTCCCGGAATATTTAAACGAACGCTCCGCAGGTTCTCGCCCAGGGTGGCGCTGCGGACATCCAGCGAGTGCTCATTGTAATGGTTGGACCCGTAATTCTCGGTTCGCTTCAGCGACCAGATTTTGACCCGGTAATTCCCGGGCTCGGACGCACTGGTCACATCGAGAGCATCACTGAACACCAATTCCATTTCCTGCGGCCTGGCATGCAGTTCGATCGGAAGATAGGCCGGCTTGCCGGTGTACCGAACGCGGAAGAAACCACCGTCCTGTTGCTGATTGGACGCCCAGCCGACCAGTCCGCAAACGTACAGCTGACCGTTGGCGGGATGAAATCGGCCGCGCATGACACCGGTTGAGAAATCGGGAATGGGCAGCTGAACGACCCCGCCCTGGCGCTGTCCGTCAACGACTTCATTTGGGACGAGGAAAATGCGGCCCATTCCGTAGGAGATGTTCAGCAGGGAACCTTTGAAGCAGCCCCATTTGTCGCTGGTCACCCGGACGATCTCAGCGGGTGACCGATCCATATCGTTGGTGATCCATACAATGGACGGCTCCATCGCTTCGTCAGAACTGCTTTGCGGATGGGAGTAGCCCCACATATAGCCGTAGAAGCGGCCTTGCCTGACCCAATCAATCCGGTTCTTGGGGGTCCAGTGGCCCTCCTGGTCGGTGATGAAGAAAGTGCCGTCATCGTTGACACAAACACCATTGGGCGCTCGAAATCCAGTGGCCACAATTTCGGTGGTTGATCCGTCGCGACTGACCTTTAACAAAGTCCCGTGTTGCGGCACGATTGCAGGCAGGGCGTGCCGGCCTCCTTTGGCATAATAGAAGTTCCCATCGCGGTCCGTTTGAAGATCCAGGGCGAACTCATGAAAATGTTCGGTAACCTGGTGGTCGTTGTTGAAATTCTCGTAAAAATCGATCTCCCCATCTCCATTCAGATCGTGCAGCCGGCAAATCTGGTCGCGGCAGGCCACGTAAATGGTGTCGTCCACAATTCTGAGACCGAGCGGTTGAAACAAACCTGACGCGATCCGGCGCCATTTGAGTTCGTGCAGATCGTTGTCAATGCCATCCACCACCCACACATCGCCATTCCAGGTGCAAATAGCAGCTCGCTTCCCGTCGCTGAAAAAATCAAACCCGCCCATTCGCATCCAGGATTGCCACGGATTTTGCGAATCCGGCGGGTAAGGCAGGGTGTCCACGGCGAACGCCGCATTCGTTTGACCCAGGGTTCCATGAGTGACGAGGTCCAGATTCCATCGAGGAGGGCCGCCAAACAAAAAAGGGGTCAAATCCTGCGGCGGTTTCGAAACCAAACCCAGCGCGGCAATTCCCGCGACATCCGGAGTTTGCGACTGATGGCCAACCAGGAGTTTGAACCGGATCGGAGTCGTGCCTGCCGGGATCCGAAGCACGTGGAAGCCGGATTCCTTCGCGATCCTAAGCGAGTTTGACCCCACAATCGCCGCAGGCGCCGTGTCAGGGCAAATGCGCAGCAGCAGATCCCGGGAAGACTTGCCCACGTTGAAGGTGCGCGAGAAAACCAGATTGGGCCCCGTCCCCTCGCAGCCGGGCAACTCCAGGATTTCGGCATCTCCGACCGTATATGCGATGATAACCCTGTTGCCACAAAGGTACGTGCCGCGAAAATGTGCCCACGTCCTCGGCAGCGGCCCATATGGCTTGTTGTCCCGCCCCAGCAGGCGCGGGTCCGTGAACGAGCCGGTTATAGGATCGGCCCAGCCGGGACCGACCGGGTTGACGAACAGTTTGTCGCCCACAATGCTGGTGTGGGTTTGATGAGTCGCATCGAACGCAATGCCTTTCCAATCGACGAACTGATCCCCCGTCCAACCGGCCGCCACGCGCAGTGTGTCATGGTCATACAGCATCCAGGCGCGGCCCTTGGAAATGCCTCCCGTGCCATCGTCGAGCCGCACGGCAATGCCCTTGTAAGCGATATTGTTCGATTCCACTTCGTAGGTCCAATTGAGGAATGGACCGAAATCAGTGCGCAAATATTTTGGGCCCTTCTCGAACTCGATAAGTTTTTCGCTCTTCGCGACTGACCTGCCGGAGCCTTTCGGGAGAGACTCCAGGTAAGCCGGGGTTACTACGAAATAATTGCTCGGGTTTGCATTCCGCACGAACAATTCGCGAATGTAATCGATAATGTCATAGCGCAACCCCCCGCTCAGCCACGGCCACGCAGGCATTTGACCCAGGCCGCGTCCGATCGTTTTGTAGATGCTGTAGGGATCGTTGCCGTTTTTGAACTGTTCCTTCCAGAACGCGCGCGAAGCGGGCAGGCTTCCCGGTTGCTGTGGGGTTCCATGGCACGGCATGCACAGCGTACGATAGAGTTTTTCGCCTCGAACCAGTGTTTCGGAATTCCACGACCGAATGATAGCGGCATGGTCCACCTCGTCTGGCTGATCAGCCATGGCAGCCTGGTTTGTTAGAACGGGTTGGTCAGCCGCCGAGGCGAGATTTGCCGGCAGCAGGGCCAAAGCGAGGGTCGCTGCCTGGAAACTAAACCCTAAACGGAGGGCCCAGTCGGCCATGCGATTGAAACCTGGAGTAGCGGACTGAATCATCGTTTCTTCACATGCTTATGGAACGGCAGCTGCCGGTCCAGAGGCGAACGTCGCGCACCGCAGCTTCCACGGCGCTCGCCTCTGCTCTCGATTACCAGTTGCCCAGCCGACGGGCCAGGCTCATTTGAGGTTCTCCTCCGTGTAGAGCGACAGCTCGATCAAACGTTCGAGCAATTCGCCGGGCGCAAGACCCGCGAAGTTTTTGGCGACCAGTTCCTTGGCAAAAAGACGGCAAATATACCGCAGTTTCAGGGGCTTGCTGCGCGAGGCAAAAACAAAGTCCCGGTGGCCGTTGTTAATGACGACTACATTCTGGCCGGGCTCGTAACGGGCGCGCCACAGTTCGCCCGGGGCTTTTTGGAACGTGTAACTGGGGATGCCCTGTTTGGCGGCATCTTGAACCTGGTTTTGGACAACGAGGGATTGGGTCACTGTGACGAGAGCCTCGGCCATGCATTCCACCTCAGCTTGGCGAGCTTTGAGCCGAATCGAGGCCAACCCGGGCTCCGCCGGGGCTATGAACGTGGCTATCTCTCCGTCCGCGTTTTCAATTGTTCCCTCGCCATCGGAGAGTTCCCATTTGAAGACCAGGTCGCGTTCGACTGCGCGATTGGAGCGATCGCGGGCAAGGGCGCGCAGCGTGCGGGAACTGCCAACAGGAACCACGCTGGAGGCCGGCGAGATGCGCACGCTGAATAATGGGCCCGGAAACTCGAAGAACACCTTCTGAGGCGACTCCTCGTTCAACTGCGAGACGCCGGGTTGGCCCGGCTCCGGAGGAAACTCGGAGGCATCTGAGTTTTGGTAGCTGGGTTTCTGGAGGGCTTTGGGGCGACCGGCGCCGGTTTGATGGAGGTCGAACCAGTCGTACTCCTCGGAGGGCAGGGCGAGCAACGCCTCCTTGAGAGCCCTTTGCACCGAGCGGAGCACCTCGCGGCTGGTTTGCTCCTCTTCGGCGCGTTGTTGCTCCTCGACGAGGCGCAAGAGTTCGTGCTGAATCGGTTTGAGTTCTTCGATGAAGCGCTGAAAAGCTTCATCCTGAATAACGCCGCTGCGGGTTCCCGGCGTAAGATTCAGGTAAGGGGCGTCGATGAACCCCTGCAAATAGCCGCTGGTCCACGGAGACGTGTTCAGCTCAGCCAGACTGGCGAGGCTTTCAATGACGCGAGTGCCTTGCCGATACAGTCCCACCATATTGCCTTGAGCGGGTCGGGTCAAATATAGTTCCAGGTACAGCTCTCCTTTTGACGACCGGCGGACTTGATGCAAAAGGCGGCCCTCGAATTGCCGCGGTTCGACCTTGAACTCCGCGCGCGCCGTGCGGTCAATCACGCGGATATCGACGCCGGAGGTACGAATACGATCACGCAATTCCGAAGCAAGGTACCATTGAATTTTTTCACCGCTAAACTGCTTTATCCCAGGCAGGATATTCTTGATGACCAACTCGGTGCCTGCTTCCGGGACCAGGACGTGCTTGCGGGTGATGCGGTAGCCGGGGTCCCTTTTCTTCATGTGCATCTGCCACGTGACCCCGTCTGTCCCGGCCGAAGTCAGAGTTAGTTCCTCGCCCACGGTCCAAAAACTGAGCAATCCTATCCCGAACTCGCCTTGGATCCCCACCGCGCCCTCAGCCTTAAGACGGCGCTTCACTGAATCACAAATGTGAGTTGCGACGTACTCGAAATCGGGCTTTCCCGCCTCATTGCGGCGAATCCCGGTTCCATCGTCTTTGATCCGCAAAAAGTGGGTGCCGCGCTCACGCCCGCGGACCAGGGTGACGTGCCTGGCCTGGGCGTCGATGCTGTTTTCAACGAATTCCGCCACGGCCTTGAGCGGGTTGCTTTGCGAAAGCGCGATGATTCGAATCGCATTCCAGTTGTCGCCAATGCGCAACTTTCCTGTATCGTGGGATTTCAAGATGATGCCGCTTTTACTTCGGCCCGGGTAATCAATAGGACTTCGGCCTTTGGGTCAAGGCCCGGGGCACTGTAGCGCCGGCTGTTCGAGGAAAAAGGTGAATAAAACCAGGACCAGTGCTGTCCTAGTCTAAGAGAAACTCACATGAAAACCAAACCCAACGATCCCAAGCCAGGATACAGCCGCCGCCAATTTCTCAAGGCCGGAGCCTTGACCGCCACTACCTTCATGGTTCTGCCCGGCAGAGTGCTGGGCCTGGGCGGCGCCACGTCACCCAATGAAAAGCTGAACGTTGCCGGGATCGGCATTGGAGGCCAGGGGGCTTCGGACCTCAGCAACATGGAAAGCGAAAACATCGTGGCGCTCTGCGACGTGGACCAAAATCACGCGGCACATGTTTTCAAGAAGTACCCCAGCGCAAAGCAATTTACGGATTACCGCAAAATGCTGGATGAGATGAAGGAAATTGACGGCGTAGTCATCGCTACGCCCGATCATCTGCACGCCTTTGTCGCCATGGAAGCCATTCGGCATGGAAAGAATGTATATTGCGAGAAGCCGTTAACGCACTCGGTTTGGGAAGCCCGGCAACTGGCAAAAGCCGCGCGCGATGCCAAGGTCGTGACGCAGATGGGTAACCAGGGCCAGGCATCCAAAGAAACACGCCGGATGTGCGAACTGGTTTGGTCCGGCATCATCGGCCCGGTTCACGAAGTCCATGTTTGGACGGACCGCCCGTCCAACGGCCTTTTCAACGAATACTGGCCTCAGGGGGTGGCTCGCCCGAAGGATACGCCGGCCGTTCCGGCCACGTTGAATTGGGACCTGTGGCTCGGCCCGGCCCGTGAAAGGCCTTATAACCCGGCGTACCTCCCCTTCAAATGGCGCGGTTGGTGGGATTTCGGCACCGGCGCGCTCGGGGATATCGGATGCCATTCCATGGACCCTATCTTTCGCGCGTTGAAACTCGGGGCGCCGGTCAGTGTTCAAGGCGCTTCGACTCGCGTAAATGAGGAAACGTTTCCGCTCGGGTCGATCGTCACCTATCAGTTCCCGGCGCGTTCGGCCGACGTTCAAGCCAACAACTGTCACGTGACCGGCCTCACCGGCCGCGCGGCTGGAGGAATCGCGATGCCTCCGTGCAAGCTGACCTGGTACGACGGGGGATTGCGCCCACCCCGTCCTGACGCCTTGCCTGAAGGACAAAAAATGGGAGATAACGGCAAGCTGCTTGTGGGCGAGAAAGGGTTCATCCTGAGCAACGTCAATAACCAAGTCTTTCCCGAATCCTGCGCGAAAGAAGCCGAAGCGCTTGAGCATACCATCCCGACTTCTCCGGGTCATTACAAGGAATGGATC